>DATGXQ010000027.1:0-19165 GCA_035298905.1 Nostocaceae cyanobacterium | reverse complement strand
CCCCGCGTCCCCGCGTCTCTTTCCCCTGCCCCCTACCTGCTTGAAACATGTAACAGCTTGCTGATGTTTAGTTCATGACCAAACTACACCAAGTCTATGGTTTAATATTGAATAATGATTATCATTCTGTTTAAATGACTTTCCCAAATATCACCGTTGTCGGTGGGGTTGTTGGTTGTGGTAAGACCACTTGGATCTCTCAACAATTAGCCCTAGTCAACAATCAATTTAACTTTTCTCAGGAAAAAATATTGTATTTTAGCCCTGCTACTGGGAAAGTTCCAATCGACCAAAACCGACTTGCTGCTGACTTTCCCGGTTTACAAGTATTTAATGACGGACAAGAAATAGAATTTTTCAAACAGATAGAATCAGCCAGTGCTGTCTACATGGAGTTGGGATTTTACTTAGAAACAAGTGCAGTGACGGAAATTTTAGGCAATATACCTTATCATGCTGTAGCAGTTTTACCGCCTCAAATCAAAGATTCTGAGTGGCAGACTTGGGCTAATCAGATGGTTACTGGGGCAGTAATTGACACTAATATATCGCCAACTCAAGTATGGCGAGTACCTACCAATGGTCAAGTCATTGACGAAGACAGTTTAGAAGAATTTTGGTATGAAATTACTCATGATGCTTACGGTCATGTCACTCGTGCCAAGGGAATTTTTGATGTTAATGATGGTAGAGCGATTTATGCTGATTATGTCACAGGAGTACCATCAACCGACTTTCTAGAATTAGATTTACCACGTCATTTGGAAGGAAGACCGCAGCGTTTTAGCGGTTTAGAGGTGGTAGGAGTGAATTTAGATGAATTAACTTTGAAGCAAACTTTACAAGATTGTTTGTTATCAGAACAAGCTATTTGGCAATACCAACAACAGGTCAAACAGGTTTTATTAGAGGAAATGTCACCGTGAAAATAGCAGTAATTTCATGTATTCATGGTAATTATGAAGCCTTGGATACAGTTTTATTAGATATTGATCAACACAAAGCTGAAAAAATAGTTTGTCTTGGTGATTTGGTAGGGTATGGTCCTGATCCAAATGCGGTGATTGCAAAAATTAGGTCTTTAGATATACCGACTGTTGCGGGCTGTTGGGATGAGGATATTATTGAGGGATTGAACGCCTGTGAATGTGGTTTTCCTTCCCTGTTAGCAGAAAAAAGAGGAAAATTAGCTCATGAATGGACAGACCACGAAATTGATCCAGAAAATCGGCAATTTTTAGCCAACTTACCCCACACTTTACAACAAGAAAACCTAGCATTTGTGCATGGTAGTCCTCACAGCAATCATGAATATTTGTTGCCAGAACTCAATGCTTTTGTAGCTCTAGAGCGAGTGCTTGCTACCGGAGCAGATGTACTATTTTGTGGACACACACACATTCCCTATGTTCGTACTTTGGATGCTGGCAGCTTACAAGTGCGAGTGAAGAATCAAGAACAGGCAGAAGAAAAAAATTTTACGACTTCCTTAAAAAAGATTGTGAATGTGGGTTCGGTGGGAGAACCGCGACATGGACGGCCGAATGCAACTTATGTAATTTATGACACTGAAACTCAAGAAGTGATTTTACGGGAAGTACCTTATAACTATCAAAAGACTTGTGAAGCGATCGTTGAAAAAGGTTTACCAGCGATTTTTGCTTGGCGTTTAGCACGTGGGATGGAATTTGCGGAACGTGCTGAAGATCCGAACCATGTGTGTACGAGATAAAGCTGATTAATTATGAAATGGGCAATTTTAAGTGGGATTGAAGGGAATCTGGCGGCTTATGAAGCTGTATTAGAGGATATTAAACGTCAAGGTCGCTCTATTGAAGCGTTGTATATTTTGGGTGATGTGGTCTGCCCAAGGCCGGAATCAGAAGAGTTGGTCAAAAGGTTGCGTCATCCCCGCAGTGGAGAGTTAGAGCCATTAATCTGTAAGGGTTGGTGGGAGGAGCAATGTTTGATTTTACACGGGATTACAGGTAATGGGGAACCGCAGGAATTAATCGAGAAATATGGGGGAGATACGGTAAAGTCACTGTGGGAATATGTTCCTCAGCCAACTGTACGCTGGTTAAGTCTTTTGGATTTTGGTTTTTTTGAGTTGGACTGTCTGTTGATTCATGGTTCTACGGTTTCTGTAAGTGAGGAACTGACTCCAGAAACTCCTCCAATACAAATCTTGGACCGTTTGATGCGGATGCAAGCAAATAATCTTTTTTGTGGTCGTTCTGGTTTAACTTTCCAGTATGAATTAAAGTCTGGTTCTGTCACTGCTGGAGTGAGAACCCTTGATAGTCAAGTTGATCCTCACACTGTTGATATTCACTCCCTGCAAGTGATCGGGGTGGGAAATGTGGGCAAAAAACTCGGTCAAGCTACCTATACCCTCTACAACCCTAGTACAAATCATGTTGAGTTCAAAACTGTACGTTACGGTAGTAGTAAAGGATTTTTAAAGTGAGTTGAGAGTGAATTGACTCTTGATTTTCAATAACTATTACCTACAAAAAAGCTCACGAAGGTAAAGTAATCAAATCTAGAAGCCCCCGCTATAACGCACCAGCGTCTAGCGGTGGGTACTTCACTTTTTTACCTTGAGCATTAGTTTGTCGCTTGTGCGGCTAGCATCTGCTTGAGTTTTTCTAATTCATTTGCCCATCGGGGATCTGGACGAATAGCCTCTGAATCAGAAGAGGAAGCAGTTTCTTTTTGTGTGTTACCACGACGAGACTTTTTGGAGCTTTTTTCACGACGGCTACTTTCTTTATTGCTACTAGGAGCAGGATGACCACCGGCGTTACTAGGTGCTTTTGGTGCTTGCTCTTCGCTTTCTTCTCCCTTGTTCCGGGGTAGAGCCTTTTCTAGTTTGATGGGCGTATCTTTGAACAAGTGACCATTATACTTTTCAATAATTTGGTCTGCTTGTTCGTCATTGTTAACTGTCAAAAACCCGAAACCACGGCACTTGCCTGTTTTCCGGTCTTTGATCAGTTTAGTGGTGACAGCATCACCTTCTGGTGCAAAAACTGCTTGCAGTTCTTGACGATCGATTTCTTCTTTGGGCAAATTGCCTATGTATAGGCGAACGGACATGAACTATACCTCCAGAGTTGGAATGAACATGGCAAGGCCAGAAAACAATCACTTGGCTTTGGCTTTTGAATAGATGCTTTTGACTAAAACTGCCATAAACCAGTTTTTTTAATCCAAACTATCAACCTATACAATACAGTTTTTCGTCGGGATCAAGCTTATTTGACATAAAGGAGCTATTACGCTCAGTCAATACCACCTTAATTCTAAAAATTGTAAATTTAATAGCTTACTTTCCACCACAGTGAATAAATTCTTCTTAGCCTTTGCTTGCTGAATAAAACGCCATTTCTTAACATTATCACGGTATCTTTTACGTAGCTAGTTCAACACAGACATTTCCGCCAATGGTATGATTGCATCGTAGCATAAAGTACATTTTTTTTTGCACTGGTGAACAGTGGAAACAAAAACCAGCCTGTGGCTGGTTGATTTGTTGCTGTGTTGGGAGGATCAAAGGGGATAGATCATTACCAGCAAAAAGATCCATAACTGAGCTTGGGGGCTGAGTTAAGGTGGTGGCCATGAATTGTGTAAATAAATGTAACACTTTGGGGGATGAACTGCAACTTTTGTTTACAAACGGAACTAACTTGTGAGCAAAATACGTGCGCCCAAGGTGAGAGTGGCAACGGCTAAGACAATAGACCAAATCGGATGAGGACTATTGATGGTTTTTCCACTTTGAGTTTCTAGGGTTTGGATATCAATCCAAGGTGTAGCCCCTCTTCTTAACCAGCCGGTGACTGTGATTTGCCGACCAATCCAATCTTGAGGATTGACTGACTGTCCTAACCAGGGGATGTGGTTTAATTTGACTAAACCGCTACTGGATTGGAGAATTAGGTCTTGTGCTATACAGTTAGCAATGCCAGGACGACCCAACAGTTTACCAACCAAACGCACGCTGGTGCTATCAATTGGTAAGGACGAGGGGTCTATTAAGAGTTTAGGCAGTTGTTCATCTGTTTGCACGGTCAGGGGTTGAATATCAGGAAATAGACTGTTGATGCGGATAAATGTGCCAACGCTAAAGCCGATTAATAAGCAACCAGGGACAAAAGACCAATCATCGTAAATCCATTTGAGGTTTAACAAGTGCAAAGCATATCCTGTTTGCCAAGTTAACCAAAGCAGACCTGCAAGTAAAAAACCCAAGGGAATGCCCAACCAAGGAGCTATTTGTAATAGGAAGGACTTAGATTTGACCTGGGTGGACTGTTGGCTCAGGTGTAGTTCTGTTTCTAGATGCCAATGACGGGCTATCTGACATAGACGTTCTATGCGATCGCCAACCAAAGGATGGCTATTGTTAATAGTAAACCATTGGGCGTAAGGATTAACCTTTTCCCACATTAAAAATGATTCAAATGGTATTGTACCTGCAATGCTACCTAAAGATAAACTTTGTTGATAGCTAATTGGTAAAAGAAGATTTAAACTTTCTAATAGCCAACTGGTGCGTTCTTGCTGGGCAATATCACTGGCTATACCTATGGCTATTTTGAGTAAGGCACGAATTAAACCGTTGGGATTGCCTGTAATTTCGGCAGCGATGCGATCGCTATAGTAATGTCGATAGCGGGAATTAAACAAAGCGATACCAGTGAGTAAACACCAAAAGCCATAAGCCAAACTAGCTAATATGGTAGCAGGCCAGCACCAAAAAGTCTTTTGATATTCATTTCCCCATTCTGAGGCTTGCTGATAAGCTCGATAAATTGGCAGTGTGATCACTACCATTAAGGACATCACCAGCAAATCCCATTGGCCAATTTGTCCTAGAGTCATAGCGTAGAGGGCAGCAATTTCATCATCTGCTAACTGTGCTAATAACCCCTGACTAATGGTAATTCGGGCAGTACGGGGGAGATTGCCATAGGCAAAAATTATGGGTGCGGCTGTGGGTAAAATTCGCAGTTGGGGTGTTGGCCAGTGACGCTGTTGGCATACACGTTGTATTACTCGTGCGGTTTCCCGACTATAAGGGTGTAGCGTTTCCTTAGTTAGTGGTTGCTGTCCATAAAATTTTGCTAATAGCCAATCTAGTGACCAAGGAGAAGAGGCAAGGAAGACAAACAATAGTATGAGTATTAATAAACTAGGATCGTTATAAAACAACTGCACAGGCTCTAGATGTGGCAGCTTGTCGAGAATATTATTGATTGAACCAAGAACAAACTTAATGATTTCCCGCCATACCCAAAATATAGCCACAAATGTTCCCATTGCTAGGAGTATGTGGGGTATGGGTTGAAGTTTTTGTAGTGGTTGCCAGACTTTAGCGCGTCTAGCTTGCCGCCAATATATATTAACTGGTGGAAGTTTAGTTTTTCCCACTGAACCAACTATTTGACCTGGGGTAGTGTGGTGTGAGCCATTATTTTTAGCTGCCCTTTGTTGTCGTCGTTTTTGACGTTGTTGTAGGTCTTCTAGGGCGCGTGTTGCCCAGTCTTGGATTTGGGCATGATCGCTGTTGATTAAATTTTTGCATAGGGCGATCGCTTTGGATACTTGACCAGTGCGGGCATAAGCTGTCACTAAAAAAACCTGCGCTCGCAAGCTAGTACTTCCCTGATTTTGACTGTTAGCGATCGGTTCTAGTTTCGTGATAGCGGCTTGGTAATTACCCTGCTTGAAGGCGACTAAACCAGCCTCCAAAGACAATTCGGCGGGTGAAGGCATACAAATCTTAGCACTCCCATCTGTTCTAGGTGATCCACATTGGTACAAAAGTGCATTACCCTGATACTGGGTGATTGGGGATTGGGGATTGGGGATTGGGTAAATTTTATTTTTTCTCCCCATCTCCCCCTCTCCCCTCCCCGTGTCTCCCCTCTCCCCTCCCCCTAACTCTCCACAGGCTTTTGAGCCGAAAACACAGGGGCGATCGCGCTGAGTTTTAACTCTGGATGGTCTGCTTGTAGTTGTTGACAGTTCCACTCGTTGCGGAATAGCAACACTGGGCGACTCATGCTATCTTTGACTGTAATTGTGTTAAATAACCGTCCCACTTTCTCTAAAGCTTCCCAACCACCATCTACCCAACGGGCAACACTGTAGGGCAATAATTCCAAAATGGTTTCTACTCCATATTCATTTTGCAGACGAAACTGCACTACTTCAAACTGTAATTGACCGACTGCTGCTAAAATCGGGTCGCGTTTGGCTTCATCGGTAGAGTACATAATCTGTACTGCTCCTTCTTCTCTTAATTCCGACACTCCTTTCTGGAATTGCTTAAACTTAGAGGGGTTGGGATTTCTTAGAGTGGCAAATAGTTCTGGGGAGAAGTAGGGAATCCCCTCATATTCTAATTTTTGCCCCGTGTAAATGGTGTCGCCAATGGCAAAAACACCGGGATTATTTAAACCAATGACATCCCCTGGATAAGCGACATCAATGGATTCTCTTTCTTGGGCAAACAGTTTTTGAGGTCGGGACAAGCGCACGACTTTGCCTGTGCGAGCATGGTTTACTGTCATATCTTTTTCAAACTTACCAGTACAGACCCGGACAAATGCGATGCGATCGCGGTGTTTTGGGTCCATATTGGCTTGTAATTTGAAGACAAAGCCGGAAAAATCAGGATAGGTCGGCGCAATTTCTCCTAAACTGCTCTGATGTACGCCTGGTTTAAGGGCATAGTCCAGAAAATACTTTAAGAATAACTCCACCCCGAAGTTAGTCATGGCACTACCAAAAAACACAGGGGTCATTTTTCCTTGATGTACCAAGTCTAAATCTAGTTCCGGCCCTACTCCCCCTAACAGTTCTAAATCGTTCTTTAACTGGTGGTACAGGTCTTGTTCTAGAAGTTGTTCGACTCTGGCATCACCTAAATTAATAATTGTATCTCTGGCTTCTTTACTACCGTGGGAGCTACGTTCAAACAGGTGGATTTGCTCTTTTTGGCGATCGAATACTCCCCGGAAGCGATCGCCCATGCCAATCGGCCAGTTCACTGCATAGGTCTGTAAACCTAATTCTTGCTCAATTTCATCCAGCAATTCTAAGGGTTCTCTACCGGGGCGATCGAGTTTATTCACAAAGGTGAAAATCGGTATACCCCTCAGTTTACACACCTCAAATAACTTCCGAGTCTGTGGTTCTAAACCTTTAGCAGCATCAATTAACATTACTGCATTATCGGCGGCGGCTAAAGTCCGGTAAGTATCTTCGCTAAAATCTTGGTGTCCGGGAGTATCTAGTAAATTGATCTGACAATTGCGGTAAACAAATTGTAAAACAGTAGAAGTGATGGAAATACCCCTTTGTTGTTCCATCGCCATCCAGTCAGAAGTAGCCTTGCGCTGCGCTCGACGGGCTTTCACTGCCCCAGCTTCATGAATCGCACCCCCGTACAGGAGTAGCTTTTCTGTTAGGGTAGTTTTACCAGCGTCCGGGTGAGAAATAATCGCAAAGTTGCGGCGTTGATCAACCGCTTGTTCTAGTTCTGCTTGCAGTTCAGTAGACATAAAGCGTAATGAGTTTGTAACTTATCTTAATCTAATGTAATGTTTTCTTCTCTCAGGGATCTTTTCATCTTAAGGCAACAACGCTTGTGATAGGTTTGTAATTATGGTCAACAATTTAAATTCAGAAGTAACGAAAATGTATGACACAGATAAGCGCAAACTCCTATCCGTACTGTGTCACGGAGCAATTTTTTTCAGCACCACTTTAGTGTCTGTTGGCTTACCTGTAGCTATATTACTGATTTCCGACGATCCTGTAGTTAAGGATAATGCCAAAGAGTCCATTAATTTTCATTTTAATGTCTGGTTCTATGGTGCAATTTTAGCAGGATTATTTTTCCTGTTTGGTTGGTTAATATTACCGCTAGTGTTTCTTCTCCCACTAGCCGGATTAGGTTATGTACTTCATTGGGGATTAACGATTTGGGCAATTATCAAGGTTTTTAACAATCCTGATACACCCTGCCGTTATCCCTTTATTTTTCGTATTTTGTAATATTAATTAGGAGTCAGGATAAAAGCAATTCTCCTTTTCGCTTAATTCAAAATAATAAATCATTAATTTTAGGTTGGGTTTAGTTACTCAACCTAGTCCTAGCCTTTATATTTTCTGACAATTATACCTCTGACTTGATTTGTAATCTGGGTAATCGTGCAAATTCCGAGGCAATAAACAATGTATGATCTAGACAATCGTAAGCTTCTATCTGCCCTGTGTTACGGTTCAATTTTTTTTAGTGCAGGATTTGTGCCTATTGTTGTACCTATAGTCATCTTAGTAGTATCTAACGATTCTGTTGTTAAAGACAATGCCAAAGAAGCTATTAACTTTTACATTAATCTCTTGATTATCTATGTAATTATAATGGCTATATTATATATTTTCATTATTCCTCTTTTCATGCAATCTTTTTCTCAAGTGCCTATTTCTGGTTCAAGTCAATCTGCTTCTGAGTCGGCAAGCTCATTATTATTTTTGATGATTCCCCTACAGTTTTTAGTGTTGGGATTGATGTTTGGTTCTTGGATATTAGCAATTATAGCGATCGTCTCAGTTGTAACTAATCCCAATACTCCTTTTCGATATCCTTTGATCTTTCGTTTTCTGTAAAACAAAAACTTTAGCGATATTCTCTGTCAGCTCTCATTTTAACATTTTTAGCTGGACTTACTAAAATTTTGTTAATTCTCTTAGAGTGTAGCTTGATTGGTAAATTTACGTTGTAAAATAACAAAATTGCCCCACAGCTTCATCAACAGTAGGGCAAAGGACAGTTAAGCACTGTTTGTAGTTTGTCTGAATCAAGCAAGCCAAAAACTTGCTTTTGTGACGCTTTGTTTTGTGTCCCTTGCATTGTTTTAGTTAATCAAAATCTATGTTTCCTACACATCGCCCCCGCCGTTTACGTACTCACCCCCAATTGCGTCGGATGGTACGTGAAACCGTTTTAACGACTAGTGATTTGATTTATCCATTGTTTGCTGTTCCAGGCGGTGGTATTGCTAAGGAAGTGAAATCAATGCCTGGTGTCTATCAACTTTCGGTAGACAAAATTGTCGAAGAAGCTAAAGAGGTTTATGACTTAGGAATTCCGGCGATTATTCTGTTTGGTATTCCTGAAGATAAAGACACAGATGCTACTGGTGCATGGCATGATTGTGGGATTGTCCAAAAAGCAGCAACGGCTGTAAAAAATGCAGTACCAGATTTAATTGTCATTGCTGATACTTGTTTGTGTGAATATACAAGTCATGGCCATTGTGGTTATTTACAAGTTGGAGATTTAACAGGTCGGGTTTTAAATGACCCCACCCTAGAATTACTCAAGAAAACCGCCGTTTCTCAAGCCAAAGCTGGGGCTGATATTATTGCCCCTTCTGGGATGATGGATGGCTTTGTGCAAGCGATTCGTAGCGGTTTAGATGAAGCTGGTTTTCAGGATACGCCGATTTTGTCCTATGCGGCAAAATATGCCTCAGCTTATTATGGACCATTCCGGGACGCAGCAGAATCAACTCCTCAATTTGGCGATCGCCGCACCTACCAAATGGACCCTGCTAACACCCGCGAAGCGATTAAGGAAATTGAACTAGACATCGCCGAAGGTGCTGATATGTTGATGGTAAAACCCGCACTGGCATATATGGATATTATTTGGCGGGTTAAAGAAGCTAGTAATTTACCTGTGGCAGCTTACAACGTTTCAGGCGAATATTCAATGATTAAAGCCGCAGCCCTTAACGGTTGGATTGATGAACAGCGCGTAGTCATGGAAACTTTAACTGGCTTTAAACGTGCTGGTGCTGACTTAATCCTGACCTATCACGCCAAAGATGCTGCGAGGTGGCTGCATTCTAGCTAGTTCTCGCAGTTGGTTGATTAATCTCACGCAAAGGCGCAAACGCACAGAGAGTATTTTGATTGTGTTTGTGCTTGAACGTGAGATTTCTGTACTTTTGCGGCGTTGGTGAAAATTAACCCTGGTGAAATTTTCGTAGGAGTGCTGGATAAGCCCACAATACTTAAGATAATCTTAAGAAAATATAAATTTTAATTCTTATCTTAGGTTCAAGCAGAATTGATTTTTTTGAATTCTAAAGCCTTACAGCAAACGCATTTTCAGAAATATGTGAGATCAAGTCTTGACATCAAGCCCGAATGATGCAATAGTTTTATATTGGGATATTATGTAAAATTCATATGCTATCTTAATAACTGAAAAATGCTTATGGCTTAAGATTAGTTTATGAAAATAATCTCTGAAACAAGATTCAAGGAATTTTCAAGCAAATATCCTGATGCAAAAGCTAACCTCTCAACTTGGTATAAGCGGGCAAAATTAGCTCAATGGCAAGATTTTAACGAAGTCTGTCAAAATTTCAAGCAAGGGAGTGTTGATAAAGTAAATGAATTTATTATTTTTGATATTTGTGGTAATGACTACCGTTTAATAACTTATATTGATTTTATTGGCAAGAAAGTATACTTAAAATATTTTCTGACTCACGCAGAGTATAGTAAAGATAAATGGAAAGATGATTAAGAGTTCAGCTAAGTGCTTGAGCTATTGATAAAAGCGCCGCCGGCTGCAACGGGCGATAAGGTCAAAAGATGATTAACCTTTCACCCAAACGTCTAAGTTATGTAGATTTACTACAAGCTTTTCCTCCTCGACCTATCAAATCAGATGAGGAACTACTTGCTACTCAAAATGTAATTGATGCCCTTATAGATAATGCCCCATTAACACCAGATGAGCAAGACTATCTTGATTTATTAGGTACTTTAGTTTACGAATATGAGCAAACAAAAGAGCCTGTTCCTGATATTTATGGAATAGAGTTGCTCCAAGCTTTGATGGCAGAATATGACTTACAGGAAAAGGATTTGATTCCTGTATTGAAGACAGAATCTATGGTAGTAGACATTTTAACAGGAAAAAGTCAATTAACTGTCAGTCAAATCCAAGAGTTAGCAGAATTTTTCCATCTTTCACCTGCTGTTTTTCTACCCCTACCTAGTCAAAATTCATGATTGATTTATCAATAGAATAGCTGAAAGGATAGATACAGCAGTTTGCATGAAATCGAGGTAAACAACTTAAGTCTGAAAGCCAGATAAGCAGTCGTGCAAAATTAAATTCACATATGGAGATAGGGAACAGGGAACAGGGAACAGGGAACAGTAAAAGAATTTGTGTAATTTATTCTGCCTGATTACTTATAAAGCCTGTTTTACTTCTGACTCCTGAATTCTGCTGTAAATTGCGCTTTTTCCACAAAATTTGCATAAAAATAAGAAATGTTTATGGAAAACTTGTATTGACTGTCACATCAATTTAACAGCAACCCTTAGCTATAGCTGGACTTTGACTAGAAATCTGGCTGTAGTTGTGTTAGCATATTCTTATTGTATATAGGTAAGGAGTAAAGTACTTCTTAGTAAAAGTGCTTTGACAAATTACCTTTAAGAGTGAGAAATTAAAAACCTTGATTTTAGTTGAACAAGTTCAGCTAAGGCAAGTGCTTGACCACAAAATAAACCGCCTGGTTAGAAATCAGGATATTAGCAAAAATGCAGTTAACAAACTTGAGTTAATTTGCATCTTATGTCAATTTATTTAATAAACAAAGTAGAAATATTCAAAGGGAGCATAGAATATGGATATGCAAGTCCTGAGAGAGCGTGCGGGCTTGAGCCGTGCGGAGGTTGCCTTCAGGCTTGCAATCAGTGAAACCAGTGTCCGCAATTGGGAAGCTGGACGCACTGAGCCGACAATGACACCCAAAAAATACTTAGATGCCTTAAGGCTATTTAAGTGTACGCCTGAAGAGTTAGCAGCAGCCAGCGAAAAATCTATTAATCAAAGGCATAAGCGCAAACCAGGCAGACCAAAACGTTTTCCCCAACAACAGGTAACTCAGGTGAGCGATAGACCAGCAGCAATCTAAAATGTAAAATTCAGAGTAAGTATTAGTAGCCAGTTAGATGCAGAATTGATAAGAAGGCAGCATCTGAAATTTGTGCGCCTAAACCAAGCTCTGAGTAGTGCGATCGCTCACCATATTGGCCACGATAGCACGATAAGATGCAAAAACAATAATCTGGAATAAAGGTCTAAATGGCAGAAACACTATTTTTTAACGCTTTGCGGGAAGCTATTGACGAAGAAATGGCGCGTGACTCTAGCGTATTCGTGCTAGGAGAAGACGTAGGACACTATGGCGGCTCTTATAAAGTTACCAAAGACCTATACAAAAAGTATGGTGATCTGCGAGTTTTAGACACCCCCATTGCCGAAAATAGCTTTACAGGTTTGGCTGTGGGTGCAGCAATGACAGGTTTAAGACCGATTATTGAAGGCATGAATATGGGCTTTTTGCTCCTAGCCTTCAACCAAATTTCTAATAATGCTGGGATGTTACGCTACACCTCCGGCGGTAACTTTAAAATTCCGATGGTGATTCGCGGTCCCGGTGGTGTTGGTAGACAACTAGGGGCTGAACATTCCCAACGTTTAGAAGCTTATTTCCAAGCCGTACCAGGTTTAAAAATTGTCGCTTGTTCTACTCCTTACAATGCCAAAGGCTTATTAAAATCAGCAATTCGTGATGATAATCCGGTATTGTTCTTTGAACATGTTCTGCTTTACAACTTAAAAGAAAACTTGCCAGAAGAAGAATATTTATTACCTTTGGATAAAGCAGAAGTGGTGCGTCGCGGTAAAGATGTAACCGTTTTAACTTATTCCCGGATGCGTCATCACGTCATGCAAGCCGTAAAAGTATTGGAAAAACAAGGTTACGATCCAGAAGTTATTGACCTGATTTCCCTGAAGCCCCTTGATTTAGAGACAATTGGTGCATCAATTAAGAAAACTCACAAAGTAATTGTTGTAGAAGAGTGTATGCGGACTGCGGGTATAGCAGCTGAAGTAACTGCCGCAATTAACGATCGCTTCTTTGATGAATTAGATGCACCTGTATTGCGGTTATCTTCTCAAGATATCCCCACACCTTACAACGGCACTTTGGAAAGATTAACAATTGTTCAGCCAGAACAAATCGTGGAAGCAGTACAGAAGATGAAGGCTTTGCGCGTCTAGAGGAGATGGGGAGCGGGGGGAATCAAATCTATTTTGTCTTTGCGTCCCCGTCTCCATTTTCTGTTTTCCCAATCACCAATCGCCAATCACCAATCACCCACCCCCCAAAGAACGCTATCATAGCCTTTGTCAGTTGTGAGTGATGATATGCAAAGACTGCGATCGCTATTAGCACTAATAATTTTTCTAGTTATCGCCGCCATTGCGGTGGCTATTTTGATTCCTGTACCTCAAGGGTTAGATTTGCGGGGAGGCTCACAGCTCACAATCCAGGTGAAACCAACAGCAGATATCCCCCAAATTGGTGAAAGTGAATTAGAGGGTGTCAAAAAAGTAATAGAAGGGCGGATTAATGGTTTGGGTGTTTCTGAACCAATTATCCAGACTGTAAGTACAGATAAAATCTTGGTACAGTTGCCAGGAGTGAATGACCCAGAAGAAGCAGAACGGGTACTAGGGGGTACAGCTCAGTTAGAATTTCGCTCCCAAAAGCCCGGCACAGAAGCCCAATTACAGGCTCTATATGGCATCATACACAGGCAACTTAAAGAGCAACAAAAAGAGTTAGTTAAAAAACAAGATAAAGACGCGATCGGCAAAAATAAAGAAGAAATTCGTCAAAATAACCAAGCGATCGCCGCACTTTTTGAAAGCACTAATCCACCACTAAGCGGTAAGTATCTCACAAACGCTAAGGGCGAACCAACCCAAGGCAATAATTGGGAAGTGGTACTCAATTTTAATCAAAAGGGCGGAGAACTATTTGCTGAACTGACCAAAAACCTAGCTGGTACTGGTCGCAGTATTGGTATTTTTCTGGACAATGAATTAATTAGCGCCCCAATTGTGGACTTAAAATTTGCCGCCACTGGTATTACTGGGGGTTCTGCAACTATTACAGGCAATTTTACCTCTAAACAAGCCACTGAATTAGGCGTACAACTCAAAGGCGGCTCTTTACCCGTACCGGTAGAAATTGCAGAAAGGCGGACAGTAGGAGCAACCTTGGGTCAAGACAGTATTAAAGCCAGTATTTATGCTGGGGTTGGTGGTCTGATTTTAGTATTAGTATTTATGCTGCTTTACTACAGACTACCTGGATTAATTGCTGATGTGGCACTAATTATTTATGCTCTCTTGACTTGGGCAGCTTTTGCTTTGTTAAATGTTACTCTGACCCTACCGGGGATTGCTGGTTTTATCCTCAGTATTGGTATGGCAGTTGATGCCAACGTGTTAATTTTTGAACGGACAAGGGAAGAACTGCGAGCAGGTAAATCTCTGTACCGTTCTGTAGAATCGGGTTTTTACCGAGCATTTTCCAGTATTTTAGATGGTAACGTTACTACCTGGATTGCTTGTATTGCCCTGTATTTCTTGGGTTCTGGGTTAGTCAAAGGCTTTGCCCTCACCTTGGCTCTAGGGGTAGCTGTGAGTATGTTTACTGCTATTACCTGTAGTCGCACATTCCTGTTTTTAGCAGTTTCCATTCCTGCTTTACGGAAAACAGAATATTATTGTCCTAACCTGCGGGCAGCAAATCAGGTGGAGGTAGCAGAATGAAACTCAGTATTAATAAATCCCGATCGCTATGGTGGGCTATTTCCTCCATCATCATCCTCATTGGGATGATTTCCATGATCCTTTCCTGGCAAAATCCCAATATAAAAGCACCCCTGCGCCCTGGTTTAGACTTTATCGGTGGTACACGCTTACAATTTGTCCGGGACTGTAGCAAACCTGGTAATTGTGACCAACCAATAGATATCAATGCAGTACGGGAAGTAGCTAAAAATTTAGGATTAGGTGAAAGCAGCATCCAATTAATTGCGGAAAATGAGAACGGAAAAAAAGTTGAAAATGGAGTAACAATCCGTACTAAAAACTTGGATGTAAATCAGCGCACCCAACTACAAAATGCCTTAGCGGAAAAAATTGGTACATTTGACCCGCAAAGAAATCAAATTGACTCTGTAGGGCCAACATTAGGAAAAGAGTTATTTAGATCAGGAATTATAGCTCTGGTAGCCTCCTTTGCGGGAATTGTGGTCTACTTGGCCTTTCGCTTCCAATGGGATTATGCTGTATTTGCGATCGTCGCTTTGTTTCACGATATTTTAATCACCGTTGGTATATTCTCAATTTTAGGGTTAGTAGCCGGAGTCGAAGTAGATAGCCTGTTTATTGTCGCCTTATTAACAATTACAGGCTTCTCAGTGAATGATACAGTGGTCATTTACGATCGCATCCGCGAAACTCTCCAAACCAATCCTCAATCTTCCCTACCAAAAATTGTGGATGATGCCGTTAATCAAACTTTGAGCAGATCACTAAATACTACTTTCACCACTTTATTAGCTACATTTGCCCTCTATCTATTTGGAGGGGAAACGTTAAAAAATTTCGCTCTCGCTTTAATTGTCGGCTTCACAGCTGGCGCTTACTCTAGTATTTTCATCGCCAGCACACTATTATCCTGGTGGCGAGAGCGCACTGATAAATCTGCATTTCAAACCGTTGATAACACTATCAGTTCTCCAGATAGTTAAGAAGATGGGGAGATGGGGAGAGGGGAGACGCGGTGTTCGCGTAGCGTCTCCGCAAGGAGAGGGGAGACACGGTGAGGGGAGAATCTTTTTGTCTTTCTTTCTCCGCGTCACCGCGTCCCCGTGTCTCCGCGTCTCTTTTCTTCGCGTCCCCGTGTCTCCGTGTCCCCGCGTCTCTTCTGCCCCTCTACCCTCCTGCCTTCTACATACCAGCCAGTACCGTGAAGTTAATTGAGTGTCATAATTTAGAAACAGCTTATACTGCTGCCTTACAGCGTCCGATATTAAAGGGAATTAATTGCCAGATTAATGCTGGTGAATTTGTGGTTTTATTAGGGCTAAATGGTGCGGGTAAGTCCACATTACTAAAATCGCTGGTGGGGTTAGTACCCTTAGTCAAGGGAGAAATTCAGATTGATGGTCTGACAATGACTCCCCAAACCTTACCGCAAATTCGCCGTCAAGTTGGCATGTTATTTCAAGGAGGGGGACTAATTCGCCAATTATCCGCGATCGATAATGTATTGTGTGGCAGACTGGGAAGAAGGAATGGTTTAGAAACTTTACTCGGATTTCCTCAACGCGATCGCCACTTAGCCTTAGAATTATTAACACAACTGGGATTAAAAGAATTTGCCTATCAAAAAACCAGTTTACTAAGCGGTGGACAACAGCAACGAGTAGCCATAGCCCGCGCTTTAATTCAATCACCACAAATACTTCTAGCTGATGAACCTACCACCGGCTTAGATGTTGTTGCAGCCCAACAAGTAATGCAGACGTTATCTGAGTTAAATACAGAACAAGGCTTAACAGTGATTACCGTTTTACATGATTTGGGTATGGCTGCACAGTACGCTCAACGTGCTATTGTTCTAGATGCTGGACGTATCGTTTATGACGGTGATTGTTCCAACCTCCAAGCCCAATTTAACCAAGCTGTGAGTTTAGCAGATGCCTATTAAAACTAAGAGAAGTATAAAGTATGCAAAATCCGATCGCTGCTAAATTTTTACATCGCTATCCTTGGCTTTTGCCCCTAATCATCCTGTTGATCCTGCTAGGGGTTTATACTTGGGCATTACAAGGGTTAAAAGTAGATTTTATACTACTTAAAGATAGTTGGCCTTATATTACTGATTTTATTTCCCGCCTGTTCCCTCCTGATAGGACGGTATTAGATATTGCAGTACAGGCACTAATTGAAACTGTGCAGATGTCTTTGTGGGGAACTACCATCGGAGCAATTTTATCATTACCAATAGCGATCGCCTCTGCCAGTAATATCGCTCCTCTATGGTTGCGCTTTTTAGCCAACTTACTACAAAACGCCGTGCGATCGGTTCCTTCCATTATCTTAGGCTTAATTTTTGTCGCTGCTACAGGTTTAGGCGCACCCGCCGGCACTTTGGCTTTAGGAATTTACACCATCGGCTATCTAGCTAAATTCTATCAGCAAGCTATTGAAGCAGTCGATCGCCGTTCTTTAGAATCTTTACAGGTAATTGGTGCATCAAGATTACAAATTGCCCAATACGGTATTTTGCCCCAAGTCCTACCCCTCTGCTTAGGATACACTCTCTGGATGTTTGAATATAACATTCGTGCTGCTTCTGTATTAGGTGTCGTTGGTGCAGGAGGTATCGGCTTTCAATTAAAAAGCTATATTGATGGGTTTGAATATACCAAAGCCACAACTATGATGTTAGTGCTACTGGTAGTTGTAACAATCATTGATTTTTTTAGTAGTAAATTACGTCAACGCTTAGATTCTATGTAGTGAGGAATTAACAATTAAAAATTAAAAATTAAAAATTAAAAATTACAGCAGGTTTCCAATACATAAGGCACAAATTGAAAATCGAAACTCTCTCCACCAAGCGGCTTTCACTTCTGACTGGAGGCTTTGCTCCTAACTCCTGAACTCTGCTGTATTGATACTACCAGCAAAACATTAATAATTAGCTGCGTGAATCTACCGTTATTTATTCATTTTTAGCGAATTTTATCAAAAATTTGTTGTTCTACCGCTAATTCTAGAGTTATAACCACCAGAAAAAATTAGAGAAAAAAATTAGGGTGGACAATATCCACCCCTAAATCTGGAATTTTAGCTGTTCGCATATTCAAAATTGGTGAACAAGGAACATTAGTTGAAAAAGGTAATCTGGAATGCAACTTGCCTAGAGTCAGGTTTTGCAATCAGATTATTAAAATCAAAGGCCGAGCAAATAGAGAACACACTAAATATATTATTACTACATCTTCTCATTAAATGCTAAACCCTAGCTAGTTACTTCAGCAAATTTTGGCAGATTTATTTTTAAATTTTTTGATTCATCTAGTTGATAGTCTGGACTAGCCTCTGGAAAATGCTGATCTATCAAACCAGATACTTGTGTAGCTTGAATGCGACAATAACGGGTTTTATCTGGCATAACTAGGTTAGGCCCGGCTTTACAGTTTTTCATACAGCCAGTACCTTTAATCTTAACTTGATCACTTAAATGGCGATCGCTTAATTCAGCCTCTAAAGCCTGACATAAAGCTTTACCGCCCCGTTTCATACAATCTGACTTCTGACAAACTAATATTGTGGCTGTTGTTTTCCCCGTCTTAGCCGGCTTTTCCTGAACAGGCGTAATAATTTTAACTTCCTCTACCTGCTGTCTCGCCGCCATCACTCGTTCAGCTTTTAACTTCACCTCACCAGTTTTAGCATCATATTTTTTTGTACCGACAATTTGTAGCCAAGTACCTGGTGGTAAACGCAAATCAAAAGCAAATCTTAAGTGCTTGGCTAATTTGACATAACATTCACCTTCACCAGTGCCTATTAGCAAGCCTTTAAGCTTATAGCCATCTTTGACCACAAAATTCAAAAACCTACCCTCTAAGCAAAATTCCGCTACTTCTAGATTGGGAGACACACACAGTTGCTTTGACATGGTATTTGCGGGGGTGTATTCAAAAGTACAATTAGTCACCTGATTAATAGTTTTGGCAACGCATCTGCCAACATCTTTCTAAAGTGCCAATCAAGTCTTGACGTGAAGTGGTGAATTGGCGAGTAACACACCAAAGCTGCATAGCAGCAGCAGGATGGGCAATTTCTACCTGTAATGGTTGATTAGGTTCACAGCAACAAGGAATCTCTAACTCCTTCAAGCGTTGATAGATTTGCCAACGGTCTATCCAATTCACCTCAACAACATATTTTTTATGAATATCTGAATTAAAAGATTTCAAATGAATTGCCCTCAAAGTGCAACAAACTTGCAGTAACTACCAAGCTGTACCTGCCTATGCTTAGGAGTCAGCAGCTTCTTAGCTCCAACATTTAGCATACAGTAAGTGCAAATAATTGTCATTAATTTAGAGAAAAATTCTCATTCGCTGAGGAGGTAGGGGGGCAGAAGAGACGCGGGGACGC
>DATGXQ010000026.1:0-7765 GCA_035298905.1 Nostocaceae cyanobacterium | reverse complement strand
GGGTCGAAGTGTCGAGCTTTGAGGTGAAGTTTTCGTCCTGTTGAGGTCGAAGTGTCGAGCTTTAGGGTTCATCGTTCAAGCTTTAAGGTCGAAATGTCGAGCTTTAGGGTTCATCGTTCAAGCTTTAAGGTCGAAATGTCGAGCTTTGATGTGGAAATTACGATCGCCTACTGCGGGCGTTCCGCCATCGCCATTTCCCATTCTTATTTGTACCAACCTGAAAGCCTAATTGTAGAACGAAACAATAAATTGTTCTATAAAACCTTGAACAATATACCGTAAATATAATTTTGTAGAACAAGACTTCTTTACTGTTGCGGACAGTACGTCGCGTACTTTCCTCAAAATACAGCATATTTCAAGTAAATGAGGTACAAATTTTAGGAATAAAGCCAGATACCAAGAGACTTTTAACTCTGTTAAGAGTTCCCTGTTCCCTGTTCCCTGTTCCCCGTTCCCCGTTCCCTGTTCCCTGTTTCCTGTTTCCTGTTCCCTGTTTCCTGTTCCCTGTTCCCTGTTCCCCGTTCCCTGCTGTAAATTGAGACAAAAAAAGTAGAGTGAACATTGTCCACCCTACCTTTTGGTCAATTCTGCAAAAATTAACGAACTTGGCTTTGAGCAGCAACCATATCAATGGGTTTCATTAGATATAGTTTCAAGAGCTGCCAACCGCTAGAAATGAACAGAGGTAATTTTTGGAAGAATTGCAGGAATTTGGGAGTATTGGAGTTAGCGATCGCACTCAGTTTTTCGTTATTCTTAACGCATACATCCAGGCGATCGTAAAACTCTGGGTTTTCCACATCTAAAATCACTGGGAAGACTCTACCCGCAGTCTCATTAGTCTTCTTAATCACATAGATGTCATATTCCCGCGCATCCAAACCAATGGAAGCATAGAAATCTTTGCGCTGAATATCATTGAGATACATCGTCGCAAACACCGACAACAGGAAGAACCGACTCCACAGTTTAGCCTTCCAGTCATTGAGCATCTGCGGCTGCGCTCTCATGATGGCATCAAAGAAATCACCATGACGGTTTTCATCCTGACACCAATTTTCAAAGAAGCGGAAAATTGGATAAATCCGGTTTTCAGGATGTTGTTCCAAATGGCGGTAAATGGTGATATAACGCCAATAACCAATCTTTTCTGATAGATAGGTCGCGTAAAAAATAAATTTCGGTTTAAAGAAGGTATATTTGCGGCTCTTTGTCAAGAAACCTAAATCTAAAGACAGATTAAAATCTGACATCGCTTTATTCAAAAAGCCAGCATGACGTGCTTCATCCCGTGACATTAGGTTGAAGCATTCAGCCAATACAGGGCTTTTATCCTTCAAACGACGACCCAATTCTTTGTACAACAAGAAACCGGAAAACTCTGCTGTACAAGAACGTTCTAAAAACTCGATGAACAACCGGCGAGTGTCCCCATCAATATGCTCCCAGGACTGTTCAAATTCAGCATCCCGGACAAAGTGATGGCGGTTGTAGTCAGCGCGGAATTCTTCCAAAATCGCTTTTAACTCATCCTCATTGACAGAGATGTCCATCCGTGCCATCTCATCAAAGTCAGTGGTATAGAACCGGGGTGTTAACAGAGTTTCCTTTGCAGGGACTTTAATCCCAGGACGAATTTCTTCAAAGCCTGGTTTTTTTAGGGAGTCTACCATGTTGTAATTGCTCTTTTGCCTTTTTTATCTTGAGTACACCAGAGAGCCAAAGTTAATGCTCTCACGAGATGCAGATGAAAACCATTATAAATTTGTATAAATCTCAGTCTACCAAGGTGTGAACCGGAAAAACCCCATAAAACATTAAGACTTGCAACAAAACTTTAACCTTTTGTCTGGAATCCTTGCTATACCAAGATTTTAGAAAAAGGTGAGTAAAAAGCAGTTAGGATAAAAAAATCCTGAACTTCTTGCTGTGTGAGGTTTTCAGCCAAAAATAAAATTGGTCAGGAAAATGGCAGTATGAAAAAGCCCTGAATTTTTTTCGCTGTGTCAGGGGTTTTATCTAAAAAATTAGTAACATTTCACCAAACAGCATGAGTTAAATATCAGGACATTCAGATTTTATTGTTGAAGGATGAGAGTAATATTTATGTACAGTGTCCACCTCATCACCCATCCAGTTAGCTACATCAATAACTGGTACATTTTTGGCTAGTGCCAGAGTGGCGAATGTGTGACGACAACTGTAAGGGAGTAAACCGCGATCGCTTTTTGAGTAGTAAATTTAGAGTTAACTAAGCACAGAAATAGGGCTTTGAGGATGATTTTGAGTAAATAAGTGAGTAGTAAAGCTACAGTTATAGTTAAAAGTATTGAAAATGCGTCATTAGACGCATTTAATGTTGTAATCAGACTTTTTAAACTACAGGTGCAGCTGTGATAGCAAACCACAGTAACAAGGCCAAAATTACAATGCCGATTTTGACAAATATGTATGCAGTGCTATTGGGGATAAAAATGTCGTGTGTCATCCTATCTCACCTCCGTTATTCTTTGAGGTGTGGATTATTTTAATTAGCCCTGATTGTCTACCATCTATATTATCACCTAAAAGTTACTACAAAACAAGTTAAGCTAACTTTTGGTAATAATTTGTAGCTTTATTTAGGAGATTGTTTTTGATATTCAATCCGTAAATGTGGTAAATTTAACTCTGAGGAAGAAAAACGAGAAACTTCTGTCAATTCCAACTCTATAAACTGGGAAAATTCAGACGCAGATAAAGGCCAAGGGGGTCCTTCTGGTTGCGCTTCAGTTTCACGAAAAGCAGAAACTAATAATAATGTTCCCCCAACTGCAACTAAGGAAGCTACCGCTTCAATTACTGTCGAACGAATGCTTAACGGTAAAGATTGAATTGTCCGACATTCAAACACTAAGTCAAAAGCTTGTTGCCATTGAGGGGGAATTGCTAACAAGTCAGCAACGGTATAATTGACCTGAGAATTAGGAAATCTTTGCTGACACCAATTTACCGCAGTGGGGGAAATATCAAAAGCGGTGACTTGGTATCCTTTTGCCGCTATGGCTTCCGCGTCATCACCTAAACCGCAACCAATAACCACTGCTGTGGGTTTTTCGCTGGTGGGGGTATAGGTATCTAGCCAGTTTTGTAAGTAGGGATGTGGTGTTAATTTTGCCCAAGGAATTTGATTTGTATCACCTTGCGATCGTGCGTAAACGGTTTCAAACCAAGCAGTAGGATGGTCTAAAGACTCATTAGCCAGTTGTTTAATTTTTTGTCTTACCGGGTCTTGTGGTTCAGTCATAGGGAAAAATGGGAGTATGAGCGATCGCTTAACAATTAACTATTATTATGCAGGGATATCCACTACAATCTCACCTGCTTCCACCTTCACCGGGAACTTCTTTTTAATGGGTAAACTTAAATGAGGGCAGACATTATCAACCACATTAAAGCTGATTTGCGTGATTTAACAGCAGGATATTTCTACCACCCACCTTTACCACCTCCCGCGCACCAAGTAAAAGAGAAGCAGCAGCCAGAACTTTAGTTCAAGCTATTGTGTTCCCCTAAATCAACAAACTGTACTTAGTTTCTCGTAATTTTGTATTGTTTCACTAGATGCAGCAAATAAAACTAACTCTAGTCTGTTAAGTTTCTAGATATGCAAAAGGTCAGAATTAGCCACATAATAGATATAAAAGTCTGATTTGAGGATTGTCAAGAATGTATCAAACAGATCCACCACTTTCCCCCAAAGAAACGTTACCGACAATGTATGATCTTCCTAGTGAAGACCCGGAGGAACCTGGTTTGCCAGATCAGTTTCACATTTTGCAACCGCAATTATTAATAGATACTTTTCAGCCACCAAATTATCCTAGCGACCAAATTTTTACAGCTATGGATATGAATCTTTATTATAATTCTCGTCAGCCGTTTTGGTATAAACGCCCAGATTGGTTTGCTGTTTTGGGTGTTCCTCGACTTTATGAAAATAGAGATTTGCGCTTAAGTTATGTAGTTTGGCAAGAAGCAATTAGTCCTTTTATTGTAGTTGAATTACTTTCCCCTGGAACAGAAAAAGAGGATTTAGGACAAACATTAAGAGATGTAGAAAAACCCCCGGTCAAATGGGAGGTCTATGAACAAATTTTGAGAATTCCCTATTACGCCGTATTTGACCGTTATCAATCTGAATTTAGAATGTTTAAATTAGATGGTTCTCGTTATGTAGAAGCAAATTTATCAGATGGGCGTTTTTGGATTTCAGACATACAATTAGGTTTAGGAGTATGGCACGGAAGCTATCAAAATGTTGAGATGCCTTGGTTACGCTGGTATGATAAAAATGGCAATTGGATTTTGACTACAGCAGAGGACGAAAGACGCAAAGCAGAACAGGAAAGACAACGCGCCGAACAGGAAAAGCGACAAAAAGAAAAATTACAGCATATTCCAAGTTTATGAGGTACAGCGATAAAGCCTGTAAAGCTTATAAATCAAGGGTTCAAGTGTACCTCACTTTAATCGAAAGTGCTGTAATTGCCCAACTTCGTGTGCTGGGTATTGAACCTGATTTAGATTAACTACTCAACCTATTCATTATCTTAAATTATTTTTCATTAACACATGGCAGAATGATATGCAAATCATTAGAGATATAGAAAGTAAAATTCTTGACCAAGAATTCAAAAAATACCAATTTCTTTATCGACAACCAGATGAAGGAATTGCACATATCTTGAAAGTGATGGGTGATTTGTGGAGAGATATAGAGATTGGTAATAATCCAGTATATTCTGTTTTCAGACGTTACCAGTTCGTAACTATATTAAAGGGTTTAAGCCACTGTATAAGATGGACTACTAATCATCCTTCACGGCAAATTAAGCTACCTAACTCAACATGTTATGATAGAGATAAAGAGGCATTAGAATTTTTAAAATGGGGGACTAACTATGAAATGTTGAGTCGTGACCATGTTGCTTGGTCGAAAAATATCTTATCTGCTCAGGTAGATGAAAACAACAAAATAATACAGTTCTTATATCCACCAGATTTGGATGCTATTTTCTTTCTATCACAATTGGCAGCCGAAGATAAAATTTTAAAAAAAATTAGCAATTCCATACCTATAGAAGCTCTAAAAAAAGATTTTCACGAGTGGATAAGTGAAGTAAAGTTTGAGAAGAAAGGTTTTAGAATACCAGAAAGATTGGTGAGCAAAACAAGAGCTTATTCAAATGTATTAAGCTGGCTAGAAAATACTGTTTTTCCAGAAATAAGTTCCGGTACGCTGCTTAACGGTTATACTTTAGAACAGTTTCGTAGATTTTATGCTTCTTTATTTATTAATTGTCAATATTGGACGTGGCTTGAAGATGGAGTTGATCAAGCATTCGGTGTTAACAACGAATTAGGAACTTGTATCATGACACTAACTAAATCTCAGATGATAAAATGGCTACATAACATAAGTAATGTTGATATTAAAGCTGTTGAATCAATTTTAGAAGATTTAATTTTTGATACTTCACATTTTCATGCTGATTTAAGAAATCAGCCCTTTATACTTTCAAATAGAAAAAATATATTTTTATTACCAAGGTTGTTTGCTAATTCATTACCTCAGAGAATGCTTTCAGGAGCATTAAATAAAGGTACAGGAAAACAGAAATATGAGAAAATAATTGAAGTAGTATCGACATCAAATTTATTAAACATTGCTTCCAAATTCAAACAATTGGGGTTAACAGTAGTAGTAGAAAAGACTATAAAATATAATGGCCGTAAATATACACCTGACTTAATTATATTAGATGTTCACAATCAAGAAATACTTATTGTCGAATATAAACACACATTAAATCCACTAGGAACTTCAGAAGTTTTATATAAATTGAAAGAATTAGAAAAAGGCATAAGCCAACTCAAACAATACTTAAAGATAATGGAAATAAATATAAATAATAAGCCATTTCATTCTTTACCTCAAATAAAAGCAAAAAAAATTTATGCTATGTTGCTTTTTAATCAACCTATGCCATTACCTGTTACAAGTGAAGCGGAAATAAATATAATTGACTGGCCTACACTTAATAGAAAATTAAGTTTTGAGCAAT
Source organism: Nostocaceae cyanobacterium (assembly GCA_035298905.1). Classification (GTDB taxonomy): domain Bacteria; phylum Cyanobacteriota; class Cyanobacteriia; order Cyanobacteriales; family Nostocaceae; genus DATGXB01. Next base: position 1,655 of record DATGXQ010000026.1, on the reverse strand, counting down.
TTGTGTCTTTTTCAAGTCTCATAGTATGGCTAAAGTCTCGCCCAGACTTGCCAAAAAGATTTAAATCTTTCATAAAAGAATCAGTTGAAGTTGAAGTTGCTGGTTGGAAATATATACACCCCATAGTTAAATACTGAAAGAATAATCAACTAAACCACCAAATAAACATGACGACCGAAAATAAAATATTACTAACACCTGGCACTTTATGGGAAAGTGTCAAAAAGACGACGGAACAAGCTTTAAAATGCGGTGCGCTTCAGTCGATACCGACAAGCTTTGAGTTTGTCGAACAGGATGGAGTGAACTTTTTAGTGCGGATATTAGCAAATATAGATCGCAAAAAAGCAGCGAAGAAGGAACAAAAGCAGAAAACCGCCGAAACTGGTATAGAATTTAATCCTTTTTTACCCTATGAACAAGATTTATTTGTAGCGGATATCTCTGAATCTCATGTGTGCATTCTCAATAAATTTAATGTTGTAGATTATCATTTACTCATTATTACCCGCGCTTTTGAAGAACAAGAAAATTTACTAACTTTAGCTGATTTCGCCGCCATGTGGGCTTGTTTGGCTGATTTTGATGGTTTAGTATTTTACAATGGCGGAAAAGTCGCCGGTGCTAGTCAGCGACACAAGCATTTACAAATTGTCCCTTTACCTCTTGCACCTAATGGGGTAGATGTTCCCATTGCGTCATTATTTAAAGATGCTAAAGATGATAAAATCCCTGGTTTGCCATTTTTACATGCATTCACTACTTTAAATCCCCAAGAGGGTGCAGATATCACTTTAGCTAAATATCAATCTTTATTACAAAAAGTAGGTATTGAAGCGGTTGAAGATAATAAGCAGTCTGGGGGTTATAATCTCCTAATTACACGCCAGTGGATGTTAATTGTACCGCGTCTGCTGGAAGAATATGAGCAGATTTCCATTAACTCTCTCGGTTTTGCAGGTTGTTTATTGGTGCGGAATGCTGAACAAATGCAGCTACTTAAAGAAATAAGTCCAATGGAGGTTTTAAAAAAAGTTGCTTTCTTCATTGAGAAGGTTTAAATGCTCAGGTAATACTAAATCCTCATTTAAAACTCGTCTTTTGCCCTAACGACTAGAAGTCGTGGCTACACAAGCAAAGTCCGCCTACGCGGACTAATTTATAAGGGGGATAATAAAACAGGATTTGGTATAAATGCTAATTTTTTCTTTAATTTTTCCTAGTTTATGTCCCAGACAACTGATAATTAACCACAAATAAAAAAAGGTAGGAAGGCTCCTACCTCTTAACCCAAAAAAGCATTTTGTAACCAAATACCAATTTAAATATCACACAGGATTTTGTAGAATGTATGACAAAGAGATGACAAAGTTGTGTCAGAAGTCTCTCTTCCTTAACTGATAGTTGATTTGGCTATGACTCCGAGTTGCAAATCTGGGGGAAAGTTACCTTCTTCCTTAGTACGCTTAATTTCGGTTTCAGATATCCGCAAACTTAATTTTTGGGCTACTGTTCGTACAATATCGCCTCTGTCAATTACTCCCGCAACTGCACCAGCCGGCGAAAGGACGGTAATTCTGGTTAATTCTTCGTTTTCCAACCGATTGATGACTTCTGCTAAAGAAGTTGATTCGCTCACACTGGGGATAGAATCT
>DATGXQ010000025.1:0-20546 GCA_035298905.1 Nostocaceae cyanobacterium | reverse complement strand
CAAGCTAACTATAAATTATAGCGTTTTTCGTGTGGATGCAATAAACTTGAGGGCGGGGTTTCCCCCCCCTACAGGGTTGGCGATAAAATACTGTACCTCACTAATATGAAAAACGCTGTAATTCAGAGAATGCTAAAAAATAAATTGTCCAATTCTGTCAAAGCTAAAGTTAACTCAAGCTAACTATGAAGTAATTCAGAGAATACGAAAAAATAAATTTTACAATTCTGTAATTGTCTGGTTATATTACTTTGCTTGAAGCTTTGCTGATGTACACTACCAGAAAAAGATATTTTTTAAATTGGCATTTTTATTAATTACGGTAAATATTTTTGTACGACTGTCCAACCTGTGAGGAAGACCCAAGAAAAGGCAGCAAACAAAATAATATTGGTAGTGATATGTAAAGGTCTAGCCCAAGGTTTACCAGTGTTAATTTGCAATGCACTGAAAGCTGAGATGAGAACTAATGCTACTGTTATCAGTCCGGCTGCTAAATGTGGGGAGTGTCCTAAAGAACCAAAATGTCCTAGTGTGCCAATAATGCCAATGGTGAGCAATAATAGCACTAAAGTTACCATAGTTATACCAATAATTAAATGGAGCGATCGCCATTGGAATACCCCACCCTCTGCGATGTCTCCTCTAGTTCTGGTTCGCAACATCCACACACCAGAAATCGCTAATAACAAGTATGCTGATAGTGACAAACCCATCGACCAAGCAGCAATTTTCCATAACCACAGAAAAGAGGGTAGATGCATGACAATTAAAAATTAAAAATTAAAAATTACAACTTGTAACCTACTTATTATAAATGACCAATGACCAATGACTAATAACTACAGCACGTTAGGGGTAAATGAAGTACAGACGTTAATAACAAAGCCTAATGCTAAAGGAGTTTTAACCCTGTTCCCTGCTGTAAATAAAAAAGGTTGCTACAATCAGCAACCCCCAAATTAATCAAAATTCTTTTGTTATTCAACGGATGCTAAACCAGCAATTTGTAAGGGTTTTGTAGTATCTCCGATTTTTGTATGAATCGTGGTATTAATTGGGTCTTTTCCTGTTGCTGAGTCTGTTTCTAACTCATCATCACTACTAGATTCACTAATAGCCAAGCGATCGCACGGTATAGTATCCGATAAAATAGCACTGGCCATCATCCCCGTATGAATCTCCATCTGAGCTTCTTTCGGGGCTTCAAAAACTAGGCGTTGTCCAGGAAAGATAACTCTCTCAAAGTACCAATTAGGTATGTTGGAGATGCGAGCCACCTGTATCTTACTCGTGGCATTGACGTAGCAGCAGAGAAATTTCCCCGAATGCTCCGGTGGTAGAGGATCTAATATTTGAGCCATAACTGCTGAGGAGCTTTTACGCCACAATTTTACATTACATTCCCAAAACTAGCATCGGGTGATCCCCAACTGCTGTAACTCCGACTACCAACTGAGAATTTCTGCATTATTTCTATCTTAAGATATGTCCAAGTTCTAAAAATTTTATAAATTTCTTGGTTCTTGAAAAGATTATACACTATATGTGAAATTTTTAATTTTTTCCTGACAATACAGCCCTTACTTCTTTAGAATGCTTAAGCATAAATCAGAAGGGCAGGGGCAGATGGGCAAAGGAAAAAGAAATCAGCACCAAAAAATCAGAGTTTCCAGTCTTAAATTTCTTCGACGAGAGTAGCGACTCACCTCATTGCTCAACCACTTACGCTGATGATTTCTTTTCCCTTTCCCCTACTGACAAGTCACAAGGAAACAGCAGGAAGGAGGAAATAAAATGTCTGAAGGAATGAACTCAATGTTATGGTAAAGCTATATGCAAAATTTCTTCATAAACACGACCTATAACCATGCATATCTTTTATGCACTACTTTACCTATTCTGCTAACAGTCGTCGATATCAAGAATTGGCGAGAATGTCAAGCAACGATAGATGTGGTTAATCTACACCAGTAAAACCACCCTCAACACCAATATTAGATTTTTCTAATTCTTCCCCTGAAAAACGGCAAGATGGCAGATGACACACGTATGAACGAAAATAAAATTCTCTACGTTCGCCTTCCCTGTAACCCCATCTTTCCCATTGGGGTTGTTTATCTCTCAGACCATGTTCACAAGTTATTCCCCAGTATTGAACAGCGCATTTTTGACTTGGGGACAGTGCCACCTTTAGATTATGCTACAGCCCTCGATCGCTGTATTGATGAATTTCAACCTACATTACTCGTATTCTCTTGGCGGGATATTCAAATTTATGCCCCAGTCGGTGGACGTGGTGGCAACCCTCTGCAAAATGCTTTTGAATTTTACTACGCTAAGAATCCGCTCATTAAATTACGCGGTGCATTAGGTGGGTTACGCATTTTCCTGGCTTACTATTTTGAGTTGTGGCGGAACTTGGGATTAATTAAACGGGGTTTAAAACGCGCTCAAAAATATCATTCCCAAGCTAGAGCCGTTGTTGGCGGTGGTGCGGTTAGTGTATTTTATGAGCAGTTAGGCAAGAGTTTACCCCAAGGGACGATCGTTTCTATTGGCGAAGGGGAAACACTACTGACCAAACTTTTAAGCGGTGAAGAATTTCGGGATGAACGTTGTTATGTGGCAGGAGAAGCTAAACCCAGACAACGCCTGATTCACGAACAACCCACACCCCTAGAAAAAACTGCGTGTAACTACGATTACATCGAAAGCATCTGGCCAGAATTTAGCTATTACCTGCAAGACAAGGATTTTTATATTGGTGTCCAGACTAAACGCGGTTGTCCTCATAACTGTTGTTACTGTGTTTACACTGTAGTAGAAGGTAAACAGGTACGCATTAACCCAGCTGAGGAAGTGATAGCGGAAATGCGCCAATTGTATAATCGTGGTGTTCGCAATTTCTGGTTTACCGATGCCCAATTTATCCCCGCCCGGAAATTTATTGATGATACAGTAGAACTGCTCCAGGCAATTGTCGAATCTGGCATGACAGATATTCACTGGGCAGCTTATATTAGGGCTGACAACTTAACACCAGAGTTGTGTGAGTTGATGGCTAAAACCGGAATGAATTATTTTGAAATCGGGATTACTAGCGGTTCTCAAGAACTTGTCCGCAAAATGCGAATGGGTTACAATCTCCGCACCGTCTTACAAAACTGTCGAGATTTAAAAGCCGCCGGTTTCAATGATTTAGTTTCCGTCAACTACTCCTTCAATGTCATTGATGAGCGCCCGGAAACCATTCGCCAAACGATCGCCTATCATCGAGAATTAGAAAAGATATTTGGTGCTGATAAAGTCGAACCGGCGATTTTCTTTATTGGACTCCAACCCCATACCCACCTAGAAGAATATGCCTTGAAAGAAGGTATATTAAAACCAGGGTATGATCCTATGAGCTTAATGCCTTGGACAGCCAAAAAACTCCTCTGGAACCCAGAACCCCTTGGTTCCTTCTTTGGGGAAGTCTGCTTACAGGCTTGGCGACAAAACCCCAACGATTTTGGGCGGGAAGTAATGAACATCCTAGAGAAAAGATTAGGTTGTGCTGACTTGGAAGAAGCACTTTCTGCACCAATCGAAAAACCACAAAAGCAACTAGCTGGAATTTCTTAGTAACTCAGAGACGTTCTACCGGAACGTCTCTCACAAATCTTGACAAAAACCGGCTTTTTCTCATCACCAATTTTGCTATAGGCTACTACTAGGTATTACCCCAAAAATCCCCATGTTAGCAGGTTCTGTTTTACAACAACTGGAAACAACTCACCGCCATAGTAGCAGACCTATCCGCTTTGGTGTGTATTATAAAAACACCTTAGTGTCCCTGTGTCATGCTTTAGAAGATCATATTTTAGCCAAACCTAGCCAACCTTTAGTTATTACCGCCTTCCAACAGGGGAAATGGTATTTGCAAGAAGCAGATAGATATGCAGATATCGCTAAAAGCAGTCGAGAAGTAGTAATTATGGCGGCTGCTGATAGTGGTTTTGCAGAACATCCCACCAGTCAATTAGCCAATGTTAATATAGTAGCCTTAGAGACAACCGACCCAGTAGCCCAAGAATGGCACTTAATTATCTTGTCCCCAGAATACACAGCTATGGTGATTTGTCAAGAATTATCGGAGGCTGATTATGGGAGTGCTGGATTACCAAAATCAGATTTAGAAAGAAAATTTTACGGCTTGTGGACATTTGAGCCAGAGTTAGTTAGAGAAACAGCAGCATTAGCGATCGCTCACATCCACCAATATAACCCCCAATTAGCAGACAAACTCAGCATAATCAAAGAAAGCATAAAACCCGCCATAGCCTCACCTCAAGATATAGGTGCAGTTGTCACTAGCGTAATTAATTACCTACAAATTGGACAATCTACCGTACTGCGGCAAAAAGAACTAGATAGCAACCTAGTTTCCAACGAAATTCAAGCATTGTTGCGGATGGGACAGGTATTAGATTTAGCAGACATCAATAACCCTCTAGCATCTGCGGAAGTTGTAGCGATCGCCGAAACCATAGCACAATTATTAGACCTCCCCGCATGGCAAATTAAAAGATTACGCCTTGCCAGTTTATTGCATCGCCTCGACCCCCTGCAAACAACCGAACCCATCCTTACACCCACAACAGAAACCGCCCCCAGTTGTCCCCTTGTTCCCGGCGCACAAGTATTACGCACCATGCCCCAACTCGGCGCTGTAGCCCAAATCATCAACCACCAAAGCGAATGGTGGAACGGAACAGGTAAACCAGCCCGTTTAGCAGGTGAAGACATCCCCCTAGAATCCAGAATTTTAGCCCTAGCAGCAGAATTTCAAGCCCGAATCAACCAGCAAAAAACTTCTGGTAAAACTCGCCAAGAAATTCTCACCCAAGCCTTAGCACAGTGCCAACAACAACAAGCAACCCGTTTTGACCCTAAACTTGTAGATACCCTAAACTTATTAGTCATGGGTTTACATCAAGGGTTAGAACTACCCCTAATCACACCAAAAATCAGCAGTAGTATGTGGTTACTAGATTCCCGTTTACACACCACACATAACCCAAAAAAAGATGAAATTAAAAGCCTTTAGCCTACATAGACAGGTTTTGTTTATGTAGCCCCACTTCTATAGAGTGAGGGGATATTTTGACCTAAACCAAAAATATAATGAACATAGAAGATATTAAGTTAGGTAAACTCAAACAACTCTCAGGTGCAAACCTAGAAGACGAAGAACTCACCCAACTCAACCTGAGTCGTATCAACCTTGCAGGTGCTACCCTAGTCGGTACAAACTTTAGAGAGTCCAACCTTGAAGGCGCACACTTAGAAGGTGCAAACCTCATGGGCGCAAACCTCAAACAAACCGACTTACGGGCAAATCTTATGGGTGCAAACCTCATGCAAGCAGACTTAACTGGTGCTGACTTACGAGGTAGTAACCTACGCGGTGCTAACTTAATGGGTACAAACCTCAGTGAAGTTACCTTAACAGGTGCTTTTTTAAGCGGTGCTAACTTAATGAGTGTTAATCTTCAAGGAGTAGACTTACGTAACGCCGACTTACGCGGTGCAAACCTCACCAGTGCAAACCTCAAAGGTGCAGACTTAAGCCGTGCTGACTTGCAGGGTGCATTATTAAGTGAAGCAAACTTAGAAGAAGCAGATTTACGCGGTGCAAATTTAGCCGGTGCAAATTTAACAAATGCTAATTTATTATGTGCTGAATTAGAAGGTGCAAATTTAAACGGAGTAAACTTAGAAAGAGCTTGCATAGTTGGCACAAACCTAAAAACAAACTCATAATAAATCTGCAATTTTTCTCAACTGGCATTTGTTAAAAGTTCCCATTTCCTAACTTTCTCATTGACATGATTGATTTCTCTAATCGCTATCAAGAATGGTTAACAGTATTCACATATCTAGGATTTGCTGTTTTTATTATTTGGTGTGTCTTTACAACTAGCCAGAAGAAAAGCTAGTGTCACAATTAAAATATTAAAAATTAGAAAGTGAGGACAGCTTATACAGTAAACATTTAAATCTTTTTCAACTGTGTGAACTTGCTCTTTTATAAGCTGAATATTATAGAGTAGGAGGAATATAACGCCTGTCTTTAAAGAAACTACAAATCATTTCTCCTGGACTATTTTTAGTAAATTGTACAGTTTTACCGTCTTTTTGTACCTGAAACCTACCCTTACAATTATAAATTTCCACAGGTCTTTTTACACCATCTACACTCACAGCCGCCCGATATTCCCAATATTTATTAGCACTGCGCTTAATACTCAAAATACAAATTTTTTGTCCATCATAATTTCGACATACTAGAGCAAAAGCTGGAGATGTTACTGACAGAAAACCCAGGAATAATAAAAATATCAGAATATATTTGAACTTATCCGATTTATGCAAATGTACCCCCAAATATATTTAATTCGACTTTGTAGATATTTCAATAGTATCACACATCTTTTCTCATACCAAATCCTGTTTTATTACCCCCCCCTTATAAATTAGTCCGCGTAGGCGGACTTTGCGTAAAGTGCCGCGACTTCCAGTCGTTAGGGCAAAAGTGGGTTTTCAAATGAGGATTTGGTATCATCAAAAAGTATTCCCCAGCCAAGCCAGGGAACAATAGAATATAATTTTTAATTTTTAATTTTTACTTTTGTTCTAACCAAGCTTCTAAATCAAGAATATCAGTAAAATCTAACAAAGCCTCACCCAAATCTTCTAACTCTTCCACTGATAAAGCCTGAATACGTTTCTCTAACTGGGGAGTTAAAGCACTAAAACGACGGTTAAGTAAACGCATAGTAAAGGACAAAGCCTCTCGTTGTCTTCCCTGTTCAATACCCTCTCTCATCCAGCTAGTAACAATTTCCATAACTTCCTCCTCCTGTTTTGGTTCAATAGTAGCAAGCTGTTCTTGAAACACTGTTTCCTCTTCAGTAGTCAATTCTAAATATGTATCAATAAAGCCGGAAAGTAACTGTATTTGTGCAGGGTTTAACCCTAAATTTGCCACGAGTTGCAAAGCTGCTAATTTAGCTATAGGTCTTTCTGGCTGTGACTTTTGCATCTTAGCTATCAACGCACTAGCAACAGGATTACGTTGATGAACAAAATCTCGCCAGTATAAATTATTTAACTGAATCACCCGATAATTAAATTCTCAAGCTATTGTATATTTAGTCAGCCTGGATTTTAAGACTTCTATACCGCATCCACAACGCCAACCCACCCATAAATAATACACCCATCACCCCCTGTAAAGGATTATTATTCACACCAGTTACCCAGTCAGGAACTTGACCAGAATATTTTGTCAACTCTCCCACATTAATAATGTAATAACCCCAAACCAACCCAGCATGTAAACCAATAGGTAAACCTAAACGTCCCCATTTCCAACGTTTAGCCCATACCTGCGTTAACCCTAACAAGACGAGCGCCGGAAATTGTGGCAAAGTATGAATAATTGCTGCTAAAGGTTTAATAAAATGAGCCAAAGCAAACAAAGCCGCATTAGTCCCTGCGGCTACATTCTGGCTATAATCTCGTTGTAACTCATCTAGCAACCAACCCCGAAAGAATAACTCTTCTGCAAAGCCGATACCCACACCCACCATTAAACCTTCTAAGATTATTTTTACTAAAAAAACTTTGGGTTGTTGCCAAACTAGCCAACCAAAAATACCTTCTAAGCCAAATAACACTAACACAGTAATTAGTCCAATAGCCAGGCCACGCAGCACTTCCACCCCATTTAACCGCGTCAATTCCAACCCATAATGGTTGAGTATCTGGTGTTGTTCGTGAATATACTTACCCCAAAATTTAAGCAGGAAAATAAATTCTATGTATAGGGCTATCAGAGTGATAATACTGACTAAATTACTGTCAGATATTAGTAAATATGCTGGGGTAGCTACAGGCAACCATAGCAGCAATAAACATAGAATAAAACAACCCAGCCTGAAAGGGGCAGGGCGTTGGCGTAGATAAAGCAGGTTAATTTTCATGCACAGTAAGCCAAAGCTCATTAGTCAACACTCTATTATCACAGCAAAGGACTAATGACCAATGACCAATGACCAATAACTATTCTTCTGGCTCAATGGTGCTAGTTAAGCCGTGACTTTTTAAAGTTTCGCTATAAAACTCAGCATGTTCTTGAGCGCATGTGATGACTAAGGCCAACCCGTTAGTATGGGCTTCCATCATGATGCTGACCGCCTGGGGCTGGGTTAAGCTGGGTACGGTGGTTAATAGTACCTGAACCACATACTCCATAGAGTTGTAGTCGTCGTTATGGAGCAAAACGCGATAACGAGGCGCGAGCTTGCGGGAGGTGGAACGCTTTTCTATAGTTTCGACTGACACTGCTCTTTGCTCTTCTATCGTTGATGTACTACAACAAAGTCACTGCCTTGCATTTGCTTAACAGTTGTTTACTTAATCTTATAGCATTTCTGAGGCAATTCTCAGTTAGAAAAAAATTTGCTGCTTGACTACTCCTGTCATGGCCAACCTAGTCTACTAGCAGTGATAACTTGCTGTTATGTTAATAACTAACAAATCCCCAGCACAATTATGTTAGGTTGGTGTTGAAGCAACCCTTTGCCCAAATAGTACAGAATAGAATAGGTAAACCAACCATTCACAAACATCGAAAAGCTTGTCTGATCAGCTTTTTCCCATTTTCAATTTTTAATTTTTAACTTTTAATTCTGCTATGGATGCTAGTTCTTACTTTCAATCAGGACAGATTGTATCTTTGGACTACGATCACAAAAATCTCTATACAGAAGTCATTCAAGTTGTGCCAGCCCGTGAGATGTGTTGGGTGCGTCCCCTTTTGATGGTTAATTTAACCTACAACCCACCATTGGTAACAGACCTACGGGATGCATCTGATATTTTTTGGCCTCTAAATCTATTTCGCCCGGCACTAGATACGGAAGTCATCAGTCTGCTGGGGGAAATTTTATCTAAGGAACCCAAAGCAGAATCTCCTTCCGTTGCACAGCAGCAACTTCATCAATTTATTCAGCAAATTTGGCAAGCATATCAGTCAAGTAAAGAATTATGAACTAAGGAAGCTCATAAACCAATATTGATTACTCAGCTGCACGACTATTGACTAATTATGCCAATGACGCTGATAATCTGCTCTTCTATCGTCAAAACTTATTCTATTGATTGGAAAATTTGATGATGTCAGCCTGAATAGAATTTACCTGAAGAAGAGGATAATTAACCCAGACTTGGAACTAACTGAACTCTACCTGCATCCATTTCTGCCATTAACAGCTCTAGGGCTTCGTAATCAACATCGGAGATGTAGCCTAGTTTGGTTAATTCACAGTTAATTTCATTTTCAATTTCTGGGGTTAATTGTTTAATATATAGGGCTTTTTCTACCAATTGACGAATGACATATCGAGTTTTCATGGGGTTTCAACCAATTGTAATTGTTACACATTATCTAAGATAAAATTCGGTATAAAAAGTGATCTAAATGTCTAAATTTATGTGATCTAGATCACAGATTTCCGGTTGACATCATTGCCGACTAACTGTGTTTTTTGTGAGAAGTAAATGCCAATAGAGCAGCTTTTTACCATAGCGAGTTTTTACTGAAAGTCTTACCATTGAGGGATTTACACAGGTTGGTCACTATCTACAGAAATAATTAATCTATACATAAGATGTGTAAGTTGATTGTTTTAGAAATCAAACAGAAAAAATGTATATATAAATACATTTGCTAGTGTATTTATGACAATCTTTAAATAGAGGTGGTAAAGCAATAAAGATTTGACAAAGAGACTTGATACTTATAGTCAATTTACTCAAAAACAGTTTATGTTCAAATAAACAGAAATTTTTAAGGTTCAATAAACTTCAATTAGGATTTGAGTATGTTAACAACTCTTAACTATCCAAAAATTACAGTTGTGCGTCCTTGTGGTTATTTGAATGCTACAAATACGGGGGAATTTGAACAGGATTTGACTAGGGCTATATCTCAGGATAGAAATGCGATCGTGTTGGTTGATTTAGGTGCAGTCGAATCTTTGGATAGTGCAGGCTTAATGACTTTGGTATCAGGATTCAAGCTGGCTGATAGTCTAGGACGGACATTGCGGATTAGTTCTGTTTCCCCTGCTGTGAAAATAATTTTGGAATTAACCCAACTGGATCAGGTGTTTGAGATATGGGAACTGGAAGCAGAACTAGCGACAGCTTAAGGTTCTTGAGTATTGGGTATTGGGTAAATTTTATTCTTTTCCCTCTACCCCCTGCCCCTTTAAAATCTTAGTTAAAAGTAAATTTGTGTAAAAGTGTTCTAAGTTGCTACGACTAATGCGGTGAAATGACCTAATCAATGCTAAGGTTGGAGGTGAGTAGCTGTAATTTAGAGTAGCTAGAAGATAGCACTGTGGCTGTTTTAGTAGAACAATTAATAACATCGGATATTTTAAAGCCAGCCCGTTACCTTGGTAACGAACGCCTAGCTGTGCATAAGCCTTGGGATGAGGCTGTAATACGTTGGGTGTTAACTTACCCGGAAGTGTATGAGGTTGGATCGTCTAACTTGGGTCATATCATTCTCTATAATATTCTCAATGCCCAACCGCGCCAGTTATGCGATCGCTCCTACCTCCCCGGAACAGACTTAGCCGCTAAACTCCGTAGCACCCAGACACCCCTGTTTGCGGTAGAGTCTAAACGTCCTTTGACGGAATTTGACATTTTAGGTTTTAGTCTCAGTTATGAGTTGGGTGCTACCAACATTTTAGAAATGTTGGATTTAGCAGGCATCCCTCTCACATGGAAGGAAAGACAGAAGGGAGAGGGGAGACGCAAAGATGGGGAGAGGGGAGACATAAATATCTTTCCCGATCACCAATCACCAATCACCAATCACCAATACCCCCTGATTTTTGCTGGCGGACAAACGGCAACCTCGAACCCGGAACCATACTCGGACTTTTTCGACTTTTTTGCTTTGGGAGATGGTGAAGAACTATTACCAGAAATCGGCTTGGTGTTAGAACAAGGAAAACAAGCTGGTTTAAGTCGAGAAGAATTATTATTAGACTTGGCACAAATTCCCGGCGTTTACGTTCCCCAATTTTATGAGATGGGAGAGGGTGGTGCTGTTTATCCCCTCCGCCCTGATGTGCCAAAACGCATTTTACGTCGCGTTGCTACACCAATTCCCGCTTATTCTATTGGGTTAGTTCCTTATGTCCAAACAGTTCATGACCGTTTAACGATCGAAATTAGACGCGGTTGCACTCGTGGTTGTCGTTTCTGTCAGCCTGGAATGCTAACTCGTCCAGCACGGGATGTAGAACCCCAAAAAGTAGTAGAGGCGATCGAACAGGGAATGCGGGACACGGGATATAATGAATTTTCCCTGTTATCCTTGAGTTGTTCTGACTATTTATCCCTGCCAGCCGTGGGGATGGAAATTAAGAATCGCTTAAAAAATGAAAATATTTCCTTGTCTCTACCTAGCCAGCGCGTAGATAGATTTGATGAGAATATCGCCAATATTTTAGGCGGAATGCGACAAGGAGGGCTAACTTTTGCCCCAGAAGCAGGAACTCAAAGGATGCGAGACATTGTTAATAAGGGTTTGACCAATGAAGAACTGCTAAGGGGTGTAAAAACAGCTTGGTTAGAAGGCTGGGATAAAATCAAGCTGTATTTTATGATTGGTTTACCAGGGGAAACCGATGCTGATGTCTTGGGTATTGCGGAAACGGTGAGGTGGTTACAACGGGAATGTCGAGGTCAAGGGAGAAAACCCCTCAGCTTTAATTTGACAATCTCCAATTTTACACCCAAGCCCCATACACCTTTCCAATGGCATTCTGTAGCCAAAGCGGAATTTGAACGTAAGCAGGATTTCCTGCGGCAAGAATTCCGCAAGTTAAGAAACGTAAAGGTGAACTTTACAGATGTCCGTATTTCTGCTATGGAAGATTTTATTGGCAGAGGCGATCGCACTTTAGGAAAAGTGTTGCGTCGAGCCTGGGAACTAGGTGCGGGAATGGATTCTTGGTACGACAGTGTAGAAAAAGCTTTTACAGCTTGGGGAGAAGCGATCGCCGAAGCTGGACTAGACTGGAAGTACCGTCAAGTGGAAAATGGAGAGTGGAATTTATTTAATCCAGAGGAAAGGAGACACGGGGACACGGAGACAAAAAAGATTCTCCCCTCACCCCTTACCCCTCACCCCTCACTGCTTGACATCCCTCTACCGTGGGATCACATAGATACTGGAATAGACAAAAAGTGGCTGCAAGAAGACTTAAAACGAGCTTTAGAAGCCGCCATTGTTCCAGATTGTTCTTTTGACGGTTGTTCTCATTGTGGGGTGTGTGGTACTGACTTTGGCCACAACATTGTGATTACACCCCCACCAATTCCTCAATTTGCCGGAGAGTTTGTACCAAATACCCAAAAAGTACAACGCCTACGGGTTTGGTTCGGTAAATTAGGAGATATGGCCTTAGTCAGCCATTTGGATCTAATGCGATTATTCGATCGCGTGGTGCGTCGTGCTGGTTTACCGGTGGCTTTTACTGGTGGTTTTCATCCCACTCCCCGGATTTCCTTAGCTAGTGCTTTAGCTTTGGGAGCTACTAGCAGTGGAGAAATTGTGGATTTTGAGTTAACTCAAACCTTAGATGTGGAAACCTTCCGGGAAAAACTGAGCAGTCAACTGCCGCCAGATATACCCGTATATCAGGTAGAACAAATAGATTTAAAAGCCAAAGCCGCTAACCAATCTCTAACAGCAGCAGAATACGTACTTACAGTAGCCACCGATAGGAAGATTACGGAGACAGAATGGCAAAATTGGATCGAAACTATTAGAGCTAGAGAGGAAATCCTGTCAGAACACAAAACAAAATCAGGCAAACAGCAATTAGTTAATCTGCGCGATCGCCTATTCGAGATAGAATTAATTACAGTATCACAATCTCAAGCCACCTTACGCTATTTGGGTAGCTGTCGCCATGATGGGGTAATCTTGCGTCCTGAACAAATTTTGTCTATACTAGAAATAGTGGCTGGAGCAGAATTCCACCTCCTGCACATCCACCGCAATCGGCTAGTCTTAGGGCTATAGTCCCTAAAGGGCAACTTGCTAGTAGTTGCCCTGTGTAGCACATCACAGGAATTGATTTTTAGCAAGGTTGCGTTACAATGAGAGCAAGAGAAATTTTCTGATGCCGCATTGATTGACTAGATTCACCACCCTGTCAACCAGGAAAAGCAAAGGTATGAGAGGGAAAAGTTCAGGATTTTATCCTAGACAAACTAAGGCAGACTAGGAACACTCTCTTTATAGCTACCTGGTGAATTAGTTACCAACAATAGCTCACGTCGGCTTCTCTGACTCTATGATTAAAAAACCTGCTCAGTACCTAATCTATAGATAGTGAGGGTATAGCATCAGCAACCAACCATAAACGGTTGATTTAATTACTTAAACCATACGCAGCCGTTCTGGAATAATCAGGCGTGTAAACGCAATTACATAGTCATTAGCTCTCCATAATTTTGAGAAGCTCTTGGATCTGCAACTTTATTACCAGCACCCTTTGGGTATTGTAGGAACAGAGGTAAACCGAACTCCAATCCCGGTGGTGCTGCCAGTTTTTGAGGAAATTGAATGCCAAAACAAATTATCATTGCGGAGCAGCATCAAATAGCTGCCGTCTTTTCTGAAGATCAAATACAAGAACTTGTCGTTGCTACCGGTCATCACCAAATTGGTGATATCTATTTAGGAGTAGTAGAAAACGTCTTACCGGGGATAGATGCAGCTTTTGTGAATATTGGCGACCCAGAACGGAATGGTTTTATTCATGTTACCGACCTGGGACCCTTGAGACTCAAGCGCACAGCCGCAGCCATTACCGAATTATTAACACCACAGCAAAAAGTATTAGTACAAGTAATGAAAGAGCCAACGGGAACCAAAGGCCCAAGGCTTACAGGTAACATTACTTTACCTGGTCGCTATGTAGTGTTAATGCCCTATGGTAGAGGTGTAAATTTATCCCGACGGATTAAAAGTGAAAGTGAAAGGAACCGTTTACGAGCGCTAGCAATTTTAATTAAACCTGCGGGCATGGGCTTGTTAGTGCGGACAGAAGCAGAAGGCAAACCGGAAGAAGCGATTATTGAAGATTTGGAAGTATTGCAACGGCAATGGGAATTAATTCAACAAGAAGCCCATTCTACCCGTGCGCCAGCCTTACTCAACCGGGACGATGATTTTATTCAAAGAGTGTTAAGAGATATGTACGGTGCAGATGTCAATCGCATCGTCGTAGATTCTAGCACCGGCTTAAAGCGGGTGAAGCAGTATTTACAAAACTGGAGTGGAGGTCAAACACCACAAGGATTACTGATTGACCATCACCGCGATCGCTCTCCAATTTTAGAATACTTCCGCATCAATGCCGCCATTCGAGAAGCCCTCAGACCAAGGGTAGATTTGCCTTCCGGTGGATATATTATCATTGAACCAACGGAAGCCCTGACAGTAATTGATGTCAACTCCGGTTCCTTTACGCGATCGGCCACAGCCAGAGAAACAGTATTGTGGACAAACTGCGAAGCCGCCACAGAAATAGCTCGTCAGTTACGCTTACGCAATATTGCTGGGGTGATTGTTGTCGATTTCATTGATATGGAATCTCGACGTGACCAACTGCAAGTTTTAGAACACTTTAACAAAGCCCTAAAAGCAGATAAAGCCCGTCCACAAATCGCCCAACTTACGGAGCTAGGTTTAGTAGAACTCACCCGCAAACGGCAAGGGCAAAACGTTTATGAATTATTTGGAGAAACCTGCACTACCTGTGGTGGTTTAGGGCATACTGTCCGCTTACCAGGAGAGACAGAACCCCGGATGCCGATTCCCGCAGCCGCAGCCGTAGAAGTACCAGAGCGGTTTGTCTCTATTCCCACCAGAGAAAGAGAACCACGGATGCCCATAACTCGCATTCCTGAACCCAGGGAAACCTATGACGGCTTTAGTGACAGCTTTGATACTGACTCAGAATTTAATCCCCTGCCCTTAAACCATCCCAACTATCAAGAACTAGGTGATGCAGCCAAACGTCGCACCCGCACTCGCCGCAGTCGTCTGGGTATAAATGGCATCAATAGCAAAGATGAGCCAAGGCTAGTTTCTCATTCTCTACCCTTCCATGAGTCAGATTTAGATTTAGACCCAGAAGCAGAAATAGGATCAGATATCCCCTCCCCAACATTGGGTAAATCTGGTTGGGTGGAAAGAGCAGAGCGGACAAAAATTAAAGTCGAGCCTGTTAAACCCATAGTAGAACCACCAGAGATTAGAACTGTAGAAATGACCCTCCAGGAACAGGATATATTTGCCTTGATGGGAGTTTCGCCTCTAGTGAAGTTAGAAGAAGAAGTCAAAAATCCCAAATCGGTAATTATTAATGTTGTACAACCGGGAGAAGCTGCAAATACACCACCTGAACCAATTTCTAGGCCATCACTCAGCGAAAGAGAAAATCCTCAAGTCTTGGAAATCAGAAGACCTATAGTACAGGTTGAACCTGTAGAACCTATAGAACCGGAAGAACAATCTTTCCCCCCAGTGGAAAAGCCCTCAGAATTTCCCAACTTCACAGATGACAATGATCTCAACAGCGCTAGTACGATTAATCGTCGTCGTCGCCGCCGTTCCTCAGCAGTAGAAGGGAATAACTCTGGGTTCGAGGATAGTTAATTAGCCTGATGATGCAAAGAGAGCCAGAAACTATCACAGGTGAGTCAAGTTGGTTAGAGTTATCCACTTCTTCGAGTGCCTCTGAACTCATAGCAGGCGTAGATGAAGTAGGTAGAGGGGCGCTATTTGGCCCAGTAGTGGCAGCAGCAGTAATTCTACCGAAAGAAGCTTGGCCACAACTTTTAGCAGCGAACATTCAAGACAGTAAAAAGTTGTCTAGTTCGCGCAGAACTCATCTATACCAACAAATTGCCATCTTGGCATCAGACTGGAAAATTGGTTTTGCTTCTACTGCGGAAATTGACAAGTTAAATATTTTACAGGCAACACTATTGGCAATGCAGAGGGCTGTACAAAAACTCAAAGTACAGCCCAATATCTGCTTAATCGATGGTAATCAGCCGCTAAAAAATTTACTAATACCCCAACAGACAATTATTAAGGGAGATGAGCGATCGCTAAATATTGCAGCTGCCAGTATCATGGCCAAAGTTTGGCGTGACGAATTAGTCATGCGGCTGGCGGCTAAATATCCTATGTATGATTTAGAACGTAATAAAGGTTATGGTAGCCAGAAGCATTTGCTGGCTTTACAGAAATATGGCCCCTCACCCCTCCACCGTCAATCTTTTCGTCCTTGTCAGGTGATTGAGAGGGTCAATAGAGGCCAGGAAGGATGTGGGGACGCGGGGACAGGTGGGAGGAGATAAGGAAGACAAAGAAAATATTTCTATTTTTCCCCTCTACACCTCTGCTCCCTCCATCGATCCTCTCTGTGTCTCCCTTCTCTTTGCGGAGACGCTACGCGAACACTGCGTCTCCCAGTCTCATCATTCAAAATTAAACACGGTTAACTCAGTGTTTTCACTATGAGACTCTGCTTTACTTATTTGTGAGTTTACCCATTGGCGATAATCAGCCAAGAGGTGATGTAGTAATCTTTGCTTAATAGTTAGTAATACACTTTTCAGCAGACCATTACCTGTAGTCTCTAAAATTGGTTTAGGAGTGAGGGAAAAAGGCGGAGGTAATTCAATTTGCACCTCTAGATCAGCCCTACCTTCTAAATGAGTACCAGTGCTGGATTGATAGGGTGACAAATAGCCTTTGAGGTTCAGGGCAAAGCGCTGATTAATGTACTCAAACCCCACAATTTCACACCCAACCGATCGTAAATAAATTACTCCATTGGCATCTGCCCAAACTCTCATATCTACAGTAGGTTGAATGCTCAATGACATAAAGGTGAGAGGCCGCATTTTGAGGCGAAACACTTCCTCAGACAGCTGCTGAATTCGACTAGGATCAACCAATGCCTTGACTAGACGTTGAGGCTGACGCAAGTAGTGCTGAATAGGAATAGGCTGCTTTGGCACAGCAATTTCAACTGATTGAGACGCAGTAAACTTGGTAGCCATGAGTTTATTCGATTATTTATTTCCTAATTTTAATATTTTTTAATAAATTAGCTGAGATTCAAGATATTTAAACACTTTATTAATTATTTAGTAATGTTACTACTCAAAGTTAAAAACAACTCAGTAAATGCCAAAGTTAGTAATAATCAAGCCTGATCAATAAATTGGGTAGCACTGCGAGCGGAGCATGACGCTCTGGAACGTGTATACATAATCAATATCTATTCAGTAACAAACCTATATAGTACAAAATTTTTTATACTATATTTAATATTTTATAATCACAATACGTAAGTTGAGGTAATTTTTTTAGTAATTTGGTATTGTAAATTTTGGCAGGATATGCTAAGTATACTTAAGTAATTGCTGCAAAACCTATAAGAAAATTACCTTGCTTATCCTCTGATATCAGAATGGTTTGAAGTAATGAATATTCGTAGGTCATATCCTCGATAACCCGTAGGTTGATCCGTAAGTGTTGAAATAAGTTACGGCTAATCTGCATTTGACATGCACAAAAATCCTGTTGAAATCCTGGTTATTAGGACTTCACAGCATAAAAAAGAAAGACGATTAGCTTAACCTAAATATAATTTTTGTGGCCATACAGTGCTTGGGGTAGGTGCAAATGATTTATAACTTAGCTGTCAAGGCAGCAGAATTTTCATCAGCATTTTTTTTAGCGCAAACACCTTTACCTGCAATCAATGTAGGTAAAATAAGTGGTTTTTTATCAACTTTATGCTTATATGCGGTCGTAGCTTTACTAATATACTTTCTGGTGTTCTATATATTGCGATCGCTACTTCGCTATTGGGAAAAAGATACATACCTATTGATCATTGCGATTTCCCAAAAACCAATTATTGCCGTTTTTAGCCTGCTAAGTGTAAAATTTTCGCTCTATAAACTTGGAGGACAAGAGGTAATTGGTGGGGTTGAACGAGTAGTCACAGCTTTGCTAATTGCTGCTACGACTTACTGGTTGAGTACATTATTCAGTGAAGTAGTAGTTTATTTTTTAAAAGAGTATGCTCGGAAAACTGAAGCTGTTTGGGATGATGTACTCATACCTCTATCACAAAGATTTATTCCGATACTTACTTATTTGATTGGTATAGCCCTATTCTTCGCAACTCTAGGAGTAGATTTAACTGGAATCGGCTTAACATTAGGTAGTATCACCGTAGTTTTTGGATTAGCGATCAAAGACATACTAAGCGACTTTTTTAGTGGGTTAGTACTGTTGGTTGATACACCCTTTAAATTTGGAGATGTGATCTCCATGCCAGATGGATCAGTTGCGGTGATCAGACAAATTGGTATTCGGGTGACAAAGCTATATCTAATTAACGAACATTGTGAAGTTTATAAACCAAACAGGGCTTTAGCAAATCAAGAGATCATCAACCTCACCCGTCCCACAACTCACTATGCTTACACCATCAAAATAGCAGTCAGAGTTGATGCAGATCCAGTAGTGGCAACAAATATTCTCCAAGAAATAGTTCTTGGTCATCCAGATACTTTGGGTAATCTTGAAAAGAAAATTGAATACTTAGAAAAATTTGCTGGGTTAAAAGAGGCTCAAGGAAGTTTTCTATCTAAAAAAGAAGCAGCCCGGCAACGTTTATTAGCTGAGAAAAATTTGAACAAAGCCTTAGAAAGTGTTGAAAACTCATTGGCAGATTTGATTGTAGAAATTAAACAAACGGAGAAAGGTGGTTTAAATTCAGATGAACTAGTAAGTATTAAGAAGAATTACTTGGATATCCTGAAAAAGATTGGTCTGGTAGTAATGACAGAGCGCACAGGTAGGAAGGCGAGAACATACTTGGAAGAAGATCAAGACTATAGTAAAGAAAACCTGATTAGTTTGGTCAGACTATGGTACAACACTTGGTTAAAAGACCCGGATTTAGTCATTGAAGACCAGAAGATATTACCGGATGAATGGGAGCAAAAAATCATACTTTTGAAAGTCAAATTGAATAAATTGTTTCAGAAAATTGTCAATCCGGGAGCAGATGAAACTAGATTAGATGACTACGCAGTAAAACTATTAGATTGGCTCAATGACAGCTTCAAGGAATCTAATATCCTCTGGAAAGAACCACAAATTCAGTTAACTGATCTGGGCGGTTCAATGCAGTTTTCTGTAAGATTCTATATTGATAATTTGCAATTAGAACACTGGAGACGTGGTAACAGAGTTGAAAATGAAGTACGCAGAGAGATGGTCAGACGCTTGAGACAAGCTTACATTTATACCCCTTAGTTTGACTGTTTTTTTGATATTTTTAGCAGAAGCGATCGCACATTTATAGCAAGCGATCGCTTATTATTTGACTATCCCTAACCAGCGCCACGTCTCTACTAAGAAACTTGAACACAGATTAATTTATGACTTTAACGATCGCACATTTGGGACCACCAGGTACTTATGCTGAACAAGCAGCTTTTTTTTATCTGAATTGGCTGAAAACCCATCAGGGAATTGAAGCGGAATTATCTCCCTACCCTACCATTGCCAGATCCCTACAAGCTGTGGCTAATCAACAGGTACAGTTAGCTGTTGTCCCGGTGGAAAATTCCATCGAAGGTAGTGTCAGCATGACTATGGATACACTCTGGCAATTAGACAGTTTGAGCATTCGGTTGGCTTTAATCTTGCCTATTGCTCACACTTTAATCTCCTACGCGCCTGATTTAGAGAGTATACAAACTGTTTATTCCCATCCTCAAGCTTTAGCCCAATGCCAAGAATGGTTAGCCCAGTTTCTCCCTAATGCAACTTTAATACCTAGTAATTCTACTACTGAGGCACTACAACGACTCCCACAAGAGACAAGTACAGCAGCGATCGCCTCCAAAAGAGCCGCAGAACTTTACAATCTACCCATATTGGCTAGTGGAATTAATGATTATCCAGAAAACCGGACTCGGTTTTGGGTAATTAGTCCAGCAGGAAGTGATGTTAATTTATCCTTATCAGCCCCTAGCCATACATCACTAGCTTGCAGTTTACCAGCCAATGTCCCAGGCGCACTAGTCAAGCTTTTACAAGTGTTTGCCCAATTAGGTATTAATATGAGTCGAATTGAGTCTCGCCCTACCAAGCGTTCTTTAGGAGAATACTTGTTTTTTATCGATGTAGAAGCAGAAACTCGATCGCCTTTAATGCAATTTGCTTTATCTGAATTAAGCAAGTATACAGAAGTTCTGAAGGTATTTGGCAGCTATAGCGTCCTACCAATTACTTAGAGAAGAGAGGGAGAAAAACGGGGAGGGGAGGAGGGGGAAACTGATGGCCAATG
>DATGXQ010000024.1:0-14725 GCA_035298905.1 Nostocaceae cyanobacterium | reverse complement strand
ATTGGTTGCTGACGGCTGACCATTCCCTTTTGCACTAATCGGCGTGCTTCGTCCTGAATTACGTCTAAAGAGTAGTAATTGATAGTTGGCACCGTATTCACACTCATTGTTTTTACTCACAAAATTACACTTAGATAGTTTTCCCAACCTGAATCGGGAATAAACAAGGCGATAAATTAGACCTGTGGCTAGGGTTTTGTAGTTTGCTATACGGAACTAATATCATTTTGACGCTACACCTCTGGAAATTATCTAAAGAAATGTTAAGTTTGTCAACATATCATGACTTAATTACTAACCTGAATTTAAACTTCTAGCTAACCAGTAGTAAAAATTACTTATTGGACATAAATTTAACTAAACGGCAACAAGTCTAAAACAGTTATAGTTACTACCTATCGCTATAATTGAGAGACTGATAACCGCTTACGTAAAAGCTTGCTTGTATACCAAGTCATCACCGTAGAGATACTTTGAGTTTCACTATAATTTTGTTCTGGGAAATAGATTTACACTTTTTACAGCAGGGAACAGGGAACTCTTAACAGGGAACTCTTAACAGGGAACAAGGGTGAAAGTCTTTTAGCATTAGGCTTTGTTCCAAAAACTTGTACCTCATTTACCTGAAATTTGCTGTATCTAATAATGAAGTATAAACTTTTGCTAGTTACCAGATTCACCTTACACTACTAAATTTGCTCATTCCTTGCCTGTTAAGACTTTTTTAAGCAGTTTAATTATTATTTAGTAAAAAAATAGTCTTTTTTGATACTGTTATAGTGATATTTTGCCTATTTATTACAAAATCTTAATATTGAGCTAGACAGATGCAAATGGTTGTAATTCAATAGGGGCTAACAGTCGTTAGCCCCCACTAGTTTAATAATTGCCAGCAATTTCTCTAACTATTCAGCAACTTCTTGTTCATACTCATCTGTACTAGTTGATTGACGCTCCCGTTGTAATTGGTTTAGTAACGTCAGCACCTTAGTACCGCGTTCAATAGAACGGTCTTCCACAAACACAACTTCTGGTGTACGACGTAGCCTTACCCTCGCACCCAGTTCGCTGCGGACATAACCAGTCGCAGACTTTAAGCCAGCCATTGTTTCTGCTTTTGCTTCCTCTGTCCCGTAAATGCTCACGAAGATTTTGGCGTGTTGCAGATCACCGGAAACATCCACATCAGTGACGCTGACCATACCTGTACCAACACGGTCATCCTTAATACCGTGGAGTAGCATTTGGCTAACTTCCCGTTTAATTAATTCAGCAACGCGGGAAACGCGGCGATTTGTAGCCATATCAGTTCCGCCTTCTTACAGAGGTTTGACAACAAAATTTTAGATGCATGTTAAAAAGATACTGCCTTAGCTACATCAAGCTAATAGCACTAATCTTAGTAACCCCAGTATAGCTCTTGTTTAGATTGGACTCAAGCCCAACATAGCCCGTAGGGTAAATGTCACAAAAGCTATCCCACCGAGAAAAAAGCCGATTAGCGCGATTAAAGTAACTGGGTTTTTAAATAATGGCTTGAGGGGTGCAAAGGTATTGAGCAACAGCCCTAAGAGAATACTGATAAAGTACCGAGGGTAGCGAAAAACGTTATCCCAAAATCCGTCAAACATTTGTAACTAGAGTGCCTTGTTATGAATTAGTTGTTTGTTTCTAGATGCTTGTGTAAGTTCATTGTAAGCTAAATGGTCAGAAAATTACTATCTTGAGATAAAATGTAATTCGTCGGTTATATTAGCATTGTTGACTAGCTGTATTTTTGTTGCATTATAAGTAAATGGTAACTCAAATCCCTAAGAAGAATAGCCCACGTCCGTTTTTAAAGTGGGCGGGGGGTAAAAGTCGGTTAATTCAGCAATATAAAGATTACTTTCCTAAGAGTTTTGATACTTACTACGAGCCGTTTTTAGGTGGTGGTGCAGTCTTCTTTTATCTGCAACCACAAAGGGCTATCTTAACTGATATTAATGCTGAATTGATTAATGCCTATTGCTGTGTGAGAGATGAGGTGGAAGATTTAATTAATGAGTTAAAAAAGCATCAAGAACGACATAGCCTAAATAACCCAAATTATTACTATGATGTCAGAGATTATGAGCAAGGTTCTAATTTAGAAAAAGCTGCACGGTTAATTTATCTCAATAAGACTTGTTTTAATGGTCTTTATCGGGTAAATTCTCAAGGTAAATTTAATGTACCTATGGGTAGATATAAAAACCCTGGTATTTGTCAGGAAGATTTGCTGCGTTCTGCTTCAGAAGCATTGAAAGACGCAGAAATTAAAGTCAATGATTTTACAGCTATCTTAGATTATGCAGTCAGTAGTAATGATTTTGTTTTTTGTGATCCACCTTATTATCCTCTAAGTTCTACTAGCAACTTTACAGCCTATAGTCAAAATTCTTTTGATGAAAAAGATCAAGAACGCTTACGAAATACTTGTGCAGAATTAGCAAGTCGTGGTGTAAAAGTGATGATATGTAATTCTCATAGTGAAATTATTAAAAGTCTTTATCAAGAAATTAACTTCAACATTCGCACAATTAAAGCTCCACGTTCAATCAATTCTAATACCCAAAGCCGGGGTTTAATTGATGAGTTATTAATTACTTCTTATTAAATGTCTAAACTAAAAATTTTTGTTGGCCCAAGCGATAAATCTATCTAAACTAAAAACAGCAACTAAGTTTGGATTATCATTAACTCTGTCTTTGAGCCAATTACTTGCACCTTCTCGCATACCTACACCACCCAAAATCACAATCGTTGGTGCTGGGTAAGTATACTGAATATTCATATTGAGATAAGGATATTTTTCATCAACTGAGCCTGTGCTTTCTTGCCATTTACATTCAATAATTAAACCAGATGTAAATGCAGGTATACCAATTATATAAAAGTCAACTTTTAGCTCAGTCTGGTAAATTCCCATCCCAATATTTACTTCTCTACCATAGCGTTTTGGTAATAAGGAAGCATTAAATATTTGTTCTTTTGTAATGTGATGTCCTACCTGAAAATAATCATATCCATTCAAAATGGCTTCTACATTTGCTTCTAGTATATTGCCAGATTTATTAGCCCGTCCACCTTGAGTCATCTTCATCGTCTAGCCCTCTATGCAGATTCCCCTAGTTCTAGGATTCCACAAAAGGCGTAGGAAAATCTCACTGGCTGAAGATGAATTTTTAATTTTGCTGACTTTAGCTGGAATATTTGGTACTCTTGTACTCAGAAAAAAACAGGTGTATTAATGCCAGAATTAACCCTCATCTATTCAAGATGGGCTAGAAAAATAGAGCATGGTAGATGCTAATTCTGTAAGTATTCAGAATACAGAATCCAGAATTCAGTATTAAAGAGACTTTTACAGTCAAGCTGAATTATTCTCCAGAAATATTACTACTATCTATTCCTGATTGGATCAGCATTCTGACTTCTGACCGGAGGCGGAGCGTCTGGAGGCTCCGCTCCTGACTCCTGAATTCTTTCTGACAAATAAATACTTTCTGAGATTTGTAAAGCTTTCCCCTCTCATTCTGCCAGGAGTTGAGGAAGAATTGAGAGGAGATGCTTGTGATTTAGCGACATTTGTGTTAACTTAGATGAAGCTGAGATAAAGTTTTGTTGGCGATTTTTACCTTAGCTTCAATTAGTCTTAACTTCAGCGTGACCATTACGGATAGACCAAGCGAGTTCTAACATTTGTGTCCAGCGTTTTTGGAGTTGTTTGGGGGTACATTGGACAGCTTTAGCGATCGCCTGATCACTTTGTTTAGCCATCTTTAAATCAAAGATTTGTTGTTGTTGTTCTGTGAGTTGTTGCCAAAATGTATTCCACTGCACAGAAGACAAACCTAATTTATGTTCTAAACCAGCACCTAACCATTGATGGACTAATTGCCATTGATGCTGTTTGGCAAATTTCTCGACATGGTACTTAAATCTTTGTTGCAGATAGTCACGTTGGCGGCTAGTTAAACCTAAGATTTGGTCAATTTCCGGGGCTGAGAGGTCTTGGAGTTTCAAAGCGAGATAGTCCATGCAATCATTTTGGCCTTGAGACTCCAGATATTTCATTAATTCTGTAATCACGCGATCGCGTTCTGATTCTTCCGACGGGTCAAACCCAGGTTTAGCAATCATTTGGGAGCGAATTTGCTGTACCGCTAGATTACGCTGATAAGATTCTGCTTCCTCAGTTTTAGCCGAATCTACAGCCATTTCAATATCGACAGTCGTTTCCTGGGGTTGACGACGGGCAAAACCTTGAGCGCGTAACACAATCAACTGCTGATTAGCACCACCGGGTAAATTAATCCGTCGCTTGGCATACTGTTCAGTAAATGCCATATATTCAGCTAATTGTAATTGAGTGCGGGGGGTATAATCTTCCGGTAATTCGTTTTCTCGACGGAAAGCTTTAATAGCTTCAATATAAAAGGCTTGGAGGAAATCTTCAATTAAATTGTAACGAGCGTCAAAGCCCAAATCTGAACCAGCAACAGTCACATGACGATAAACAATTGCACCTAGATTGCTATGCAACTCCACCCGACCCTGCTTAGAACCCAATTGATAATAACGCAGGCATTTTTGTAGGCGATGTCTGGCTAAGGTAATCTGCCAAGACCTGATTTGCCCAGAAGTTTGAATCCGCGAACTTTTATCACAGATTCTTTCTACTTCCTTAGCGATACGCTTGGCTACAGCTTGTACACATCCAGTAGAGGCTCTAACTTGAGCTTGCAATTCTTGATATAGCAGCTGAACTAGAGTTTCAGTATTGCTAGTTGATAAATCTTCAATGGAAACATGATGGTCAAAAGCAGGTGTAGTTGTTGGCAGATTAGCGATATTAGCTTTCATGACTTTTCCTGAAATTGGTATTGCACCTTAACTTAAACGCAGACACAGTACTTAGGGCAGTCACAGCAAGAGAATCTTTTTGGCATTCATCCATTCAGACCCGCCGCATTTACTGTTCACATCTAAGACTGTAGAGAATTTCCAAAGTTAAGGGCTTATCAATTGTGTCGGTTTTTAGTATTTGCAACTAAAGCGGAGTTGGCAACGGGTATTCACCAAGCACTAAATCCTATCCAAAGCCTTGCTGCGTCGAGACTTGCCGCTATCTCGATGCTGTGCGATCGCGTGCCTGAGAGTATGCCAATTTTTAAACTGGAGCATTAATAATCACAATTTCCGAAATAGGGGGTGGCTCCTGCTGTAAAGCTTATTTCTTAAACCCAAGCTGCTACTGCTTCCCAACCTAAACCCCTCCGTGTAATAACTGGTTCATCTGCTGTTAAATCTAAAATGGTAGACACTTCATAAGCGGGTTCTTCGCCAGTATCGATAATGATATCTACCAAGTTATCTAAGCGATCGAATAACTCTACCCGCGATAGAATTGGCTCTGTAGCTACCTCATCCATTTCCTCGTCTACATCAGTTGGTGGTACATGGGCCGAAGTGGAGATAATCGGATTACCTAAAGCTTCGAGTAGTGCCAAACATACGGTATGATTGGGGACACGAATACCAGTGGTTTTGCGCTTCGGATTCTGCACCAGTCGCGGCACTAACTTGGTAGCAGGTAGCAAAAACGTGTAAGGCCCCGGTATTAAACGCTTCATTAACCGATAGGCTGTATCACTTACGAAGGCATAAGTTGACACATTGGAAAGGGAAGGACATAAAAATGTCAATGGTTTATCATTAGCCAACTGCTTAATCTGTCTCACTCTTTCCACGGCTGACTTAGCATTCATATCACAACCAATTGCATAGACTGTATCAGTAGGGTAGAGCATGATAGCGCCACCGAGCAGCGCCAACTTTATATCCTCTATTCGGCGATTTTGGGGATTATCAGGATGGATTGCGAAAATTTTTGCCATAAAAGATGCTGATGGGGGAACGGGGATTTTTGAGTTCACAGGAAAATGGTAACAATGGGGAAGAACAGACAGAGAATAGAAATCATAGTCCATAGCCCCTTGTCTAATCCCCAATTCTCAATTACCAATGCCTGATTTATGAGTAAAATAGCTTATCTTCAATGTCCCACGGGAATTTCTGGTGATATGTGTTTGGGAGCCTTAGTTAGTCTAGGTGTTCCTGTAGAGTACTTGGTGGAAAAACTCAATACTTTGGGAATTAAACATGAATTTGAGATGCGGGCAGAATTAGTGCATCGACAAACTCAACAAGCAACTAAGGTACATGTAGACTTAGTACACCATCATCACCATGATCATGAACATGACCACCATCATGGTCGTCACCTGCCAGAAATAGAAAGAATGATTGTCAAAGCCAATTTACCACCACGGGCAGAGGCTTGGAGTTTAGCCGTTTTCCGGCAGTTGGCGGTCGCTGAGGGGGCTGTACACGGCATTGCACCTGAAAAAGTTCATTTTCATGAAGTGGGGGCAACAGATGCCATTGTCGATATTGTGGGGACTTGCTTAGGTTTAGATTATTTGGGGATTGATAGTAATGAGCAAGGACTACCCCTGTTATATTGTTCACCATTTCCCACTGGTGGGGGAATTGTCAGGGCTGCACACGGGCAAATGCCTGTACCAGTACCAGCAGTCTTAAAGTTGTGGGAAATGCGAAATTGCCCAGTTTACAGTAACGGTATCGATAAAGAACTGGTGACACCAACCGGAGCTGCGATCGCCACTACTCTAGCTCAAGATTTTGGTTCCCCACCTCCCATGTTACTCAAACAGGTAGGACTAGGAGCAGGTTCACTTAATTTATCTATCCCCAATGTACTCCGCCTCTGGTTAGGTAGCAGCCAAAACTCACACACCCATCATCACCACACAACTCACCACACAAATCACACCCATACTGAAGAAACTAGCCCCAAATTAGAAACTATTTCCGTCCTAGAAACCCAAATTGACGACCTCAACCCCCAAGCAATAGGTTATATCTTTGAAGCGTTATTTGCTGCGGGTGCTGTTGACGTTTTCACCCAACCCATAGGCATGAAAAAATCCCGTCCAGGGATATTGTTAACCGTAATTTGTCATCCAGAAGACTTAGCAAATTGTCAAAAAGTCTTATTTCGAGAA
The DNA here is from genome assembly GCA_035298905.1 of Nostocaceae cyanobacterium. Taxonomy (GTDB): domain Bacteria; phylum Cyanobacteriota; class Cyanobacteriia; order Cyanobacteriales; family Nostocaceae; genus DATGXB01. The sequence continues at coordinate 7,613 of DATGXQ010000024.1, read as the reverse complement.
ACTACCACCTTGGGCATCCGGTTCACCACAGGACAACGCGCCATCCTGCAACGGGAAATTCAACAAATAGAAACCAAATATGGCTCAGTTAGAGTAAAAGTAGCATGGCAAGGACAAGCAACAGAAAAGATCATTACTAACGTCCAACCAGAATACGAAGATTGTGCCGACTTAGCCAGAAAATACAACATTTCTTGGCGAGAAATTCAACGCCTCGCTTTACAAAATTGGCATTTAGTCCAACAAAATTAGGGATTGGGTACTGGGTACTGGGTATTGGGTATTGGGTATTGGGGAAGAATTATTTCCCAGTCACCAATTCCCAATCCCCCAATTCTAATCAGCTTCTCTCAAAGTTCTATTTACTGCTTCTGCTGCATCCTCAGATGTGCGTTGAATATTTTTTCCTGTATCCTCAGCACCGCGTTGTACATTTCTAGTTAAATCTTTAGCAGCATTGCCAATATTTTCTTGTAGATTTTCTGTCCCCCGCTTTGTTCCTGCTTTTACACCTTCTTGTAATTCTTCAGCTGAACGACCTACATCTCTACCAAATTTTCTGACTCTTTCATCAAAAGGTGTACCTTCCTGATAATTACGAATCAGTTCTTCTCGATTCGTCACCCCTTTTTCGGTAATATTTCTCTCAGCATTCCTGACCAAATCATCAGCCCTTTCTCTAGCTGCTCTTTCTATTGCTTTTGCTCTAGGATCTACATCGCTAAAGTTATTCATTCCTCCTTCAAACGGAGAAATAGGATAATCTTTAGTTGGATCGTATCTTTGGGCATTTGGTGGTTGTTCTCTAGGCTGAGGGGGTGATGCAGCAATACCGCGATCGCAAGCTTGCACTAATAATAATAACATCCCCGCTACAAAAACTATGAACATTCTCACAGGATGAAAGTTTTGCCACCGAGTAATAATATTTTTCATCTTTTTATCCTCAACAATTTTAGATAAATTCGTTAGCTTTTTACCAATTCTCTCATACTATGATTGAATCTGAACTGCTAAATTTTGTAGGATGCAGTTATTTTCAAAGAGTATTTTCAATTTTGAATTGGTATTATCTATTCACTGCTGGATTTGGTTGTAATTCAGGTCTATTTGTAGCTTCATCTAATTTTTCTGGCAAAAATTTAGAAGCTTCTTCCACCGCTTCTTTCACAGTCTCCAGCCGCTTTTGAATGCGAGTGCCAACATCCGGTTCTCGCTGAATTAAACCGCCAGGTTCTGGATGTTGAAATTCTTCTTCTGTAATCAATGGTAATTCTGCTTCTTTCTTGACTCTACCCATAGGTGTTTCTGCACCAGGATAAAGCTGTTCTGCTTCTTTATTTACAGCTAGTAATATTTGTGAATTTATCTGTAAACTAGATTGATCTGATTTTTTTTGAGTCGATTCGTTAGTTACTTTGGGGTCAGTAGACCTATGATAATTTGTATAATTATCCCCACCCATTTTGTAAGGATTATTTGCTTCTCCAGCTTGTACAGGGGGATTTTCCGGTCTAGCACCTTGGGCATTTACACCACTACAAGCAGTAGTTACTATCAAAAATATGCCAGCTAAAAAGGTAGCTAAAATTCGCCAAATTGGCAGTTTTTTTAACACATTTATCCACTTTTTCACTTAGTCCTCCTTGACATTGAGAACAAGTCACATTTTTACTAAAAATTGCCAAAAGTTACAGCAAATTTCAGGTAAATGAGGTACAAAATTTAGGAACAAAGCTTTATCCTAAGAGACTTTCAACTCTGTTCCCTGTTAAGAGTTCCCTGTTCCCTGCTGTACCAAAAATTTTAACCAACAAGTAGGCTAGTCTGAGATATTGAGCAATCTTTATCAAGGTTAAAAATGCAAAATGCCCATTACCTCTAGCGTAGGTCACATTTTAATACTCAAGAAAATTTGGTTTTATCTAACTGGAGGGAGATATAGTTGATGAGAATTAGCATTATTAGTTTAATTTGATTTATGTAAATACAAAAAATTGAGATATGTACCCCATTTGTCATAGAATTTGATTTGTTTAGTCTCAATTCCAACATGATGAAGCGAGTTTTACGTTGGGTAATTTTAGGTGCGGCGCTGTTTTTTATCGGGAAAGCATTAAAAGATCATTGGCTAGAAGTTAGTGCTATCCGTATTGATGCATCCGGGTGGGCAATTTTAACAATTGCTACTGGTGTAACTTTACTTGCACATACTTGGGCCGGTTGGATCTGGACTTGGATATTAAAAGAATTAAATCAACCTGTATCTTCTGCCCAATTTATTCAAGTTTATCTAAAAACGAATATTGCTAAATATCTACCTGGTAATATTTGGCATTACTATGGGCGAATTTTAGCTGCGAAAAATGCTAATATTCCCACTGGGGCATCTACTTTAAGTGTGTTGTTAGAACCGCTACTAATGGCTGCTGCTGCTTTAATTACTTTTGTCTTATTTGGTAGTAATTTGGCGGTTAGTAATAGTAATTTGGGAATTTTTATTTTACAGTTATTAGCTTTAGCTGTAGTTCTTGGTGCGGTTCATCCTGGGTTTTTAAATCCAGTAATTGGGTTATTATACAAATTAAAAAAGAAAAAATCTGATTCTGAAAGTACAACTAATTTAAGTTTATATCTTGAACGCTATCCCCTGCGTCCTTTGTTGGGTGAGTTAGGTTTTATCGGTTTACGCAGTATAGGATTTATATTAACTTTGTTGGCTTTAAGTTCTTTAAACTTAAATCAAATTCCTTTATTATTGGGTGCTTTTAGTTTCGCTTGGTTATTAGGGTTAGTTGTTCCTGGTGCGCCTGGTGGCTTAGGGGTGTTTGAAGCTACAGCCATAGCACTGTTGCAAAATCGCTTTCCGGCTGCATTAGTAATTAGTGCGATCGCTCTTTATCGTCTCATTAGTATTTTAGCAGAAACTATCGGCGCTGCTTTAGCTTGGCTGGATGAACAATTAACCAAAGCCTAATCTAAATTTCTTTGTCTGGATTTAATCTTAACTGAGAAAAAACCCGATAATCATCTAGATTGATCTGAAAATCAATATCTTGCTGATCTTGTCTCATCTTCACCAAATTATATTCTACATTTTCTGTATAAATAGCAAATGTAACGTTAAAAATCTCTATAAAATTAATTAACCACTTACATTCTTCGGCTGGATATTGCTCATAATAGTTGATGAGATGAGCGATTCTTGTCTCTAAATGGGCGCGGGAGTTTTTGGAAATTAATATCACTTTTAGTAGTATAATTACTAAGGTGAGGGAATGACCTTGAGAAAGTACAGAAGTAAATAATGTTGATGGTTCTTTAGTATTTTCTGTGGTCAGAAAATCAATCACTCGGTTACAAATTCTTAAAAATAAATCTTTAGTAATAAATTCTTGATCCTGTTCGGATTTCCAAGCCGACAGTTTCTCTGCTAACTGCTTTTGTAGAACTTCTACAAAATTTTGAGCTTCTACAGAAAAAAGTAGATATTTCTGGAGATTAAATTTGAATTCTTTGAGAGTTTGTCCTTGGGTTTGTTCAATAAATATGTTAGCAATATTTACATAGTTAAATGTTCCCTTCTTACTAACTATAATTTTGATTAGCCGTAAAACATTATCACCCAAAAGACTAGGATTTTTATATTTTTTACCAGATGTTGTTTTAGTAGAAGATTGAGAATAAGCAACGTACATTGCTAAATCAAATTTAAATCTATCTTTAATTCGTTTATACAATTTTCTAGCAGCTTCTCGTTGTTCTTGAGAATTATTTTCATCGTAAGATTGAGCGAGTAGTGAGTAAGCTGTGTATCTTTTAGTCCAATTTTCTCGATTTGTGACCTCAAATTTAGCTGTAAATAATTTGAGATTTTTATAGTCTTGACTATCCAGAAAATTATTCAGCCAGGCTTGATAAACACTGTTTTTCTGACCAACAATATTTTTATGTATTTGATAATCATTAAATATCCCAATTAATTCTTGAATATATTTATATTTTCTTGCTGTTTCCCAATTATTTATTAGTATGTAACAACAACGCTTAATAGTATGATAAAATTCCTGTTCTTGTTCAAAGGAAAAAATGTCATATATTCCGGTGAAAGTATCAGTCTGATCAATGCTTAGACAGTCTATAAATAAACGTTTAAATTCTTGTAAAACTGCTTCTGGTGTCCACTTGTGGATAATGTTGAGGAAAAAACAATAAACTCTGTCTTGCTCATTTTGCACACCTGTCTGTGTAGGCTGAGACTGAACAATGGAGTAGTAGGTCTGACCATTGAGCAAACTTTTATCGGTCATGTCAGTTCTCAAGACTAGTTGATTATTTGTGCTTATAGTTATTAGTTTAACCTTGGCTAACCTTGGCGAACAATCTATCAATCTACATATTCTATGATTCCATGCTGTTTCAGGAATTTTATAAAAAAATCTTTCCAAATAAATACTGAATTTTTAATTGAAAAAAATAACTTAAATATATTATTACGGCATCGTAATATTCCTGAAAAGCTTTTCCGCAAAATCGGTGCTGTATGAGTCTCATCTTTTCCATCAGGTAAGATTACCCTATATACATTTATACCTGCCTAGTTTATGTAGACAGGTATATGTCGTAAATCGATGATTTCAGTTTTTTAGTGGGAGTGGAGGGACTTGAACCCTCACGACCGTTTAAGGTCAACGGATTTTCATTCTCCCGCAGCTTTCGCTACTACCTAGTTGCCTCAACAACTGTTGGTTTTGAGAATTGGACTCTCCCTTTACCCTCGGCTTAACGTTAGGGTAGCTCCCGTCGAGTCTCTGCACCTTCCCTAAATTTCAGATTATAGATTTTGCTTTGGATTCCAAAATAAAATCTTTAACCTTGGCTTTTCAGGGCTTGGCTCAGGATTGCCTTGTCTATAACTAGATTTAGGTTTCCCTGAGTTTGAGAGCTGCCACTTAAAGAATTTCTTCTCTAAGGCTCAGTTTTCTAAGTCCGTAGCGTCTGCCATTCCGCCACACTCCCAAAGGGATTTTGCTCTTTGGAGGGATAAACACCCCTCATCTTTTTTAGCACTATTGAGGTTTTTGTGCAAGTAGGTTTCCAAAGTTTTTTTGTAAACACTAATTTTTCGCGTTTAGCACCTCACGAAAACTCAGGGGTGCGGAAAAAAGAAGTTTTTATTAACTTTGTTACACATTTGCCTCAATCAGCAGAACCCTATTATAACATAGCCTGATTTTTTTGCAAGTAGGGAGATAAATTTATTTGCGGGGGTGGAAAAAACTGGGGTGAGACTTCCCTGAATATAGGCTCTCAGCCTATGATGGAAGACAGATACACTCAATAGTCTTCTCAAGATTCAACAAAAAACTATGGTTGTAGCTTTACTGTATCTGGCTTTGGCGGGAGCTTATCTTCTTGTATTCCCCTTGGCTGTGCTGTTTTATTTGAAGTGGCGCTGGTATGTAGCAAGCTCTATAGAACGAGCTTTTATGTACTTTTTAGTGTTCTTCTTCTTTCCGGGTTTGTTGGTTCTCTCGCCGTTTGTGAATCTTCGTCCCCAAAAGCGACAAATTGTGTAATCAAGATGGCAGGTCTTTATTGTCATGCGACGGATTGATGCGATCGGGATTGGCTTGGGTGTATTTATAGCTGGCGGCTTGGTTTATGCGGTGTTGCAGTTAGCTGGCTTAAATAGTGTAAATGCGGGGATTTGGAGTCAAGTTTTTCTGGTTGCTGGCTTGATTGGCTGGTTAGCTACCTACATCTTCCGAGCGATCGGCCAGAAAATGACCTACCATCAACAACGAGAAGAGTATGAGCAGGCTTTTCTCCAAAAGCGTCTGGATGAACTTACGCCGGAAGAGTTAGCCAAAATTCAAGCAGAAATTGAGCAAGAAAAACAAAGTCAGGTCTAGGAAGCAGAAAGCAGGAGGTAAAAAAGTATATATAACAGGCTTTTAACCTTCATGTTGCATTACTGTTGCACAAGCTATCTGTCATTTGTCAGTTGTTTGTTACTATTTACTACTGACCACTGACCTGTAACCAGCAAAAAATGAGTACTATTTCTGATCTTTTTGCAACACTGAGACGGAATCAGCAATGCGCTCTGATTCCGTTTATTACTGCCGGTGATCCTGATTTAGAAACTACGGCTAAGGCTTTACATGTGCTAGACCGTTCTGGGGCTGATATGATCGAGTTGGGTGTACCCTATTCTGATCCTTTGGCTGATGGGCCAGTGATTCAAGCGGCGGCTACTCGTGCTTTGCAACGGGGTACTACTTTAGAGCATGTATTGGAGATGCTTAAACAAGTTACGCCTGAACTGCAAGCACCGATTATTTTGTTTGCTTACTATAATCCAATTATCCATCGAGGAATTGAAAACTTTTTGCAGCAGCTAAAGGCTGCGGGTGTTGCAGGCTTAGTAGTTCCTGATTTACCTCTAGAAGAGGCTGAGGGCTTATTAAAGCCTGCGGGAGAAATAGGAATTGATTTAATTTTGTTGGTAGCTCCCACCAGTTCATCTGAGAGAATAGAGGCGATCGCTCGTGCTTCCCAAGGTTTTATTTATCTGGTGAGTGTGACTGGAGTTACAGGGGTGCGATCGCAACTAGGAACACGAGTCCCAGATTTACTAAAATCTATTCGCAGTTATACTGATAAAGCAATTGGTGTCGGTTTTGGTATTTCCCAAACAGAACAAGCACAACAGGTCAAAGACTGGGGTGCTGATGCAGCCATTGTTGGTAGTGCTTTTGTGAAAAGGTTAGCCCAAGGTACTCAAGAAGAGGGACTAGAGGCGATCGCCCAATTTTGCCACGACCTGAAAACCGCTATCAAAACAACTTAACATTTAGTATCAAAACTGCCCCTTGCTGACTCAGGAAATTTAGATTAAAAATATAACAGCGTAGTTTTTTTAGCTATCCTTGCTAGACAATTTGACTGTTATGAGTTTGAATGTTAACAGTAAATGTTACAGCAGGGAACAGGGAACAGGGAACTCTTAACAGAGTTGAAAGTCTATTAGCATAAGGCTTTTTTCCTAGAGTTTGTACCTCATTTACCTAAAATCTGCCGTAAATCATAAAAAACTACCTGGTATATTAGCTCGCAGCATGACTTTTATGTAAACTTTCAGCAATCAATGAATTATGTGTGTGAGAGTGAGTCAGTTCAAGTTCAGTTATGGTAACAAAGTCGGTGAGGGGTAAGAACAATGAGTGAAAGTATGGCATTTATCGGCGGAGTTGCCGTAGCTGGCTTGGCAGCTCTTCTATTGCTGAAAGGAACTAATACCCCCATTCAGACCCCCAATTTTGCTGTTCCGCAGATGGCTGTACCCATGACGCAGACTCAGCCAATGCAGCAACCACCATACTCAAATTTGGGACAACCAGTAACGCCTAATCAACCCCTACCAAGTCTTAGTGCTGATCAGCGCCTAGAACTTGAAAAACAGAAGATGCAGTTGGAACAGTTAAAAGGCAATAATGAAGCTTTAAGACTACAAAACCAGCAACTGCAAAATCAAGTTCAGAACCTGACACAGCAACTTTGGAACCAGAACTATCTAGCCAATGCTAGAACAGCATCAGCACCACCAC
>DATGXQ010000023.1:0-2387 GCA_035298905.1 Nostocaceae cyanobacterium | reverse complement strand
AGATAGAACGCATTCACGACCCTCGTTTCGGCAGAGTTGGCTTGTATCCAGAGAGTATTTTGATTGAAGTTTTTAGAGACAACAACAACTAATCTTACTAACGACCCACCAAAATAAATTCGCTTTCTTTAGACCATTTTCACTTCCGACTTCCGACTTAAACAAAGGTGGGTAAAAGTTCAGAAGTCGGAAGTAAGAAATAGGCAGATTTATTCGATTCATTCTCACTTTTTAAAAAGGACTGCTATATGGGAGAAGCTAAACGTCGTCGTCAGCTAGATTCAAGTTTCGGTAAACCTCAAATACCCGATTGTCTTCAAGGAATTACAGACGAGTTCCTTAACAAACAGACTGATTTAAAGATTGTTCCTGCTAGTGATTGCAGAAATTACCCTCATGAATTAGCAAAGCATAATCTAATTTTACCTACACCATCAGCCGAAAATAATGCTCGACAAAATTTGATTAAACATCAACAGCAAATCATACGTCCGATGACTTCCTCAATACAAGAACACGGTAAAGGATGGATTGTTCACAAACACAATTATCAAGAACAATGTACTGACTGGGGATATATTCCTGCTACCAATTCGTCTTTTAAACAACTGCAAGGTGGTGTTTTCTCTGGTGATTTAGGCTTAATGGTCACTGGTGTGATTAAATATGCACTCTCTTCATGGAATTTTGAACAATCAAATCAATTGATCCCAGTAATTGCTATCGCCAATAGTAACGAAGAATCTTCTTGGTTGTATTGCATTTAGAGAAGAACATTCGCTTCTGGTTTAAAAGTATCCAAGTTTTCAACTCCATCCTTTAAGGGTGGAGTCTCTTATCGTTATAGGAGTCAAAAATATGGGAGAGGCTAAACGTCGCCGTCAATTAGACCCCAATTACGGCAAACCTAAAATACCCGATAGTTCTCAACCAAATACTGAAGAACCTCTCAAATCGCAAATAGAAAAAGAGATTGTACATATCACCAATAACGGTCATCAATTCGCAAATTCTTTTACCTTACCTCTACTATCTCAGCACAACATAACCTCTCATCAGAAAAAGATTATTAATATTGATACAGATCAATATCTAAATTGTCAGCTAGAACCACATCATCTGCAAGAATGGGTAATTGGTTCAGCTGTTGACCCCAATCTCGTCGCGTTAAACGTGCGATCGCTCTGTGGTGACGAAATCTACGAGTACCTGCTGTACGCACTACCCCACACCGCCCGACGCAATGACGGACGGCTACGGGATGGGTATTTGCGCTTATATGCTCACATGACTAGTGTTTTGTGGGTAAGCGGACTCGACCCCCTTAACGACTGGGGGCCAATGGACTGGGGACGGGCGAAACCTGATTGTCCACGCATAGAACCAGAGGGGGAAAGGTTAAAGGGGAAAGGGGAAAGGAACAACATTACACCTTTACCCCTTCCCCCTTCCCCTTTTCCCCAACCAACCCCCAAGCCAATCAAATACGAATCCCCGCCAAAGACCCCCAACCGCGTCACATATTTCCGTGTTCCTTTGAACATCTGGCAGTTGGTATCTTTGCGCTATGACGTGCCAATGCCAGAGAATATCATAATCACGCCAGAAGGTGAAGCGTTAGGATTCTGGGCTTGGGTACTGGCTAACCCCCAGATTCCCATTACTCTTACAGAAGGGGAGAAGAAGGGGGCTTGTCTATTATCGTTGGGATTTGTAGCGATCGCACTCCCCGGAATCTGGAACGGCCGCGTCGGCAAGGAAGACTTTGAGCGCCTGCACCCTGACCTAGTACCAATGGCGCAACCCGGTCGTAAGTTCATCATCTTGTTTGACTACGAAACTAAACCCAAGAGCCAGCTACAGGTCTTCCAAGCTACCCGCCGCACCGCCCGTGTTATCCAAGACGCTGGCTGCGAGTGTGCCATTGCTCTATTGCCAGGGCCAGAGAAAGGCATCGATGACTGGGTGGTAGCCTTGGGTAAAAAAGCTGACAAGGCAGTATCGGCAATGATTGCTGATGCCCTCACGCTGCAAGAATATCACCAGAGGTTTTTCTACAAAAAGCCCAGGGGACTGCATAGGTATAAAGCCAATGTCACAGTTAATACTCGTTACCTCTCCCAAGCAATCGGTTCTTTGCCCCAGTCTGGTTTGGTTGGCTTGGCTTCGGATATGGGTACGGGCAAAACTGAATTGATGGCTATTGTCCGAAAAGATAATCCAGACAAGAGCTTTTTGAACAACGGGCATCGGGTTAGTTTACTTAAGAACTTGAGCGATCGCCTCTGGACTGCCATGTATTCTGCGATCGCTTGTGGTGATTGGGCAAAGGCCATAGCTTTGAGCATTACCGTAGACTCATTGTATAAGATGGCGAATGATTTACG
>DATGXQ010000022.1:0-5449 GCA_035298905.1 Nostocaceae cyanobacterium | reverse complement strand
GATTGGCTATACCCCAGAACAGCTACAAGCAGTGATTGAGTCTGTAGCAGGTACAGATTTAACAGATTTTAGCGATCGCTATTTGGATGGTTTGGAGGATTTACCATTTAATGAGTATTTGCAACCCTTTGGTTTACAGTTAGTACCAGAGAAGGAAGAAGAACCATATTTAGGTGTGCGAGTAAGTACTGAAAACGGTCGAGAAATGATTAAATTTGTTGAATCGGGTTCTCCAGCCCAAGCAGCCGGACTAGATGCAGGAGATGAGTTGTTAGCCATAGATGGGCTAAAAGTGGGGTCAAATCAGTTAGGCGATCGCCTCAAAGACTACCGACCTGATGATAAAATCCAAGTATCGGTTTTCCATCAAGATGAACTGCGTACCTACAAAGTAAATCTAGCTGCACCACATCCTCAAAAATATCAATTACAGCCTGTAGCTAATCCTGACGCAACACAGCAGGAAAATTTTGCGGGTTGGTTGGGTGTACCATTAACCAGCATTAAATAATTTATTTCACCGCAGAGGTAGGCTGAGAAAAATACTCTGCGTTCCTCTGCGCTTTCCTTTGTGTTCCTCTGCGTTTTAAAAATATTCATATCAAAGAAACAACAGTAATTAACTCAGAAAATCTCGCAAAATCAACCGTATTATGAGTTAGTAATTGCGGAATGTTATAAGTTAACATTGTGGCTACAATATTCGCATCATGTACCTGCTTACCACCAACAGAAATGTCTGTCATTAACCTCAATAATCTTTCTGTAACTAAAGCATTATCTTCAGCCACCAGAAAAAAATTGCTAAAATATTGCACATCAGCTACTAAAGACTCAATAGCAATTTGTCCTGTTAAATCGCTACGTCTTGACATACCTGATAAATACTCTCGCAAAGTTTGGCGACTAATCCACATTTCCACACTTTGTTCTACTAATGTTTGTAGTTTCTCTATAGCTTGAGTATGGAATGGTGATAATGCTAGATTGGCATAAATCAAAATGTTGGTGTCAATAAAAATTCTTTGATTAGCCATCTGCATATAAATCTTCTCTTCTGAAAGTAAATTTTTGATCACTTAAGCCTACAGGATAAGCAGAGAATTTTAAAGTTTTTATTCTTTCTTTATCCTTTAATGTTTCTTGTAAAGGGATTTCATCAATTACAATAATGGCCTGATGTTCTCCGGCGGGGATATCTGGAGGTAACTGTACGGTAAATTTACCATCGGGTGAAACTGTGACAATGGTTTCAATTGATTTCATGATTTACTCCATTACGGCTAATACGGCTTTTGGTAATAGTTTCTCTTTAAACCAAACTATTCTGGCGGGAACATCATTTAATTTAACTCCCGCTTTTTCTAAATTCAATCTTTCGGAAATGGCTAAAATTAAATTATCACAATTAGCACGTCTGACTTGGGAGAATTTCTTTTGTAAATATTCTGGTCGCCAATAACCGACAATTTCTAATAAGAAAACTCTACCATCAGGATGCACTAAGCGAAAATCGGGAATCATCACACTCCCAGGAATGGGAATTAAATCAACTTCTCTTTCTAATACCCATTCGCTTTTTAATGCATCCCATTTATCAGCAAAGGAAGCTTCCAACATACTATCATAAGGTTTTCCTTTGGCGTAATGGGAGACTAAACCACATTCAGAATTAAGGGTAAATCTGCCTGTTTTCCAAGTATTGCTGTACACATCTTTGATTTGTAAAATGGCGGCTAAACTCCATTTTGTGACGTGTAATAAAGCGGGAATTAATTTAGCGATCGCTAATCCGTATCTCGTGCTAGGATTAAATAAACTCGTGGGACCATCGATGGTAATTGTAAACCCGTGATCTGCATCACCTTCAATATAAGCCATTAATTGAAATAATTTTAAATAGCGAAATAAGAGTTTATATTCTCCCGGTACATTCCGATGTGCATTTAATACTAATTGACTGGCTTTATAAAAAACTCCTTGCACTTGAGATAAATTATATCTGTGTAATAAATCTTCTGGTGTAGGTGCGTCAAAGGAAATTAAAATCTTATTTTCTGATAAATCAGCATAAAGTCCGGCTAATACTTGGGAAGGTAAAACTTCTTTTTCTAATTCTTGACTTAACTCATCAGCAACTTTACATAAAGTAAGTTCGGTTGTGTGATGACTAGGTGGATAGTTTGCAGCTAAAGCAAATACTTTTTCTCTTAATAATGCAGGTTCTAAAGGACTAATGACTTCAAATTCACAAAAAGCACTTTTGAGAATGTAAGCCAGTCCGCGCTTCATTTTATAATCTGTAGATTCACCTTCAAAATCTGCCAGAAATCTATCAATTTCTCCTAATGTTTTGCCGACAGCATCTTGAAAAAAACTAATTAATTCGCTGGCTAAATCTAAACTTTGTTGATCAAGTTTCAGTTTTTTCGGAAGAATCTCTTCCCCGTTTTGGCGATGTATCAGTAAATCCGTTGGTAGCATCTGGTTTTTTCGTTGAATAATTAATTTCTAATTGTTCTGCGGCTTTTTTGGTTTCTTTTCCTTTTCCTGTACCATAAATAACTCTTAAATTGCCTTTTCTTTCTGTCTTTTCTTCTTTCTTAGCTGGTTCATTTCCTTTCCTTCTGGCTGATGTTCCTTCTTCGCTGGTATCTTCGGCGACTACTTCATATAAAATCGCTTGTTTATTTTCCTGAGTTCCCTTTCTTAAAACCCTCCCCAAACGCTGAATATATTCTCTCGTTGAACCTGTTCCCGATAAAATAATCGCAATACTCGCAGCAGGTACGTCTACACCTTCATTTAACACATGAGAAGCGACTAAAGTTTTATATTCTCCTTCCCGAAACTTAGTTAAAATCTCATGTCTTTCTTTAACTGGTGTTTGATGAGTAATCGCCGGAATTAATAACTCCTGAGAAATGCGGTAAACTGTGGCATTATCAGCAGTAAATATCAAAATTCTTTCGGGATAATGTTCTGCTAATAAATCGGCTAATATTCTTAATTTACCATCTGTTCCTAATGCGATCGCCTTGGCTTCCCGATGTGCTAACATAGCTTTGCGTCCGGCGGGTGTTCTTGCACTCATTTGCACAAAGTTCTGCCAACCTTGTAAACTTCCTAATGATATCTTGGACTGCTTTAAAAAATCATTACGGGTTTGGATTAACTGATTATACTTTTCCCTTTCCTGCTGAGATAGTTTAACCTTGATTTGTACTACCTCATGTTCTGCTAAAGCCTTTCCTGCTAAGTCTTCGGCACGTTTGCGATAAACTTCTCTACCTATTAGTATATTCAAATCAGCGTGTTTTCCGTCTGTGCGTTCCGGTGTCGCGGAAAGTCCTAATCTGTAGGGAGCGATCGCATATTCGGCAATAACTCGGTTAAAATCTGTAGGTAGGTGGTGACATTCATCAAAAATCACCAACGCATATTTATTTCCCAAGGTTTCCGCATGAATAGCCGCACTATCATAAGTAGCGACTAAAATGGGTGATTTATCCCGTGAACCACCCCCCAGTAACCCCACCTCTACATCGGGAAAAGCGGCTGTTAAATGTGCATACCACTGGTGCATTAAATCTAAAGTTGGTACGACAATCAAGGTAGTACGCGGTGTGGCTTGCATGGCCATTTGCGCTAAATATGTCTTCCCGGCTGCGGTTGGTAACACCACTACCCCCTGTCTACCAGCTAACTTCCAAGCTGCTAAGGCTTCACTTTGGTGGGAATAGGGAGTTTTTTCTAAACTAGGAATTAATTCTAAAGGGTAAAATTCTTTAGCCGCATCAATAAATTCTATCTCGGAATTTTGCAACGCTTCCACTAACGGACGATATTGATGAGCGGGAATGCGGAACTTTTCGATTCTATCATCCCAAGTGGCAAATTCCACCCACACTTTACCCCTTGGTGGTGGATGTAAAATTAAAGTACCTCGATCGAATGTTAATGTTGGGGTGCGAACCATTCAGATTTTTATCCTCTAGATGCTGCCCTAATAAGAAAATATCACATTTGTGAATTTGTTGTATAAGACCTGAAATCAATAGCCCTGAAATCAATAGCCCTGAAATCAATTTCGGGCTAAAAGCTAAAGTCATCTAAAAGATGACTAATAAAACAAATGAATTAATTTCTAACCCGTTTTAACGGGTTTTTGCTGTGAGCGGGTACTCCTGCGGAGAAGCAAGCTACGCGTAGCGTTGCCGCAGGCTAATTTATTTCACGGCTTAAGGTAATGAATTAATTTCTAACCCGTTTTAACGATTTTGTGCTTTTATCCATTTTTAATTTTTAATTATTTAATCATCTTTGAGAGTTTCAATCAATAAATCTACTTGTTCTTGTCGCTGCTTTAAAAAACTTTCACATTGACGCAAATTTTCTACCGCGACGGTAAACTGTTCAAATACATCAGCTAATTCTAAATCACCACTTTCAATATTAGTAATTATTTTCTCAATAGCAGCCACCTTCTCCTCATAACTGCCACTATTTAAGTTATCCTGATTAGCTGAATTTTTAGCTCTAGCCATTTCTACTACTGTTGGTTAATTTCCACAATTTTTACTTTAACCTCACCTTGTGCCAATTGGATAATTAAATCTTGCCCAATTTCTAATTCTATTGCAGAACGAGCGATCGCCCCATTTTCCTTTCTCGCTACAGCATAACCACGCTGTAACACGGCTTTGGGGTCAATACTCACCAATTTTTGGCGTAACATTTCTAAATGCTGGCTGGCTTGCTGCAACTTCCCTGTTGTTACTTGCTGTAAACGTTGACTTTGCCAGTTTAATTTCTGCTGTTCTTGTTGTAATTGTTGATCTAGTCGTAATCTTCGCAAACGATTCTTTAAAAATTGTAACTTTTGCTGTGCTTCATCTTGACAATCTTGCACCGCTTGAAATAAGTCTACAATTCTTTGTTGATGCTGAGAATATAACTCAGATAAAGCCGGAACAACCCTTTCGGCTGCTGCTGTGGGTGTATGAGCGCAAAAATCCGCCGCTAAATCTGCTAAAGATTCATCCCTTTGATGTCCGATACCAGTAATCACGGGAATGGGACAAGTTGCAACGGCTTTAACTACTCTTTCATCGTTAAAACAGGCTAACTCTTCGACTGCACCACCACCCCTTGCTAAAATTAGCACTTCGGCGCGTCCGTCTGCGGTTACTCTGTCTATGGCTTTGACAATGGAAGCCGGCGCGAGTTCACCTTGTACCGTAGCGGGGGAAAATAGGACTTGTAAGCCTGGATAGCGATGTTTAAGGGTTTTTTGAATATCACCCCAAGCTGCGGCGGTAGGAGAGGTAACAACGGCTATAATTTGAGGATGCACAGGGAGCGATCGCTTTCTTTCTGCATCAAACAATCCTTCAGCTTCTAAACGCTTTTTCAATTGTTGATAACGTAACGCTTGCAAACCCACCCC
>DATGXQ010000021.1:0-2647 GCA_035298905.1 Nostocaceae cyanobacterium | reverse complement strand
CCCGCACTTATGCAACACCCCTCAAACTTTAGCTAACCATTCGCTTTCTTCTGGATCTTTAAACAATGTGGTGCTAAGGTAGCGCTCACCAAAGCTGGGTTGAATTAACACAATCAATTTACCCTCGTTTTCTGGTCTTTGGGCAACTTGTAAAGCCGCATATAAAGCAGCACCGGCAGATATTCCTGAGAGTAATCCCTCTTCTCTAGCTAACCTGCGACTGTAAGAAATGGCTTGTTCGTCTGCTACTTGTATTACTTCGTCTACCAGTTCGGGACGATAAATAGCGGGAACAAAACCAGCACCAATACCTTGGATTTTATGAGGCCCTGCTTTCCCACCTGATAAAACGGGACTGCTGACTGGTTCGACAGCTATAGCTTGAAAACTCGGTTTCCTCTGTTTGATTACTTCCGCTACACCTGTAATCGTTCCCCCAGTTCCCACCCCAGCAATCAGAATGTCTACTTCTCCATCAGTATCATTCCAAATCTCTTCTGCTGTCGTCCGGGCATGAACTTTCGGATTAGCAGGGTTTTTAAACTGTTGTAGTATGTAGGCGTTGGGAGTTTTGGCGACGATTTCTTCGGCTTTGGCGATCGCTCCCCGCATCCCTTCTACACCAGGTGTTAACTCCAACTGCGCCCCATAAGCCCGCAACATTAACCGTCTCTCTTGGCTCATGGTGTCTGGCATTGCTAGAATAAGATGGTAGCCCTTAGCTGCTGCCACCATTGCTAAAGCAATTCCCGTATTTCCAGACGTTGGCTCTACTAAAGTTGTTTTACCAGGGAAAATTAGACCTTGTTCCTCCGCCGCTTCTATCATGCTCACGCCAATTCTATCTTTGACAGAAGAAGCCGGATTCATACTTTCTAGTTTGACAACAATTCTTGCCAAAGCTCCCGACTTTTGAGGAATCTTGTTTAACTGTACTAAAGGAGTGTTCCCCACCAACTCCGTAATGTTATTTGCTATCCGCATAGGACACACTCTCCGTAACTAAATGTAATACATAGGACTCTGCTGGACGCGGGCTTCTCTTTGTTGGTACAAATCTTGGAGGGTATAGCCACGCAAAACTTCAACTGAGGCAGCATTAGCTTTTGCCCAAATTTCATACACTAACGTTCTTTCCAATGTCGGAGGTTCAGCCCCTTCTTTGTCTTTGCGCTCACCCTCCACTAGAGTGACGATTTCTAGCAGAGTGATTTGCCAAGGCTCACGTACCAGCAGAAAGCCTCCTTTTGAGCCTCGTTGACTTTGTACAACACCCGCACGTCGCAGGTGAGTCAGAATTTGTTCTAAATAACGCTCTGGTATTGGTTGCTTGGCAGTAATCTCGCTCATAGTCAGAGGGACTTTTTTATCGTGATGACTTGCCAGTTCCAACAATGCCAATAGCGCATATTCAACTTTGGCCGAAAGCTCCAAAAGAGAGTAATTTTGACTATTCAAGTCTGGATCTAGTATAGTACGGTACATTGATAGGTTTAATGGATTTATGTGAAATTCATTCTTTTCCTGTGTTGGATGTGATAACATCTCACTTAAGTAATAAAATTATCATAATCCTATCGACTTACCGTACTATATTCTACACGATTCTCAAAAATACTTCATCTAGCTCAAGAATTCTTTTTGAAGAGATGAGGGGGAGGGGTGCAGGGGGGCAGAGGGGAGGGTTTACGGGTTTGCTTTACAAATTGTCAGTACCCAATACCCAATCCTGTATAAATCCTACTTAACGTTTATTAGTAATCAATTATGCTGCTAACTGAACTAAAAAGCATTAGCGATCGAGATCCAGCTGCTCGTAATTGGCTAGAGATTTTGTTTTGCTATCCCGGACTGCAAGCAATTCTCTTTCATCGCCTAGCGCATTGGCTGTATAAAAAGGAAGTACCATTTATACCCAGGTTTATCTCCCATTTGAGCAGGTTTTTGACTGGGATTGAAATTCATCCTGGTGCAGTGATTGGCCAGGGTGTATTTATTGATCATGGTATGGGTGTAGTAATTGGTGAAACAGCAGTAATTGGTGATTACACCCTAATCTATCAAGGTGTGACCTTGGGTGGTACTGGGAAAGAAAGCGGGAAACGTCATCCCACAGTAGGCTCAAACGTCGTATTAGGAGCAGGTGCAAAGGTTTTAGGAAATATCACAATTGGCGATCGCGTCCGCATTGGTGCAGGTTCTGTAGTTCTGCGAGATGTACCCAGTGATACCACAGTTGCCGGAGTTCCGGGGCGGGTGATTCGTCGTCACCAAGTCAATGGTGATGTTTTAGCTCATAATCAAGTACCAGACGTAGAAGCAGAAGTAATTCGCGCTTTATTTGAACGGGTAAAAGACTTAGAACAACAAGTTGCTACTTTACAATCAACTTCTCCTAGTTCTTCTAGTTTGTCTACAATGCCGACCCATCAAGACTCTACAACCCATCAGAGTGATTTAGTGATTGTAGAATTTCTTGATGGTGCAGGTATCTAGGAACACATAAGTCAGGAGTCAGGAGGTAGAGGAGACGCGGGGACGCGGTGAAAAGAGACACGGGGACGCGGTGACGCGGGGACGCGGGGACAGAAAAAGACTCTTGTGTCTCCCCTCTCCCCTCTCCTTGCGGAGACGCTACGCGAACACC
>DATGXQ010000020.1:0-13680 GCA_035298905.1 Nostocaceae cyanobacterium | reverse complement strand
GAATGGTAGTATTCTACGTTTATACGAAAAACCATCTGTTTAAAATGGGTTGGCGGCTATTTTAAATTATAGATACAGCAAATTTCAGGTAAATGAGGTACAAATTTTTGGAACAAAGCCTTATTATAAGAGACTTTCAAGCCTGTTCCCCGTTCCCTGTTCCCTGTTCCCTGCTGTAAGTAGGGTGGGCATTTTCTAGTATTTTTCGGTTTATTCAGAATTTGACCTAGAAATGCTTACCTTACACATATTTTAAATTGAGGAGATTCTTATTTCTCTAAGAGAGAATAATTTTTTTAATTGAACTAATGAAGTGATAAAAACTTCGGGAGCGTGTATTTTCAAGATTCAAGTAAGGTGCTATCATTCGTGATCCGTTTATCTTTTGGTATTCAGGTACAAGGGTTTTTAGTTCTTTTGATGGACTGCCAAGATTATCAGGATTTCGGAATTGCTTTTTATTTTGAAGTGATGAAAGCTTGGTTTTATTGAATGCCTGTTCTACCGCTTCTAAATCAGCAAGATACCAACTTTCTAGTTCACGGCAAGCAAGACGAATAATAGTTTGAGGCTTATTTGCTTCTTCACATTTTTGTTTAAGTTTGGTTTTAATAGCTTGGCAGTCACCCGAATCTTGATCACGTAAAATGATAAATACCGCATCAGGATTATTATATCCTTGAAGTTTTTTTGTTATTTGTTTTTCTAGGTCTTGTTTACCCTCAAAAACTATATACCTAACAATTATCTCTAGTTCTTTTGGTACTATTTTGGGAAAAATAACTTCAATCATGACCCGTGCTGAAGGTTCTTCTAATACAAAAACTAGCTCTTTCATAGCGGGTCTGCTCCCTCAAAGAAACCCTGTCGCCAAAGATAACCTAGTTTATCGCCTTCATTCATATATGTTGTGATTTGTTCATCATCACTTGCTCGCTTAACTACTGTATAACCTCTTTCTTTTTGTAGCCAGAATACTTCTTCTAGTTCACAACCATTTAAAAAATCAGGGGAATGAGTGGATACAAAAACTTGACCACCCTTCCTTGCATATTCTCTAAATTCTTCTGCAAGTTCATAAAGAAGTTTAGGGTAAAGCTGATTTTCTGGTTCTTCTACACATAGCAAAGGATGAGGTTTTGGGTCGTATAAAAGTATTAAATAAGCAAACATTTTGATAGTTCCATCAGAAACATATCGAGCTAGAAAAGGGTCATGAAAATCACCGTCTTTAAATCGCAGCAATACCCGCCCTTCTTCAGTTATTTTTGAATCCACTTCGCTGATACCAGGAACTCGCTGTTTTAGCTTTTCAATGATTTTCTGGAAAATATCAGGGTGTCTTCTATAGAGAAATTCTGTCACCATTGCTAAATTTTCACCCTCTTTTGAGAGGTGTTCTGCATAACTTGATTCCCTTTCTTGTCGCGCTTGCTGGATGTGAAAATCGGAAATATGCCAGTTTTCCAGCAAATCACCAATTGCTTTACTAGCTGGAAATTTTTCAAATTGTGCTAAACCTTTCAATGCGAGGATATCTGGAGATTTTAACTCGTGGTTTTCTCGTTTTAATTCTTGTTCATCTCCAACCTGCTCAGGCTCATTAATCACAGCCTGTCCTTTACCTCTGGTAAAATCAAGAAACCGCCAAGGCTGACCTTTACTACCCCTTCGATATTGAAGAATCTCTTTTTCTATTATGGGGCGACCATCTTCTTCGTTGATTCTTAAAAAATAGGTAATTAGTGGTGATTTATCACTTTGACGAAATTTCAATTCAATTTCTATCGGTCCCGTTGAATTGCGGCTTCTTACTTCCTGAAATCCTCTACCCCCTCCTAATTTGGTGAGAGCAACATGAACGTTATCAGTTAAAGCATCTTTTAAAAAACTGAATACATTAAAAAGAGTTGTTTTACCTGTACCATTCGCACCGACAAAAACACACATTTTGGGAATTTTCTTAATTTCAACGTCTTTGAAAGCTTTAAAATTTTTGAGACGGATATTTTCTATTTTCATAAATCTCGATTAAATATTTTTAACAATCTTTAGTTCCATCTCTGGCTATCATTTTATAATGAGTAAAATGATAAAAATAACCCTGTTTTTTTAAATATTTAAGAAACGGTGTCACTACTTCCTCTAGTAATTTTTCAGGAGAATTAACAGGAATTGGCATGTCATTGATTTTTCCATCAATTTGTAAAAGTTCTTCCTGGGAGTAAAAGCATAAATCTTTTTCTATTCTTGGCTCATCACCATTATGTAATAATTTATAGGCTTGCCACATCAAAGCTTCTGTTACTAACATAGCAAATTCAGCTTCATCTATGCTGTCAGTTATTTCCGTGACATCCAATATCATTCGTAATGCTTCTAGAGTGGATGGTTGAGAACTACTATCTAAGTCCTTTCTTAAATTATTCAAAATCAGAGATACTTTTTTCTTGATGTATATCCTTCTAATACGGTGATGCAACACAAAATCTTCACCATACACACAGTCTGTCATTGTTTCCAAAGCACGAATTGCAGTTTTATCATTCTTAGTTAATGGAGCATATCTGCTTAATTTATTATTAGTAATTGATTTCCCAAAACCTTTAGCCATAAGAATAATTTTTAATTTTATTAATTAGCAGGTCTATGCTAACAGAAAAATTTAGAGGTAGAAGGATAAAGTTAGCAATATGTAACTTTTATCCTTTTACCTATAATGCTTAATTACGCATCATCTAAAGCAGCGATACCGGGTAATACTTTACCTTCGAGTAACTCTAGACTTGCACCACCACCGGTAGAAATGTGGCTCATTTGATCAGCTAAACCAACTTTTTCTACGGCTGCTACGGAGTCACCACCGCCGATAATGGTTGTTGTGCCGGTTTTGCTTAAATCTGCTAGAGTATGTGCGATCGCCTCAGTTCCTACAGCAAATTTATCAAACTCAAACACACCCATCGGTCCGTTCCAAATCACGGTTTTGGTGTCTGCTAGTGCTTCTTGGAAGAACTTCACGGAGTCGGGGCCAATATCTAAACCCAGTCCATCATCAGGAATATTCTCAATGCTGACGGTGGTTGCATTAGCATCAGGGGCGAACTTATCAGCTGATACTACATCAGTAGGCAGCAATAAAGCCACACCTTTTTCCTTAGCTTTTGCTTCCAAAGACCGAGCTAAATCTAACTTGTCTTCTTCCACCAAAGACTTACCGACATTTAAACCCCGTGCTTTAAAGAAGGTGAAAATCATCCCACCGCCGATAATCAGCTTATCGCACTTTTCTAAGAGGGTTTCAATTACACCAATTTTGCTGGAAACCTTAGAACCGCCGATAATAGCTGCTAAAGGACGTTGAGGATTTTCGATCGCACTTTGCAGATATTGTAATTCTTTCTCAATCAAATATCCAGCTACGGAAGGACTCAAATAATGAGTTACACCTTCAGTAGAAGCATGAGCGCGGTGTGCAGTACCAAACGCATCGTTAACGTAAAAGTCCGCATTTGCCGCTAACTTTTTGGCAAACTCAGGCTCGTTTTTCTCTTCTTCCTTGTAAAAACGGACGTTTTCTAATAACAGCACTTGCCCATTTTGCAAAGCAGCCACCTTAGCAGCCACCTCATCACCAATACAGTCATCAGTTTTGACAACTTCTTGCCCTAATAACTCAGAAAGGCGCTTGGCAACGGGGGTTAAACGCAACTTGTCATCTACACCTTTGGGACGACCGAAATGGCTGGTTAAAATTACCTTAGCTCCCTTATTGATCAAATCTTGGATGGTTGGCAGGGCAGCGCGAATGCGAGTATCGTCTGTGATATTGCCTTGATCATCCACTGGTACGTTAAAATCAACCCGCACAAGAGCGCGTTTACCAGAAATATCAGCAGCAGATAAACTTGCTAAAGTTTTTTTGGACACAGCCAAACCCTCCTGATTGCCTTTTTGTTATCGTTTTTAAAGTAGATCCATCCAGATTTTACCGGAGTAGGGGGTGTGGAGATTAATTTATGTTTAAAACCGTTCTCTTTCCTATAGATGGCAGTCGGGAAGCGCGGGAGGCTGCGGATGTAGTCACCAACGTTGTCCAAAAGTACAATAGCCGCTTAGTATTACTGTCAGTGGTGGAGGAAGCTGCACCAGAAGCGACTAATACCACGCCAATGGAATCACCAGAGGTAGTCGCTAAACTGTTGGAAGATGCCCAAGCCCTATTTTCTCAGCAAGGCATCACGGCTGAAGTGATCGAAAAGCAAGGTAAACCAGCTTTTACCATCTGTGATGTAGCTGACGAGATAGGTGCTAATTTAATCATTATGGGCTGTCGCGGCTTGGGTTTAACTGATGAAGGCGCTACCGATAGCGTCACCACTCGCGTGATTAATCTTTCCCCTTGTCCTGTGTTGATTGTGCCTTAATTTATCGGGTTTGGGGTGTAGGGTGATAAGTTGGCATTGATTAAACAATAAGATCCCCAACTTCTTTAAGAAGTCGGGGATCTGGTAGTACCTTATACTAAATTTTTCATACCAAAATACCGAAAAGCCCTAAACGTGAGGTTTTGTGTCTCCTTGCTTATAGTAAAGCTAAGTAAAAAAATCGTAGGTTAAGTTAACTAATAGTGCAACCTAACAAAAACTTTGATAATCTTAATTTTTAGGCTTAACTCAACTGTATTAACCCATAATTCAGGCAGGTTAGAAATTAATGAAGAGCAACAAGGAGAACAGTTTATGCAAGTGAGACAAGAGATTTTTGATACCTATTGGCGATTTGCTGCCATGCGTCAGGAGGTATTTTTCAACAAACTTAAAAATGTACCACCACCTTGGACAACCGATCCTATTCTTAATACCTATAAATTTTGTAATGCTTATCGCGTAAGCGATCGCGTTTCTCAATATCTGGTCAAAAATGTAATTTATGATGAAAATAGAAGCCAAAACGAAGAAGAAGTATTATTCAGAATTTTACTATTTAAAATTTTCAATAAAATAGAAACTTGGGAATATTTAGAAAGCAAAATAGGAGACTATATTACACTGTCTAGTTTTGATTTAGACGTATATTCAAACATATTGCAAGAGGCTATGGATCTGGGATATGTGATTTATACAAGTGCATATATGTCTTGTGCTAGTAAAGAATTTGGTTATGATAAAAAACATCAGAATCATCTAGCATTGATTGATAAGATGGTTATTCAAGATAGGGTAATTAATTCTATAGTCAAAGCTAAAAGTTTAGAAGCAGTGTTTCATATTATTGAAGGATATCCATTGCTAGGTAAGTTTATGGCTTACCAATTAGCCACAGATATAAATTATAGTCAAGTCATCAACTTTGATGAAAATAGTTTTACTATAGCAGGACCAGGAGCAGAACGCGGTATCAACAAGTGTTTTATTAATACAGGTGGGAAAAGTTACGCTGATATCATTCATTGGATGACAGAAAACCAAGAAAAGGAATTTCAACGTTTGGGCTTAAATTTTCAAACATTATGGGGTCGTCCACTACAAGCTATAGATTGTCAAAATCTATTTTGTGAAACTGATAAATATTGTAGAGAAGCATTTCCCGATTTAAAAAGTAATCGCAAAAAGATAAAAGCTAAATTTAATCCAACTCCTCAACCAATTGACTATTTTTATCCGCCTAAATGGGGTATTAATGACAAAGTTAAAGAAACTTTAGCCCAGAGAATACCAATATTAGAATTTCCCAATGTTCAACAATTGAATAATAGTAATGCTCAACAATTGTCTTTAGATTTAGATTCTTTAATAGAAACTACATCTGAGCAATCATCTCACTTATCCAAATCACATAAACAACATAAGCATGAAACTCAGAAGAAAAAATCAAAAGCTGTACAAAATGCAGAGTTAGAAAAATCTCAACAGTTGTGTCTTTTTTAATCTCTGCTAATACTTCCAAATAAAAATTAATTCAGGGGAAACTATAGTGGCATGGAAAAATATGCCGTGATTGATGGAAATTATCGCTACTTACTAGGGCGTAAATGGGATATAAATCAGTCGCAAGTTACGTTTGTGATGCTTAACCCAAGTACCGCAGATCATCAACAAGATGATCCAACTCTCCGTAAATGTATTAACTTTGCTAAATCTTGGGGTTATGGTTCTCTTGAAGTAGTTAATCTATTCGCGTATCGTGCTACAAACCCCCGTGAACTTCGCCAAGTAAATGAGCCTGTAGGAACAAAAAATAACTACTATCTTGAATTAGCCATAAAAAAGGCATCCTTAATTATTTTAGCGTGGGGTACAAAAGGAAGTTTTCAGAAACGTGATCAAGAAGTTATAAATTTCCTTTCTGATCAACAACCTCTTTACTGTCTAGGCTTAACAAAACATGGGTATCCACGCCACCCATTATATGTTAAGAATGATACAAAAGCAGTTATTTTTCCTAAAAATTAACTATCAACATAAATAAAATTCAAGTTTTGAAATGTGAGTAATTAAATTATGAAATTTTCTGAATATCAAACACAAGCACTCAATACAGACCAAATTCCTGCTGTGGAAGGTACTGAATTAATCATACCCCTACTAGGTTTAGTAGGTGAAGTTGGTTCATTAATGACAGAATATAAAAAACATTTACGCGATGGTGAAGCACACAAATTATTTAAAGAAGGAATTGCGGAAGAATTAGGAGATATGCTCTGGTATATTTCCAATATAGCCAGCAAATTTAACCTAGATTTAGAAGAAATTGCCGAAAATAATTTGAGAAAGTGTAATAACCGTTGGGGATGGAGAGATGCCAAAGAAACAGATAATAAAGATACAATTTATATCTTTGACCATGACTTTCCTGAAACTGAAAGTTTACCAAGACAGTTTGAGGTAGAAATTACAGAAGTTAATAAAGATAATTCAATCAAAATGAAGGCATTTATCAATGAAGAACAGATTGGAAATGACCTAACTGATAATTCTTATAAAAGTGATGGCTACCGCTTTCATGATGTTTTTCATTTTGCTTATGCCGCAGTTTTAGGTTGGTCTGTAGTTACTCGTAGTATACTTAAACGTAAGCGCAAAAGTAATCCTTTGATTGACGAAGTTGAAGACGGGGGTCGGGCAGTAGCTATTGAGGAAGGTATAGCAGCACTTGTATTTAGCTATGCGAAAGATCACGATTTTTTAGCAGGTGTTTCAACATTAGATTATCAACTATTGAAAACTATTAAAAATATGACATCTCATTTAGAAGTTTCTCGTTGTTCTCTAGGAGATTGGGAGAAGGCTATTTTGATGGGTTATGAAGTCTGGCGACAGGTAGAGAAAAATCGCGGAGGAAAGGTAGTGGTTGACCTTGATGCACGATCGATAGCTTATCAAATAGGAGTAAGGTAGGCTTGAGTAAAAATTATAGTCTGCGTTTAGTTTATGTAGAAATAAAACATTTACTTTACAACATACATCTTAGGGAGAAAAAAATGAGTTTTTGGTCATCACAAACTTTGCGTTATCGTCTTCCTGATTTAATTGAACCGTTTGATGCCAATAAAATTGAGTCTGCATCATACGAATTGTGTTTAGGGGAAGAAGTTTATATCTCAGCCCTTCCTGATACACCTCTGAAAGAACGGAAAAAAATTCAACTTAGTCACACAGACACTGTTCCTATCCCTCCAGGACAGTTTGCATTTCTGATAACATCTGAAACAATTAAAGTTCCTAACAATGCACTTGCATTTATTTCAATTAAATTTAAATTTAAATCAAAGGGTCTGATTAATGTTTCAGGACTTCATGTCGATCCTGGCTACAGTGGCAAATTAATTTTTGCTGTTTATAATGCTGGTCCGCTTAACCTTCATATAGGAAGAGGTGAGAGGGTTTTTTCTATATGGTATGCAGACTTGGATCAAGATGATGAAAAGCCACGCGATAAGATAGGTTATATTTTAATTCCCTCTGACCTAATGAATAGTCCTGATTTAGTTTCTTCTCTTCCTTATTTAAAAAACCGTTTGGATGATATAGAAAAAAAAGTAGAAAAATATTCTATTCAACAGGCTATTGTGTTTTCGATTTCTATTGGGCTTTTACTTGCTTTTGCAAAACCACTATTAGATATATTTATACAGCCATTACTCAATGTGATTAAATCATATTTTGCCATCTAGTAATTTGAATAATCAAATCCTTGTCAAATTTCTCTGGCTGATATTTATGACAAGGTAGATTTTAACAATGAAGCAGTATAAAATAAAAATATAATCTTGGTTATGCATAAGACTTCTCTTACAGTATTGACATTACCAGACCACACCCAGTTACCAGATTCAGATGGTACTTTTGTGAAAAATTGGCAAGAACACCCCCAAAGCATCTTACTAACTAATTCTATTACTCCCATTCTTGAGAAAATTTACCCTGATAGTCAATATTGTATCGGTCAAAATTTAGGAATTTACTGGCGTTTAATTGACCCACCAGAAAAAAGCCCAGAAGCTCCAGATTGGTTTTATGTTCCGAATGTACCACCAACATTAGATGGTAAGATCCGCCGTTCTTATGTGTTGTGGAAAGAATATGTTACACCTTTAATAGTCATTGAATTTGTCTCTGGTGATGGTACAGACGAACGAGATAAAACCCCACCATCTCAAGCCATTAATGGCAAAGTCGGTAAATTTTGGGTTTATGAAAAAGCTATTCGCGTTCCTTATTATGCAATTTATGAAGTAGCAAAAGCCCAAGTTGAAGTTTATCATTTGGTGGATATTAATTATCAATTGATGACACCCAATGAACGGGGACATTATCCCATTGCACCTTTAGGGGTAGAGTTGGGAATTTGGCAAGGTGTATATCAAAATGCAGAGTTACCTTGGTTGCGCTGGTGGGATAAGGCAGGAAATTTATTGTTAACAGGTGAGGAACGTGCAGAAATTGAAAAGCAAAGAGCAGAGGTTGAAAAGCAAAAGCGGGAAAGACTGGTGGAAAAATTGCGCTCCCTTTCTCCTGAACAACTTAATGTTTTAGGAATTGACCCGGAAATGCTGGAATAAACAAATTACGTAAGGATTCAGAATCCAGAATTCAGAATCCAGAATGAATAAAGCCGCCAGCTATTGGGGTGATGCTTTCCACAACACAGCGAACGGAGAAATTCTTGATTTGACAAGCATTCTGATTCCTGACTCCTGACTCCTGAATTCTTACCAAATTACTAAGCATCAATACAGCAGATTTCCGATAAATGAGGTACAAATTTTTAGCACAAAGCTTGATGCTAAAAGACTTTCAACTCTGTTCCCTGCTGTATTAGAAAATCTACTCCTCTCTTCAGACAGATGAACAGGTATAGACTCAGTATCTAAAATATGCAAGCCGGATTGATACCAAGGGAATGAATACAAATTTTCATATTTGGACGCTGACACCTACAGATGTTTATAAGACTCTAGCAACTACTCCCCAAGGTATCAGCGAGGCAGAAGCTAATTTAAGATTAAAACAATCTGGTTATAATGAACTTCCCGAACCACAAACACGCCCTTTAATTCTGCGTTTTACTGACCAGTTAACCCATTTTATGGCTTTGCTGTTGTGGGTAGCGGGAATATTAGCTTTTATTTCTCAAACACCAGAGTTAGGTTGGGCTATTTGGGCAGTGATTTGGATTAATGCTATTTTTAGTTTTTGGCAGGAATTTCAAGCAGAAAAGGCTTTAGCAGCGTTAAAAAAAATCTTACCTTCTCAAGCCAAAGTTTATCGAGATGGGAAATTATCTGTAATTGCTGCCCGTGAATTAGTTAGCGGCGATGTGATGCAGTTAGAAGAAGGTGACAAAATCTCTGCTGATGCCAGAATTATTGAAAGTCAGTCTTTATATGTAGATGTCTCCGTACTCACAGGGGAGTCTTTGCCCGTTCCCCGTATTAGTGAACCTGTCACCGCCGCCAATATCCACGCTTCAGACGCTAGTAATTTGGTATTTGCAGGTTCTACCGTGGCAGCTGGTCGGGGACTGGCGGTAGTATATGCCACAGGCACTCATACAGAATTTGCTCAAGTCGCCCATCTCACAGCAAATGTGAAGCGGGAAGCCAGCACTTTAGAAGTGCAGATTTCCAGAGTAGTTCACATCATTACTATCATTGCTTTGAGTATGGGGGTGGTGATATTTTTACTAACTAAGTTGCTGGTGGGAATGCAACTCAGAGAAAGTTTCATTTTTGCGATCGGCATTATTGTGGCATTTGTCCCCGAAGGCTTACTACCTACTGTGAGTTTAGCTTTAGCCATTGGTGTTAGGCGCATGGCTACTAAAAATGCTTTGGTGCGGCGTTTGTCTGCGGTGGAAACTCTGAGTGCGACAACGGTGATCTGTACTGATAAAACTGGGACTTTGACTAAAAATGAAATGACTGTGCGCCAGTTGTGGATTCCTCATACTCAGATTAACGTGACTGGGGTAGGTTATGAACCCAAGGGAGAAGTAGAAATTACCTCTAGTGAATATGAGTCTCAGGTGCGGTTAATGTTGGCTGGTGCGGCACTTTGTTCCAATGCACGGTTAAATCATCCCGCAAACTCCCATCAATGGCAAGAATTGGGTGATCCTACGGAAGCAGCTTTATTAGTGGCAGCAATTAAGGCTGGGTTGAAGTTGGAGGAGTTGCAACAGCAAGCGCCAAGAGTTCAGGAAGTACCTTTTGATTCTCACCGCAGGATGATGACGGTTTTGCTAAAAGGACATTTGCAGTTAGACAATGGTGAAAATTTCGAGTATCGGACTTTTACCAAGGGTGCAACTTTAGATGTATTGCAACATTCGCGGTATTTATGGCATACAGGGGAAAAGCTGGAACTGACCCCAACCCAACGAGAGGAAATTGTCGCAGCTAATGATCAACTAGCAAGTCAAGGTTATCGGGTATTGGGGGTAGCGACAAGGCAAGGGGGGGCAGAATTAAACCAGGCAGATAATAAGTTGTTAGAAGAGGATTTGACTTTTTTGGGATTGGTGGCGATGATTGACCCAGCACGGCCAGAAGTTGCGGATGCGATCGCTCTTTGTCATCGTGCAGGGATTCAAGTTACCATGATTACTGGTGATTATGGTTTAACAGCAGCTGCGATCGCTCAACGTATTGGTTTAGCCAATGGTAAACCCAGAATTATCACCGGCGAACAATTAGGACACCTTTCGGATACTCAATTACGGCAAATCCTCCACAAGCACAAAACCGGGTTAGTATTTGCCAGAGTCATACCAGAACAGAAACTCAGATTAGTCGAAGCATATAAAAATCTTGGTCATATCGTCGCTGTTACTGGTGATGGTGTCAACGATGCCCCTGCTTTACGCGCTGCTAATATCGGCATTGCCATGGGAATTAGTGGTACAGATGTAGCCCGCGAAGCTGCGGATATTGTACTTATAGATGATAATTTTGCCACTATTGTGGCTGCAATTGAGCAGGGTAGGGCGGTGTATCAAAACATCCGCAAGTTTATGACATATATTCTCGCTTCCAATATGGCGGAGTTTCTACCCTTCCTAGCAATGGTATTTCTGAAAATACCCCCAGCATTAGTAATTTTGCAAATCTTAGCTATTGACTTAGGTACAGATATGCTTCCGGCATTAGCATTAGGGGCAGAAAAACCGGAAGCCGGTTCAATGGAGTTACCACCCCGCAAAAAATCCCAATCATTGTTAGATTTACCCTTACTGCTGCGTGCTTACTGCTTTTTAGGACTGCTGGAAGGTATAGCAGGGATGGCAGGATTTTTCTTTGTTTGGTGGACTCATGGCTATAACATTACCCAATTACAAGCACTCAGTCCTCGTATTCTATCTCACTCAGCAGATGCGGCCACAATGGCCATTTACTATCAAGCGACGACAATGACTTTAGCCGTAATAGTTGCTTGTCAAGATGGTAACGTTTTTGCCTGTCGTTCCGAACGGTTTTCAATTTTGCGCTTGGGCTTTTTTACTAACCGCTTGATTTGGCTAGGAATTGCGGTAGAGTGGCTTTTGATTCTCTCAATTATTTATTCTCCTACCCTGCAAAAAATCTTCTCGACTGCACCTTTGAAACCATCCTATTGGTTAATGTTACTAATTTGTCCACCGTTGATATTGATAGCTGACGAACTGCGGAAGCAAATGATGAGGAATGTCAGCCGGGAAATAAATTGAGAATTTCAGGGCTATTTTATGACTTCGACCCTAAAGCTGTTGTACCTAAAGCTGGAAAAGAAAGCATAGACACCAAGACAACTGGTGCAAGAAGCGGTATTTTTCCCCGGAAGTTGAAAGAATCTGCATAATTAGTAAGAGGTGGCAACCTCTAGCATTGAGGGCATGTCTCTCTAAAGTTGTAGAAGCTTGTGATTTAACAATCAACATGAAATTCCAATTATCTTTAGGTTCTCTATTTTCCGGTATCACAGGAAAACATTGGTGGTTAGGTCTGTTATTCTGGTTTATCTTGGTTGCTCCAGCTCAAGCCTCTGTAATTTTGCGTGTGGCGATCGAACGGGGTGTAAATCAGGTTAAAGTAGGAGCTTCAACAACGGCGATCGTTAAAGATAGCACTGGACGGACTTTAGGACAACTGCCAGCTATGAATGCTTTTGCCGCTCAGGCTGTATCTGGGGGTGTGGCTTTAGATCGTTGGCAATCTGGGTTATTTTGGATTGAGCCGACTGGTAAGGGTTTTGTGTATATTGGCGATCGCTGGTTTCGGGGTAGAATCCTGGTGATCCCTACTGACAATGGCTTAACTGCTGTCAATTGGGTAGATTTAGAAGAATATTTATATAGTGTACTGGGTGGGGAAGTGGGTACTAACTGGCCTATAGAAGCACTCAAAGCCCAAGCGATCGCCGCTCGCACCTATGCATTGTATGAACGGGAAAGACAGCGCAACAACCCGATTTATGATTTAGGCGATACTCCCGATCGTTGGCAAATTTATAAAGGTGTCAGCAGTGAAGCTGACAGCACCTACAAGGCTGTTGATTCTACAAAAGGTCAAATTTTAACTTACAACAATAAAGTTATTCTCTCAGTCTTCCACGCCTGTTCTGGTGGTCATACGGAAAATGTCGAAGATGTTTGGAGTAGTAAAGAACCCTATCTCCGCGCTGTTCCAGATTTTGACCAAGATATCAAAGAATGTAATTGGCAAACAACTTTTAGCCCTTCGGAAATTAGCGCCAGAATTTCTGGTGTCGGTAAGGTTAAAGATATAATTCCCGAAGCTTTCTCACCTTATCGCAGCGTCAAAACTTTAAAAGTTGTGGGTGAGCGAGGTACTAGAGTTTTACGCGGTGAAGAAGTACGTACAGCCCTCAAACTCAAAAGCACTCGTTTTAGTGTAAGTAAATCACCTGATGGTGGCTTTATTCTCCAAGGTTTAGGCTATGGTCACGGTGTAGGTATGAGTCAGTGGGGCGCTTACAATTTAGCCAAAAAAGGCGCGAACCATTTGCAAATTTTAGGCTATTACTTTAAAGGTGTATCTCTTACCCCGATTCAGGCGAAGTAGGAGGCAGGAAGACGCGGGGACGAGGGGACGCGGGGACGCGGAGAAAGAGACGCGGGGACACGGGGACGCGGTGACGCGGAGAAAGAAAGACAAAAAATTCTCCCCATCTCCCCATC
>DATGXQ010000019.1:0-15054 GCA_035298905.1 Nostocaceae cyanobacterium | reverse complement strand
TTGGTCATTAAAAACTAATGACTGAATCGCTAGTGCGGCTTTGAGGAAATAGGTATTCAGTTGGAAAGGGTTTATAAGCTGTTTTAGTCAGCTATCTTACCTCCTGCCTCCTGCCTCCTGCCCCCTGCCTCCTGTACTATGCTTCGTTGGAACGGTCTTCAAATTGCTGACGACGGCGTTGTTGTTGACGACGACGGGGTTCACGCTCACGGCTGGCTGGTTGGGCAGGGGCTTCTTCTTGACCAGGAATAATTTCTCCCTTGAATACCCAAACTTTAATGCCTAAAATCCCGTAAATAGTTTTAGCGGTGCAGTAAGAGTAGTCAATATCAGCCCGTAAGGTATGTAAAGGCACTCTCCCTTCACGAGTCCACTCTGTCCGGGCAATTTCTGCACCGTTGAGGCGACCACTGACTTGTACCTTAATACCCTGTATACCTGCTCTTTGTGCGCGTTGAATTGCTTGTCTAACTACGCGACGGAAGGAAACACGGCGTTCTAATTGTTGGGCAATATATTCAGCAATTAGATAGGCATCAGCATCAACTTTTTGTACTTCTACTACGTTAATGCGAATTTGGCGATTGCTACCCAACAGTTCTTGCAAACCAGTACGTAAGGATTCAATCCCTTGACCACCGCGACCTACTACTACCCCTGGTCTAGCTGTACGTACTTCTAGGTCGATTTGATCTGCTTTGCGATCGATTCTGACTTCGGCAATCCCGGCGTTATTTTGTGCGTATCTACCCAGTTTTTGCTCTATATATTTACGCAGTTTGTGGTCTTCTTGGAGTAGTTCTGGATAGCGATCGGGGTCAGCAAACCAACGAGATTGGTGTTCTTGAGTGATCCCCAGACGAAAGCCGACTGGATGAATTTTCTGTCCCATATTCTCTTATTTATCTTGTTTTCTATTGGGCTGGTCTATTTAACTGGAGTGCCTTCAGCCACTGCAACAGTAATATGACACGTTGGCTTGCGAATTTGGTATGCTCGACCCTGCGCTCTGGGTTGGAAGCGCTTCAGGACTGGGCCTTGATCAGCATAAGCCTTGGTAATCACTAAATCAGCCCGATCTAAACCAGCGTTATGTTCAGCGTTAGCAGCTGCGCTTCTGAGAACTTTGAGTACAGGTTCACAGGCACGATAAGGCATAAATTCCAGGATAATTAATGCTTCCCGGTATGACCGCCCCCGGATTTGGTCTAGCACACGCCGCACTTTATAGGGTGAGATGCGGATGTAACGAGCGATCGCTTTTACTTCATTAGTATCAGTTGCCATAATTTTCTCCGTTTTTGTCAGTTGTCTTTGGTCAGATTTTCATTGTCAGTTGTTCATGACTAATGACTCCTGACTAATGACCCCTGACTAATAACTATCTCCCGGCTTTTTTATCACTTTTGCCATGACCCCTATAGGTGCGGGTGGGGGCAAATTCACCCAGTTTATGCCCTACCATTTGCTCGTTTACAAACACTGGTACATGCTGTCTACCGTTGTGTACGGCGATGGTATGACCAACCATTACGGGGAGAATTGTAGAAGCTCTTGACCAAGTTTTAACTACTTGTTTTTCATTCTTGGCATTGAGCTTTTCTATTTTTTTGAGCAAGTGATCGGCAACGAATGGCCCTTTTTTTAGAGAACGACCCATAATGCGCTTTTCTATCAGGATTTGAGGATTCAAGGATGAACAGGATGAATTTGGAGATGAATCTAAATTCTCTATTTAATCCTTTTTGGCTTGGGGATTTGAGGATTCAAGGATGAACAGGATGAATTTGCAGATCATGAAAATTAACCTAATATTCTCCCTTAATCCTTTTGATATCTGAGATTTGGAATTTTGGATAGTTTAGATATTTTTTCTGGGGTTTTACTAACTGGGAATGCTTAAACCAGTCAACCCCATCTAAAATCCAAAATTTAAAATCTCCAATTTTAGGACTGACGACCACCGCGACCGCGTTTAGAAGCTTTACGACGACGGCGGATAATCAATTTACTGCTGGCTTTTTTGGGTTTGCGAGTCTTAGCACCCAAAGCAGGTTTACCCCAAGGAGTTACAGGCCCGGATCTCCCAATAGGCGCTCTACCTTCACCACCACCGTGGGGGTGATCAACTGGGTTCATGACGCTACCCCGAACCTTGGGACGGCGACCTTTCCAGCGATTTCTTCCGGCTTTACCTGCGCTCAGGTTTCTCGCATCTGTGTTGCCTACTTGGCCAATGGTAGCGTAGCACTCACGGCGCACCATTCGCACTTCCCCGGAAGGTAATTTTAAAGTGACATAATTGCCTTCTTTTGCAACAACTTGTGCAGCAGCACCAGCAGCTCGCACAATTTGACCACCTTTACCTGCGGTCATTTCCACGTTGTGAACGGTAGTACCCAAGGGAATGTTTGCCAAAGGCAGAGCATTACCATCTTCAATGGGTGAGTCTGGCCCAGCAATTACTGTTCTACCAACGGTTACACCATTGGGCTGGAGAATGT
The DNA here is from genome assembly GCA_035298905.1 of Nostocaceae cyanobacterium. Lineage (GTDB taxonomy): Bacteria > Cyanobacteriota > Cyanobacteriia > Cyanobacteriales > Nostocaceae > DATGXB01. The sequence continues at coordinate 12,550 of DATGXQ010000019.1, read as the reverse complement.
AGCGTTTTTCTCCATCTTCGTATTGCAATAGGGCGATACGCGAGTTCCGGTTGGGGTCGTATTCTATTGCTATGACTTGAGCTGGAATGTTCCGCTTATCTCGCTTAAAGTCAATAATCCGATAAAGTCTTTTGTGTCCGCCACCCCGACGACGGCTGGTTATCCGCCCTTGATTGTTCCGACCTTTAGCACGATGCACTGAGATAGTCAGTGATTTTTCTGGCTCAGTTTTGGTGATTTCTGAGAAGTCGGAGATGGTAACTTGGCGAGTACTGGGGGTATAAGGGCGATAGGAACGAGTACCCATAGTTTAATTTTGGATCAGGATTTAAGGATTTAAGGATTTTCAGGATTAATTTAGGGATTATTGGATTTAATCTCAAACTATCCTTCTTATCCTTTTGGCATTGGGAGTTTTAAGTTGGGGATTTTGGATTTTACATTTTGGATTTTTGGCTTTGCCTAATCTAAAATCTCAAATCTCAAATTCCTATACATCTGGGAACAGAATTGATCTGACCTTTTCTACATCCCCAGGAGCGATCGTCACAATGGCTTTCTTATACTGGGGTTTGAAACCGATAAACTTACCCACACGGCGTTTTTTCCGGGGTGGATTTAAGGTGTTTATCTTGGTAACTTTGACATCAAACAGGTCTTCAATTGCTGCTTTAATTTCTGGTTTGGTGGCCTTGGGAGTTACTTCAAATGTGTATTTGTTTTGCTCCATCAGGATTGTCGCCTTTTCGGTAACAATTGGGCGACGGATTAAATCTGGTAGGTTGCGGGGGTCGAAGTTAGCCACTGTAGACCTCCTGAATTTTTGTTAAGGCTGAGGGTGTAACTACTATTTTGTCGGCATGTAGCAAGTCGTAGACGTTTAGCTGGTCGGCTCTAATCAGCTTGAGGTTTTCCACGTTCCGGGCTGACAGTTCCACGTTTTCCGCAACTTCCGACAAAATCAGCAGGGTTTTTTGCTCTGGTTCAGCTCCCCAACGAGTTAATGCTGTTACCAATTCTTTGGTCTTTGGTCTTGGTAATTCGCTATCAAACTCTTGCACTACAATCAAATCTTCAGCACGACTAACTAATACTGTCCGTAGTGCCAACCGTCTCTCTTTACGGTTCATCTTTAATTCATAATCTCTGGGTTTGGGTCCAAAGATTACACCACCACCACGCCATAGGGGCGATCGAATCGAACCTGCACGAGCGCGACCTGTTCCTTTTTGCCGCCAAGGTTTACGGCCACCGCCTCTTACTTCTGCACGGGTTTTGGTGCTAGCAGTACCTTGACGAGAATTAGTCATTTGTCTGACTAGGGCGCGGTGGACAATGTGCGCCGCCGTTGCTTCTTTGGCAACCCGCAAGTCGAACGTTGTCTGTCCGACTTCTTCTCCTTGCCAATTTTTTACTACAGTCTCAACCATGTTTAGTGTCCTTTGTCAGTTGTTGCCCGCAGCTAACAACTCAATCTATTTATTACCAACTTTCTTGGCAGGTACGATATTAATTAAAGAACCTGCTTTACCGGGTACAGCCCCTTTGATCAGGATTAAGTTGCGCTCTGCATCTACTCTGACTACGGTCAACTTACGAATTGTTACCCGTACGCCACCTAAACGTCCTGCCATCCGTTTACCTGGATAAACACGACCTGGGGTTGTACCTGCACCAATAGATCCTGGCGCTCTGTGGTTTTTGGAACCGTGAGACATGGGCCCGCGACCAAAGTTATTCCGCTTTTGGTTGCCTGCGAAACCGCGACCGATACTTGTACCGATTACGTCTACAATTTGACCCGCATTAAAAATATCTGCTTTAATTTGTTGACCTAATGTATAGTCACTAGCATTATCAATGCGATATTCATTCAAGTGGCGCAGTGCTGGTGCAGATGATTTAGCCAAGTGACCCAGCAATGGTTTGTTTAATGCCTTGGGTTTGACTTCGCCATAGCCTACTTGAATGGCAGAATAACCGTCGGTCTGTTTTGTTTTAACTTGTGTAACCGTGCATGGCCCCGCTTGAATGACGGTAACAGGAATAGCTACTCCTGCTTCATCAAAGATTTGAGTCATGCCCAGTTTGGTGCCGAGAATACCTACAGACACAGTTACTGGCTCTCCTTTTTTGTTGCTGACCTTGGAATTGAAATCCAAAGGACACGTTCTGTTTACGTCGGTTGAGGGCGGACGATCCGGCAAAATTTGGACTGGCGTTTGACAGTGCAAATTTCTGGTGACGCAACAAACCGTGTCTCTTATGCTTGGTGAATTTGTTTGTTTCCCAGCTTTTCTTCACCACAGCAGCTATAACTACCTTCCATTCAGGAAGTATTACCTCTGGAATTGACGCACTTTCCCGCATAGACGACGGGTAATTCTGGGTTCAAACAGCAATTGCAGGTAAACCCGTCTTACATTGCCTAGCCCACCGGACAACGCCTTGCCCGTGTATAACCACACGACATGGCTGGATTTATTCAGCCGTTAGCCTGTTTCCCCTGGTTTCTAACCAAGGGCTTTACCCATCACGTCTCGTAAAGCAAAACATAATAGCTTTGCGTTTTGTGCAGCAATGCTTTCGTCCTAGCAGTTGCTCAGGCACTCTCCGCTAGTAGTAGGACTTAAATGGCAAGCCACTCAGTATCCTTTTTCTGAGACTTGTGTAATGCTCAGGTTCTACTCTTTTTTAGACCTTAAACTGTCGTTTGAGGTTTTGCCTATTGTTTTGGGGCTACGGGAGTGGACTTGGATTGGATCTGGGGGTTGGCTATGGATCGTTAGCCTTTGGCTTTCAGTTTAACGTGAAAGCTTTTCTAGTTTAGCAGTCTCTTGTGCATCTTAGCCAGATGTTTTTTGGTGTGTGATGCCATCTAGTTTTGATGCTCACGCCAATTCAAGGGCTGAGTGAGAGAACTATACTAATTTTACAGTTTGGTCACAATCTAATAATGTAAAACAAAGATTTGTTTTTGTCTAGTAAGTTGTAGGAGATGGGGAAGAAGGGCAGAGTAGCCGGGGACAGACTGGAAAAATAGAAATGTTTTCTTTGTTTTCCTGATCTTCCTTACTCTCCCCTGCTCGTGTCTCTCTTCTATGCTTGGCCATTGCTTAAATCTATAGCTTCATCTAACTTAATCCTTCTCTAGAGGGTGAATAATAGAGTTATTGACGTGGGATCAGAAAAAATCTATGGCACTAATTACCACTGGCAATAGTTTTATCCGGGATCTGGAAAAATTTGGCGCTTTGGGTGTTTACGTTCCTCTGGAGGGAGGTTTTGAGGGTAGGTATCGTCGTCGATTACGGGCGGTTGGTTACACTGACCTGCATATTACTGCTAGAGGTTTAGGTGATGTGGCTGCCTATCTTACTGGTGTTCATGGTGTTAGGCCACCACATCTAGGTAAAAAAAGCCCTACTGTTGGCAACTCGGCAGCAGTGGGTGATGTATATTATTTGCCACCTTTGCTGAGTTCTCATCTAGAACACCTACCACCCAAGTCTAAGGGCTTAGTGTTGTGGATCATTGAGGGGCATATTCTTTCTGATCAGGAAGTGGGATATTTGGCGAGTTTGCCTCAGCAAGATCCACGAGTCAAGGTGGTGATTGAGAGGGGTGGCGATCGCTCTTTCCGTTGGATCGCTCTAGAAAAAACTCTGTTGGCTAGTTAATCTGTGGGGGCGAACATCCGTTCGCCCTTACCAACGTAATGGCTAAAAACTCAGTGGATAAATTAAATCAAATTGTCGATATATACTAACTTGAAAGGTGTGATTACCTTTTTCTAGAAATTTTGAGGACAAATTGCCTATAATCTGAGTCACTTGCCGCTTTAAGGGTTTCTCAAATTGATGCCACTCCCGGTTACTCCACTCAAAAATTGCTGCATCTACAGAATTTTGTAACTCTGAGCCTAATAACAGGAGTTCTATTTTGTCTTTTTTGTCACCTATTATAGATAAATTTAAGTAGATAGACTGAGTAATTAGGGGTCTGGGTTCATTAGCAGAAATGGTGCTACAGTCTCCAAAGTCTATGTTATAAGGTTCTATGGTGGCGTTTCCTAGCTGCTGCCAGGATTTTTCTATCTCGCTGAGGCGTTTATCGAGGTAGGGTAATAATCCTAACTTAGCATCTGTGAGCAGTTGGCGAATACTAGAAGCCTGACTCATAAATTAGTTTTCCTATACTACCCAGTCAGATTATCCTTTTGTGGACTATGAGAGAGAGAAACTTTGAAAAACTTTGTTCAGGGAATAGAGAACAAACTGAAGGATATGATGAGAAATGTGGCTGGCAATTGCCCAAAATCTAGTCATACTGAAGAAGGGGGAGAATTGATCACTCCCTGCGATTTGGCATGAAGGTAATCAAGCTAAGATGAGACGTAAATCGACTGGTAGATCAACTACTGCTACTTCTTCTAGACCTTCCCTGTTTGAGTACCCCATTTTTAACTTGACCACTATGGCTCTTTTAGGGGGGGTGCTGATCCTGGGTATTGGTATCGGTATTGCTTTTAGTTCTACAGCTACTCTTAGTCCTACTAATGTGGCTTCCCGTGAGTTTATCGACACCAAAGCACCGAACCCGGAAATTTGTGTCCAGTATGGTGCTAGTGCAATGGTGATGGATGCTCGGCTGTTTGTAACTCTCAACCCGTTTAATGTTTATGTTTCTCAACCTGTGATGCGTCCTGGTTGTGTGCTGCGACAAAATAACTGGGCAATCTTAGAACAACGTAAACTGATTACATCAGATCAGGTGAGAGATTGTAAGAATCGTTTAAATACTTTTGGCTTTACAGGAAATTTGGATTCTGAGAAACCCGATATTAGATGTATATATCAAAATGAATCAGCGCAAAATTTCTTCTTAGCTCAACCAGGAGCAGTTGCACCGACGACAGAGACGGAAAGGTTTTAAGAGGAGGGCTGGTGATTGGAGGCTGGTGATGTAAAAATTACTTCCTCCTTGTCTCCCTCATCATTCTCATCTCTCATCTCCTCTGCTTTCTCAACGGTATGACCAGCGAAAATGTTCATTTTGATTCAGTTTCTGAATTTTGAATTTTGAATTTTGAATTACTTTTGGGTAATGGTTGACCAAACTCAATTATCGGTACTTTAGGAACTTCGATTACATAGTTGCCATAGTTGGAATCGTTTGCACCTGAAGAATTTTCAGGATTTAACGGGGGTACACTAACAATAGGCTGTTGGGAATTAGTATTATCATTGCTAGAGGGAAGCGGAAGAGTAGGGGCAGGTTGAGGAAATGAGTTATTACTGGAGCTAGGTAAAGTACCAGATTGAGAAGTAGTGCTATTATAAGAAATAAGGGGTCGCAGTACCCAGCGAGTGGGGTTTTTGCGGGAAATGGGTTGGAGTTGGACTTGGTTAGGATCAACAAAAGTTCCTGGTGCTAAATCAAGAACAATGCGAGTTACACTAGGGTTCATTTGGGAGACGCGGATTCTCTGAATTTGTCCCTGGTAGTTTTGTTGGGTGACGACGTTTCCTAATTGGGTGTTAGGCAAATCAACAACTAAACGGGGTGGTTCTGCTAAGTAAAAATACTCTGGAGTGGTGCTAGTAGATAGGTTAATTTCCAGCTGCTGTGTTTTGGGATTAAACCGCCAATTATTAAGTTTTGTTGCGGTTGCAGCAATAGTAATGTGAGGGATGAGAGTAATAGTTGCAAAAAAGCTGAATAAACTTGCTGAAATTAATTTCTGATAAGGTAGAGATAGATGCCTGGATTTAATCTGAATTTTCATATTTGATTACTTGATTTAGATGTTTCTGCTTGCTTTGTTACTGGTACGGCGGTAAACTTTAAAGGTGAAAAATTATCAAGATTTAACTGTCCAGTAATATTATCCTTGTTTACCAACGACATCTGCATGGTGAGGTTGTGGTGCAGATTTTTTTGGGGATGGGTAGATTGACAAAGGCTAAAGTCATCCACTTTGCCTGATAAAGATAGGTTTTGATTGTTGATCATGCCGTTCAGATTTAACTGTTGATTAAAATTCCTTTGGGGATGGATGGGTACTAAAGCTGCATTCAGATAAATACCCGATTGTTGAATATTTAATTGTAAAGTATTTATTTGTTCACAATTAGGTAAGTTTTTCGAGAGATTAACTTGATAGATATTATGAATCAATGCTGGAGCTTGCAGTTTTTTCTCGCCCCAAAAAGTGGCAGTTTTAAATAAGATTAAAACTGAACTGATCGCCACTCCATAAAAAGCTAAAGATTTAGGCTGAAAATGATTCATGCTGTTAACTCCTAACGGTTGGTTCTTGGGTGTTTACTTCAGATAGTAGAGAGGTAAGATGAGATGTAACTTGACTATAACGGCGGGTAATAAGTAGTGAAGAACGACATTGAATTGCTAATTGATCTGTATATCTTCCTAAAGTTTGCTTTTCAATTCCCCATGCGCGACTCGTACCAGCAATAGTTAAGTCAACATTTTCTGATGCTGCAACTACGACAGGCATTGGTTCTGAAGCTGTAACTGTTTTAATTTCTATGCGATCGCGTACATGAGGAGCTAATTTATTAATTATTACCTGTAACTCATAGCTTAATTCCTCTTGCATTGTCTGACCTGTCAACACCTGTAAAACCTGTAACATACAAGTGTCACGATTCATTAACAAGCGCACGGCTAAAATTAAAGCTAAATCATCATGAATGTTGGCAGAATAGGGAACGAGTAAACTTTCTAGGCGATCGCTCCCTCTATCTATATACACTGCCACATCTACAGGTGCAGTGGTGAGAATTTGTCCGACTCTTCCCCCCAAACGGTTATTACTGAAAGCTGGACGATGCCAACCCACAAGAATTAAGTCTGGTTGTTCAATTTTGGCGATTTCTGCGGTTTCTCTGGCTACATTATTAGAAATTCGCACAATGGGATGCACAGAAGAACGTGTCAGGGGTGGTTCTAGGGTATTAATTAATTCTTCTAATTCTTGACGACGTTCAATAATTAAGCGATTAGCTTCTACTGGGGTACTCTCAAAGGCATAGTCTTCTTCTAACTCAATCAAACTGAGAGGATTAATCACCGCAGGTTGTTTGTTGTTGAGAGCGATCGCTACTGCTAACTGTAACAAACCTTTTTGTGTACTAGGGTTAGCCACAGGAACTAAAATTCGATAGGGCTGAATTTGCGCTTCACTGTGATCGCTAGTAACTATTGCTGGTTCTACTTCTGGTTCTGGTTCAACTACATCCAATTTAATTAGATGTTTGGGATAGGTCCACTCTAGTAGAGGTGAAGTCATAAAAGTTGTTACCAGTGCCATAATTACCAACATGGTAAACAACAAAGGAGAAACCACACCCAAATCTAAGCCAATATTTAAAACAATTAACTCTGTTAAACCACGAGTATTCATTAACCAACCTAGTGCTGAGGCTTCCCGGCGATTAATGCCACTGACGCGGGCTGCAACATAAGTACCGATATATTTACCAGCGATCGCTACTCCTAACACCAAGGCACATAATAGCCACAATTCCGGGCGATTTAATAAACCAATCTGTGTCCGTAACCCACTGCTGGCAAAAAACACAGGTAACAGAAAGATTAAAACGAAATCTTCGGTTTTTACTGCCAATTCCCTCACTAAATCAGCATGTTTGGGCATGGCTGCACCTAATAAAAATGCCCCAAAAATTAAATGAATGCCGATTAATTCTGTAATGAGTGCTGAACCTACAACCCCTATGTAAATTAAAGCTAAGAGGAATTGGCTTAACCTGCCGGCGCGACGATAATGAGTAGCTAGGCGTTTCAGAAACCAACGCCCGACAGTGAACATAAAGCCGATATAGAGTAAGCTTTCAATGATTGTGAGGATGGCGTACTTGTCGATACTACCATGACGAGCAACAGCGATCGCCATAGCTAACAAACACCAGGCTGTCACATCATCTACTGCCGCACAAGTTAACGCTAATGTCCCTAAGCGAGTTCCTTGTAAGTTATTTTCGGTAATAATTCGTGCCAACACAGGAAAAGCTGTAATTGACATCGCTGCTCCCAAAAATAAAGCAAAAGCAGTAAAAGAAACACTAGCATTGGAAACAAGAGGATACAGCAGCAAAGCTAAGATTGTTCCCAAGGAAAAAGGAGCTAATATACTTACGTGAGATGTGAGAATTGCTATTTCTAACTGACCACTTAAATATTTAGGATTTAACTCCAGACCAATTAGAAACATAAAAAATATTAGTCCCACCTGAGATAAAACATTCAAAAATGGTAAAGTTTCGGCGGGAAACAGAGTAGCAGCTAAATCTGGAGCCAAGAAACCAAATAATGACGGTCCTAGCATTATTCCTGCCACAATTTCACCAATTACGAGCGGTTGCTTAATTGATTTAAACGCTAATCCTACTAATCGTGACAGCCCAATTACAATCAGGACTTCAACCAGGACAAGAATCACTGTGTGCATAGTTTCCTCTGAAAATATTATCCGGGTTCCCTAAGATAATTCTTTAACTCTGTCAAAAATGTCAACCTTTGAGACGTGGTTAAATTTCATTTTCACGCATTTACAATGTTAATTATTGTTAATTTTTCTGAGATGCAAACTAATATTCTTAGGAATTACTACAGTTTTAGCTTGAGTGCAATATTTGTAAGAGCAGGATGAATGCATCCCTACAAACAGATTGTATGATAATGCAGTTATAAATATTGTGGTTTGTTTATGATTTTTGCAAACTTAAAAGCAGCTTAATTTATTTGATAAATTTTAATATAGCAATCCGATTACTATAGTTTAATTAGTTTTGTGTCTATAATGACTTACATATTGACCATAAACACTGACTAGATAAGGAACTAGATAAGTAAGTAAACCAGAAGTCCAGCGCTCGCGGTTCATGTGACCACTGACTAAAGCACTACCGTGATTGATAGCAAATAAAATCGAACCAACTACTAAAGCCACTCTTACACCTGTTGGTAAGAACTTGGGGTCGATTAAGCTAGAAAGATATCCTTTAATAAAATTACTCATGGTTAATTTGTGGTTCTTATTTAATCAAAATTCAACCTACTCAAACAGTCCTAATTTTGGGAGAATTAAGATAAATCTGAGGATTTTCTGGGTCAAATGTCAAGCCATTAAAAAATTTTTCTATTCCTCGTGATGTACTAGGGGGAATGGCAGCTTCCTGACCAATAAATTTAGCGGTTTCCCGCCATAAATCTTCACGGTTCACTGTATCAATGACTAGTTTAGCATCAAACTCAGGTGAACGATAACCCCAACGCATATCTTCAATAAAGAACCATAAATCATGACTTTTAAAAGGATAAGAGGCAAACTCACGCCAATACTTAATAGCATGGGGACTATTTTCTACTACACGTCCATTCCCATAATCAAACTTACCTATTAAACGATTTTTCATCAATTCGGGTTTTGCACCAATCCATTGTCGCTGTGAAACAATTTGTACAAGTTCTTGTTTATTTTCGGGGCGATCGCACCACATTTGCGCTTCCATCACTGCGGCTAAAACGGCTTTGGCAGCTTTGGGATATTTATCTACCCATTCAGCACGAACAGTTAAGGCTTTTTCTGGGTGATTACTCCATAATTCACCAGTCGTTATAGGTGAATATCCCAATTTTTGACTAATTAATCTTTCATGCCAAGGATCAACACAAGAAAAAGCCTCCATACTGCCACTACGCATATTAGCTACCATCTGCGGGGGTGGCATAACAACAATTGATGTATCTCGATCTGGATCAATGCCTCCATAAGCTAACCACCAACGCATAAAAAAATCGCCTGTAACTCGGCGATAAGGAACGGCACAACGTACAGTTTCTCCGGCTTGAGTTTTTTGAGCAAAAATTGATTTGAGCGGAGAACTATCTAAACTCAACTTTAAATTTTGATAAGTATTAGTTAAAGATATTCCTTGCCCATTGAGATTTAATCTAGCCAAAATGTACATAGGAATTTTGCGCCCATAGCTAATTTCTCCCGTCGCTAGTAAATAAGCCATAGGAAAAAGTAGATGCGCTCCATCTACACCATCATCAGCACCACCTAACATTAATTGATCCCGCAATACAGACCAAGAAGGAATTCTTTTGATTTGGACATTAGGCATCCCATATTTATCAAAAAATCCTTTCGCTTTGGCAATGATTAAAGGACAGCAACTGACAACAGGAACAAATCCTAAAGTGACAGTTTTTACTTCTGGAATATCACCGTTAGAAACATAGGCATTTTGATTGATTTGAGTAGCATTAACACTAGAACTTTTACTAGATGTGAGGGTGTGAGCTAGGACAGCAGCACCAGCAGAGGCAATAAATTTCCGTCTATCAAGCTTGGGCATATTTTGGGTAATGAAAATTATTGTTTATACTGCTAGTTGTTGATATTTAGCTTTTTCCTCGTTGTGTAAAAATTCTATTAATTGATGACGCAAGTCATGATAATTTGGGTCATCGATAATATCCACAGAACGAGGATGCGGAAAATTTACATCTAGAACTTTACCAATAGTTGCTGCTGGGCCATTTTTCAACATCACTACTTGATCTGAAAGTAAAAGTGCTTCATCTACATCATGAGTTACCATCATAGTTGTGATATGAAACATTTCACAGATTCTCATTAACTCGATTTGTAAAGAACTACGAGTTAATGCGTCTAATGCTCCAAATGGTTCATCTAGTAAGAGTAACTTAGGCTGAATAGCTAAAGCACGGGCTAAGGCTACTCTTTGTTTCATCCCTCCAGAAAGTTCTTTTGGTTTCTTGTGTGCAGCATCTTTTAAGCCTACTATTTCTAGATGAGAGCTAATGATCTGACGACGTTCTTTTTTTGATTTATGGGGCATGGCTTTGTTAACAAATAAAGCCACATTATCCCAAGCTGTCAGCCAAGGTAAGAGGGAATAATTTTGAAATACCACCATGCGATCGCGATCGGGTTTTGTCACTAACTGACCATCTACTCGCACGCTGCCTTGTGTCGCTTTTTCTAACCCAGATACAATATTTAACAGTGTAGACTTACCACAGCCAGAATGACCGATAAGAGATACAAAACTACCTGGTTCTATTTGCAAGTTAATATTCTTGAGAATAATATTTTTATTCCCATTCTGGAGAATATATTCTTTTCCTACATCCTGAATCTTGATCAAGCTAGACATAGTATTAAAGCCATAAACTAAGTTTTACGTACTTTACCCTAAGATATCTCATTAAATTTTTTAACATTTTTTAAAATTATTGAATTTACTTTTTTATTCTTGCGGTGTAATTTTCGTGGAGATATAAGCCATAATTTTGTCGAGAATTATCCCTATTATTCCCAAATAAATGATTGCTAAGATAATTTCGTGGATGTTTGCATCATTGTAAGCATTGACGATAAAAAAGCCAATGCCATCATCAGATAGTAACATTTCTGCTGCTACTACTGCTAACCAAGATAAACCGATAGCAATTCTCAGTCCTGTAAATATGTGAGGTAATGTTGCAGGAAGAAGAATTTTAAAAAAGTGTTCAAGTGGTGACAATCCTATTAATTTAGAAACATTGATATAATCTTTAGATACAAGCTGTACACCCAAATTTGTATTCATAATGATTGGCCAAATAGCAGTAATAAAAATTACGAAAATGGCTGAAGGATTGGGTTTTAAAAATATTGCTTGTGCCAGGGGTAGCCAAGCTAGAGGGGCAACAGGACGTAACATTTGCATGATCGGGTCAAATGCTTGTCTGAAAAAGCTATTTAAACTGATAATCAAGCCAAGGGGAATGCCGACAATTATCGCTAGTAAATAACCGACAACAATTCTTTGTAGACTGGCTAGAATGAGCCAAAAGAATCCTTTATTAACTCCTCCTTTATTAAAGAATGGATCTTTAATTAAATCCCAAGTTTGATTAATTACTGTAATGGGAGAAGGTAAAGTTGTATCAGGTCTGAGACTCAATAAGTGCCAAATTATCAACAAAATAACAATCCCAAATATTGAAGGAATGATATTTTTGATTTGCTGGTAGATGGTTTTACCGATTTGCATGGGATAATTACTAGCTATTTATGAGGTTAGGAAGAACAAGGAACAGAAAGCAGTTTTTTATATTCTTTTCAAAAAAAATTGATGAAAATATTGGCATTTCGAGAAGAATACCCTCAGACTAGAAGTCTGGGGCTATACAAACAAAGCCTGCCTCCGCAGGCTATATACAGTCCGCGCAGGCGGACTTCGCTTGTGTAGCCGCGATTTCCAATCGCCTGGTGCTTTTTCCAAAATGGGATGCTCCCTCTATTTTCTATTTATGGATTACACAACTACAAGCATTCAACTAAACTTCTTACAGCAGATTGCAGGTGAATGAAGTACAAAATTTAAGCACAAAACTATATACCAAGAGACTTTCATTCCTGTTCCCTGTTCCCTGTTCCCTGCTGTAATTTTGAGTTTTAAATATTGAATTTTGCTGAAAGTTCTGT
>DATGXQ010000018.1:0-14931 GCA_035298905.1 Nostocaceae cyanobacterium | reverse complement strand
GTTAGAAACCGCGTCTACACAGGCAAGACGCGTAGCGGCTTCCCGTAGGGAAGGCCACCTGCGTGGGTTTGAAAACCTTGATTTTTCATTAGTCCGCGTAGGCGGACTTGGCCTGTATAGCCACGAATTCTATTCGTTAGGGCTTAAGTTTACACTGATGACCCTACACCATAGTTACCCATGATCACTGCCGCACAAATCAAAAATCTCAATTCATACCACCAAGGGAGCAACAATTTATAACACTGACGGTTAGAACCAATACTTGGGATATGTTCTCTCCCGTGCCAGATTATTGAATACCACGGCACACAGTACCAAAATTATTGAACCTTCTAAGGCAGGGGTGAAAAGAAATTGCCAGGATGCTTTTGTCATCATTACAACTAATGCCACTGCTCCCGAAGGAGGATGTAAGGTTGCAGTGAGTTGCATCATACCGATGGTAGTAGCTACAGCCATTCCCATGGCCCAAGGTTCTGAACCGAAAATATGCAAAATAGTTAGGCTAACTAATGCTGCCACAAGATTACCACCAATTACATTTCGGGGTTGGGCTAAAGGACTGTCAGGGATACCAAAGATTAAGACGCTAGTAGCACCAAGAGGAGCCATCAGCAAAGGAGAATTAGTTTTTACAGAAAGGTAAGCCGTTATTGCTATTCCAATAAAACTACCGCACCAACTCCAAAAAATGTGTCTGTGGTGGGGTCTATGTAAATCGCATGAACGCCCATTTGCTCGTATTTTTAGACAGTAGTTTTTCCATTTTCTCTGAACAATCTGATAACTCAATCTGGCTAAACGGTTTGAATAAATCCGCCCTTTGGGTAAATAACCTTTCATAATTCTCCAAAGCAACTACAACCGACAGTCCTCAACACAAAAATATTGCCTATATTTGCTGCCTTAACTAAATCTTTAGTCAGCAAATTAGCTAAAAACTACCTAAATTCTGTTCAGGGAATTTTAGATTATAGTTATCAGCTTAAATCCCCATTTAATGAACAGAATGTTGAAGCCATAGAGCGGCATTTCTAGCAGTAAGAAATTCAAATCCATTGATTGAAAAAGTTTGATTACTACCAAATGTCATAAGTTTATGACAAAAAGTGGTCAAAATATCCTTTGAATCTGTACCAGAAAATACAAAATTTTATATAAATAAGTAATAATAGTTATAGTTTTTACTTATAGTGTTGCATATTTGCAGGATAAATTGAGATTTTTAGACCCGTCCAGTAGGGTTTTCGGTGTTGCATAAGTGCGGGATGTTTTTTGAGTGTAGAGACTTTCCCTAACGTTCATATAAGGGTGTTGAATGTATGCAAAATTGTTTTCATCCCAAAAATCAGCAACGCCCAATAATCTACATATAGCGTTTTTCGTGTGGATGCAATAAACTTGAGGGCGGGGAGACCCCGCCCCTACAGGGTTGGCGATAAAATACTGTACCTCACTAATATGAAAGACGCTGTAGATTGTTACGCTACTAACGGTAATACTTGACAGGTGTAGGTTACTTAAGTATAGTTACCAGGGTAGATAGATAATTTTTTAATTATGAATAAATATTTTTTACTAGCAGCAGGAAGCTCATTTGTATGTTTAGTTAGTGGAGAAGCTGCTTTGGCCAATGGTTTTAGCCCATCTCCTTTATTTCCCACTGTAAATAGCTACAACACTATTGTTACAAATAATGGAGATTCAGCAGACATCTATTTTCCTACTGGTGTTAGTCAGCAAAAGTATCCAATTGCACTATTTTTACCGGGTTCTCGTGTAGAAACATCACAATATTCTCAATATGCCAGTATTGTAGCTAGTTATGGGTTTACGGTGGTTGTCCCTAGAAGGATTCGTACTTTGCCGGCTTTTGGCTTTACTGGTTTATTACCAGAGGCATCACAAATTAACGATGTTTTGGCTTTTATGGTGTCAGAAAACTCAAATCCTAATTCGCCGATCGCTGGTACTCTAGACACAGATAATTTAGTGTTACTTGGCCACTCTTTTGGTGGTTCAGTTGGACTAACTGCCATTGATAATTCCTGCATTTATCCAGTCTGTGAAGGACAATTTCAACTGCCTCCACAATTACGAGCAGCAGCATTTTTTGGTACAAGTATAAATGTAGGAACAGGGCAATTTATCCCGATTAAAAATAACAATATTCCCATTGCTTTATTACATGGAAATATAGACGGTTCAATTCCTTTACAATCTGCTCAACAAAGTTACGATTTAATTCAAGAAGCTCCTAAAGCTTTAATTACTATTAATGGTGTTAACCATTATGGTATTACTAATGTTAATAATCCTGCTGGTGCTAGAACAGATAGAAATAATCCTACTTTATCCCAAGCTGAATCAATTGAAACTATTGCGCGTTGGAGTGCTTTGTTTTTACAGGGTTATGCACTCAATAATCAAGGAGCTTTAGAATATATCAATAATTCAGGTGATGCACTGGATGAAAATGTCACTGTCATTAGTAAAACAAAGCCCGTGCCTGAAGCAAGTTCAATTTTCGGTTTATTTGGTACGTTTATATTTACTGCTTTAGGTTGGGTTAAAAGGCGGAAGAGATAGGTAATTGATGCTAAAATGGCTGGTGCAAATGGAAAGCGATCGCCTATTTCACGGAGCGATCGCTCTATAGCCTCAAGTATACAAACTAACTATTGTTTCTGTAGAATTTCCAGGTAGCTTACCAGTTGGTTTTCTACATCTTGGCGATCGTCTGCATCAGGACGTAAGTTTAAGTATGTCTGCAAATCACGCACTGCGGTATCGATGTCACCGTTAGCAATACAGGCAATAGCCCGATTTTGATATAAGTCGGCATTTTCTGGTTCAAGAGCGATCGCCTGATTTAAGTCTGCCACAGCTGCCGCTATTTCTCCAAGTTCATACAGTAAAATGGCTCTATTTGCTAAAACTAATGGTTGATTAGCATCTAAACTCAATGCTTGATTATAATCGGATAAAGCCGCTTCTAATTGTCCTACCATTTCTAACACTTGAGCGCGAGCTACTAAGATAGAAAATTGATTATTTTGCAAATCCAAAGCGATAGAATAAGCCTCTATTGCTGCTGGTAAATTGCCTGTATAGCGGTGACACTGACCAATATTAGCCCAAACTTCTGGATAAGGTGCGCTTAATTCAATTGCTCTTTGATAATCAGTTAAAGCATCTGCTAAATTACCTAATTTAAAGTGAATATTACCCCGTAAATTATGATATTCTGAGTAATTGGGGTCAATAGCGATCGCGTCTGTTAAATACTCCAATGCTTGGCTAAAATTGCCAGTGAAATCATATACTTGAGCAATGTTAAATAGTAAAACTGAGCGATAGAGTAAATGCTGGTCTGGTTGAATAACAGCATTAACTTGTTGATAGCACCATTCGCAGATTTCAATAGCAGCTTGGGGTTGACCTTGACGATGGCGGACTAATGCCATCCCATTCCGATTAAAGGTAGTTTGAAATAGTTTAAACTCAGCAGATAAATCGGTTTGTTCTAATTCTACTAATCCCTGGTCTAAATATTTTTCAGCTTGAGATAAATCTCTGCCTGGTAAAGCCCGAATATACAACATTGCCAGCATAAAATAGCCTTGAGACAAAAACTGATGATTATCAGTTTTTTGCATAGCATTAGTGATAGTTTCTAAGGCTAATGTCGGTTTATCTAATGCTAAATAGCAGCTATATAAAATTGCGGAAACTGACCACAGTCTATCTATATCTTCTGGATAATTGCGCTCTAATTCTGCAAAGGCAAGTTGAGCATGTTCCAAAGCATCTTCATAAAAACCTCTACGGGTATAGAGATGAGCAGCTTTAATTTGATATTTCAAAGCTACTGCTGGTTGATTACTCAGTCGTAAATAATTAATTAATTTAGGTAAATGAGTTTCTTGCTCAATTAAATCATCTTCTAATTGCCGTTGTAATTTTGCTGCTAAATCAGCTATCTCTGATTGAGAAATATCTGTCTCATCTGCGGTTAAATTGAGACAAAGATGCTCTCCTAAATATTCACGTTTAAATTTACCTAATACATCACTTTGATTACATTCAGGCGATATAGCTACTATTAAAGTTAAATCTATTTTTTGACGACAACGCCGCATTAATTCCCCAAAAAATATCCGTACTAAACCGCCGGAACAATCAAAGCGATCGCACGCAATTACCCAACGGGAACTTTGAGATTTTTCAAACCACTCTAAGAGAAAATTAATTACACCATGAATAATCCTAAAAGCCCTATCTGCGGGATAGTTGCGAATTTGTTCTTGTTGGGGAGAGATATCAGTTAAACAAGGATATCTCACAGCAATAATTTTTTGCCACTCAGGCATAACTCTGGTCAATTCATAATCATGTTTGGTAATTAAATCTGGTGCTATGGACTGGACTTGAGATAGCAAATTAATTAATAATTCATTTAACCCAGACCAAGGGCCTGCTTCATGGCGATCGCATCTCACTAACCAAGTGTTTGCTGATGCGTCTTGATTCAATATTTGCTGTAAATACTCCCGGCGAGATTGTCCAGCATTTGCTTCTAAAACGATTACTTTACCAGTTGCTAAATCCATAAAAATTTACCTACTTCTTGTTATTTTTGAAAAAACTACGTATCCACAACCCAAAACCTAAGCCTTGGGGAACACCAACAATGAACACTATCAATAAGGCATCAATAAATTTGTAAGGGTTGGCTTGATAACCTGTACTCAAAATAGTAAACAGATTTTTCCAATATTGCCAAATTAAAGGTAAGGAAATAAAAATTAATGCTGACATTGCTGCTGTTCTTCCTATTAACCATAAAACAGCATAAAAACTAATAACACGCCTTTCAGCTAAAGGAATATGTGATTGATCTATTCGGCGGAACCAAGGAATTACCCGTGCTAACTGATTACAAAATAAAACTTCTGTATCTTTCATTAAGTTTTTGCAATTAAAAAAGTTGGCAAAAACATAATAAAAATCAGTACGCAGATAG
This sequence comes from Nostocaceae cyanobacterium, assembly GCA_035298905.1. Lineage (GTDB taxonomy): Bacteria > Cyanobacteriota > Cyanobacteriia > Cyanobacteriales > Nostocaceae > DATGXB01. The sequence goes on along the minus strand of DATGXQ010000018.1, from coordinate 9,902 downwards.
AAATAACACTGCCAAAGTATACCTAATAGGTAATTCAGCAATAAAGCACGACCAAATTTAACAACTAAAGGGTCTAAACTAATCCAGTGATTATTGGCACTAAAAAAGAGTAAAATTAAGACTGCGGCTGATGTCGCATCTAAAATCACTCCAGCTAGAAAGGGTAAATAACGCTGACTTCTAGGAACACTCCATACCCCTGTCATATCTGTTTCCGCTACCAGTATCCACATCCGGTTACTGATACCCAAACGACAGGAAATTCCCAAAGCCCTAGCTGCTATTAAATGCGCCATTTCGTGCAAAAATAGTTTGCAACTGTCCAGAACAGTTAAAACTAAAATTGTCAGGGTAATATCTTCTTGAAAGAGATAAGCATCCCAACTAGGAAGAATGGCCGAGTCAAATGCGATCGCCATTAGTGCTAAACTGATCAGCACACCGCACCCCAACAATACGGGAAAACTAAAAATTTTTTGGGCAAGCGATCGGGGAAAATTAGTAAAATGATAACGAACCTTAGTTACTTGGGGAGACGAAGGAACAAAGGCAGACTGAATTAAAGAAGGTGATAGTTCAGATTGAGATGATAATAAAGGTTTGACAAAACCTTTGTTTTGCAGAAAAGTTAGCAAATCTTCAATATCAGGAACTTCCCCATACTTTTCTTGATAAATTAATTTTGTCTCACCTACTGTTTTACCAACTGCCAAGTAATCCAAGATTTCCACAGCATCAAAAGGTAACACCAAAAACACATTTGTTTCTGGATGTCCAATCACAACTTCTTCACCCTCTGATTGTCTGGTAAATGGATAAACTGCCACAAGTGCATCAGTTGTATACAACCCCATGAATCTTTTCCCAAGTAAGTAAGTAGAAACCGCTACCCAAAGTAGCGGTCAGAAATAGTTGATTTCTTAGCAGTAAATACAGCAGCAATAACCGTAGTAAGCAGGTGCTGTGGTTTTTAAAGTTTCTGCTTCACGAATCACGAACTTTTTCATTGCTGGTGCTGCGGTTTTGTTTGCATTGATGGTTTTCATAGTCTTAAACTCCTAATTTTGTGTTTTTTCAGTTCTTGGAAAGTAGTGCGAAATAGTTGATACCTTAGCAATAGATGCAGCAGCAATAACCGTAGTAAGCAGGTGCTGTGGTTTTTAAAGTTTCTGCTTCACGAATCACGAACTTTTTCATTGCTGGTGCTGGGGTTTTGTTTGCATTGATAGTTTTCATGGTTTAAACTCCTAATTTTGCGTTTTTTCAGTTGCTTGAACTTTGTTTTTCAACTGATAGTAATAGTTTTCTCCATCTCCAGGGAAATGTCGATGTAGATAAGTTAAGGAGTTAGAAAATTTTGATTTACCTAGCAAAATCACTAAATACAGTTTGACCAATTAGTAAAAGTTCAGAAAAGTTAAGGTTACAAGCCAGCTAAAAACCTTTATTGTTGATATCAGCAACTTTATTGTTCAAAAATCTGATTCTAAAAGCTTTGCATTACAAGCATCTTAGACTTTGTAAAAAAATATTAAGAAATTAAGTTAGATTGCGTAAATTCTCAAAATATCTCTGATATATTGCCATGGATAAATCAAAATTCAAATCAAAATCTGTAGTTATGGCGAAATTGTACCCTATTTATTCTGAAAATAGAAAATATAAACTTTACTCGTTTCTACACTAAAAAATAGCAATAATATAGCTAAAATTCGTCATTTTTTTAGAACAATTCACTGCCTATTTAGTAATTTATCAGGATATCTATGGAGACAATGAACTGTCAAGAAGCTTTAAAAGTAGCAGATGCAGTAGTTTTTGCTAGCACTAAAAGACATTTAAAAGATATTGAAGTAGTAATACTGAAGGAGTCATGGAAGGGACTCAAATATGAGCAAATTGCCGCAGCATATGGTTATACGGCTGAATACTTAAAACATGATGTTGGGCCGAAGTTATGGAAACTACTTTCTGAGGCTTTAGGTGAAAAAGTCAGTAAAAAGAATTTTCAAGCAGCATTAGAACGTCATGAGTCACAAATAAATCAAACTATACAATTCCCTACTATATTCCCTTCCAACTTTGCTACCAAACAGCCAATGATTATTATTTTTAACAACTAATCAAGGATAGTGTCATCGGGTTAATATATTATCGTTGCAGTACAGCTTCAATCATATTAACTCTATTAGTAGAAGTAATACAGCAGGGAACAGGGAACAGGGAACAGGGAACAGGAGTGAAAGACTTTTGGCATAAAGCTTTGTTCCAAAAATTTGTACCTCATTTACCTGAAATTTGCTGTAACAATTAGGATTATTTGTAAAGTAGGGTATGGGGTATGGGACAAAGTGAAAATTATCCCTCCCTCATCCCCCTTTTTTTTTCATCTCTCCCTTCATTGAGATAATCGAGAAATTGCCCCTATCAACCACATCACTGCACTTAGACCAATACTGATAATTAACATCGTTGCTAAGGGAAAATAAAGAGTAAATCCCGGCTGTTCAATTTTAATATCTCCTGGTAAATTACCCAACCATCCCAACTTATCTGCAAACAACCACAACACCAAACCAACTATTACTAAAATTACACCCAAGCTAAAAATTAACTTGCCAATATTGTCCATAATCCTCATACCTCCTTTAACTCACATCTGCTTCTATTCCTCTTCATTCTCGTCCCAATCATCATCTTGATCATAATATTGTTTCGGTGCTTTTCCATGCACTTCTAAAATTTTCGCTTTCTTGTTTTTACTATCAGGTGGATCAATCGCTTCTAATTCCACATTAAACTTCCAATTATCACCAAAATCAAAAAGATAAGTCATAGTTGTACCTGCTTGTAAATTCAAATCACCAATTTTGACTTTATTAACCATTGGTGTTCTTTCTGTGTAAGGATGGTGAATTGTGATAGTTTTACCAAATCGGCTTTTATAACTAAATTCATATAAATGATCATTATCAAAATCAAAAGCATCAAGAATCACAGCAGCTAATAGACTGAGCTTTTGTTTTGCTGGTATGGAAATACGTCGCCAAGCTTTATCAAGAGAAACCTTAAAGATATATACTCCGTCGATAAATTCTGTCGGCGGGATAGTTATATTATTTTGCCATTCAGGAAAATATTCTTGAAAATAAGGTTGTAATTTTCCCAAACTTATATTTGCTTCTATATCTGCTGCATCTCCATCTATAGATAGTTCTTCTTTAATGGCATATATATATATTAGTTTTAATATGGCATCACCAAAAGGTAAGCGTTGTATACTAGCAATACGCCATCCTTTACCTGCTGCTGTTTTGCCATTTTTAATAGTGATAAATCCAAATAAATCTAATAAGCCAATGTTATAAAATCTTGGAAAGTAACTCATATCTTGTTGGTGTTCATATTTGGCAAATTTGATACCTTTATCTGGTACACGAGTCCAAAATTGAATACATCTAAATAAATCACTAAATGAGTCTCTTTGTTCGCCTAAAATTTCACTGTTTGCTTGTAGTAACCAAGTTTCCAAGAGATTAAAGTATTTTTCTGTGGGGTTGAGATTTGACCAAGATGCTAAAATTTCCTCATCTAAGACGAGAAGTTGCTTTTTACCTTGTTTTTTAATTTGAGTGATACCTGAGCAACGCAATAAGAGATAAAGTCCATTAATATAAGGATATGATTTCTGTACAGGACGTTTTAATTGTACATCAATTGGTCTGCTTAAACGAGAATTAAATTCTGATACAATCTTTAAGGGTAGTAAGTGATTAACTCCACTAACTTCTATTGCTTTTTGTTGTAAGTAATCAATCATGACTTGGAAGTCTTGGAGAATTGTTCCAGGCTGATTTTCATCAATTTTGGTTTCTTGCAGTAATTGTTTTTGTGCTTCTGTAAGAGTGGGTAATTCGGGTTTCAATTGTTCTTCTAGAGTTGAAAATAAGCTGTCCATAGTTAAAAAGTAAAAATTTGCTATTTGGTAGATGAAGTTGATTATACTATGTTATATAGCAATCCGATCTGAGTTGTGAACTGACTTTTGGAGAGAAGGGAACAGGGAACAGGGAACAGGGAACAGGGAAGAGGTAGCGTTCATAAATGATTTAGGATTGCTATATTTGTTGGATATTAAATATAGTGTAAAATTTTTTGATTTAGAATCCTGAAAAATTAAACAAAATTGATGCAGCTTAATTTACCTAGTCTAGTTTTGAATATCTGGTTGAAAAATCCTATATTAAATATGAATGAACACACGCTAAAGATGATATTAACTGATTCTCCTGTCGGTGCTGTTTTACCAGCTATAGCGGAGTTAAATTTGCCTGATTGGTGGTTAGCTGGTGGTGCGGTGAGGAATACTGTGTGGCGATCGCTGTTTGGTCAAGAATGTGATTTATTTATTAAAGATTATGATATTGCCTTTTTTGACCAATTGGGAAACCGTGACCAAGAATTATCAGCCAAAGCGACTTTAACAGCACAATTTCCTCAATTTGAATTTGATGTAAAAAATCAAGCTAGTTTTGGACGTTGGCGTAATGGTAACAGAATTTATTCTAGTGTAGAAGATGGAATTGCTAATTGGTTGCATACGGCTACGGCTGTGGGTGTACGTCTCAATGTAGAAAAAGAATGGGAATTTTTTACACCCTACGGTTTAGATGATTTATTTAACGGGGTTATCCGTCCAACTCCTACACATATTAATGACCCCAGTGCTGAGAAGAAAGCAGCGAGTTTTCTAGAGAAATGTTCTATTTTAAAGTTAGGCTAAGTTGCTGAACTAAAGTATAATTTAGAGGTGTAGAGAAGTTCCATGGAACGTCTCTACAAGGGTTGCAATATCACATAAAATCATTTTCATTTAACTTCTTGTTTTCTGCTGTAAATAATTAACTAACTGTTCTCCTGCATTGTCAATATGTTTTTTTAGCAATCTAACGGCTGCTTTTGCGTCTTGCTGTTGACAAGCGGCTAAAAGTTGATAATGCTCTTTTTGGGATTTTTCTTGATAATCTGTCTGGGTTAATTGTACTCGCACATAGCGATCGCAATTTATGTGCAGTGTCTTAATCATTCCCAGTAAGCGCGGACGTTCAGCACTAGTATACAATGTTTCGTGAAATTCCCAGTTTAATTTGGCCAGCATTCCCGCTTCTGTTGCTTTGTCGCTGGCTGCTAAAATTTCTGCTGCTTTTTCTAAATGTGCTTTTTGTAACTTAGGTAAAGCCAGTTGCATAGCTTTGACTTCCAAAGCACTCCTAATCTCGCAGATTTCCTGTAATTCTGCTGCTGTTAAAACTGATACTATTGCCCCCCTGTTGAGATGGAGTGTTACCAGTCCTTCCGCTTCTAACTGCTTCAAAGCTTCCCTAACTGGAATGCGACTCACACCAAACTGGGTGGCGATTTCATCTTGTCTGAGTGATTGTCCTTCCTGAAAAATTCCCTGCAAAATCGCTTCCCGTAAAGCGTCGGCGATTAAGTCGGGGGTGCTGCGTTGTTGGATGTTGGCGGCTAGGTCGTTTAAGTTCATATTGAAATTGTATCCAATATTCAAAAAAATGTATACAATCTCCCGCATATTGTATACAATATCCAAAGATAGTTAATCAACTCTCTGATCAGCCGATTTAATAAAACATCTCTACAAACCAATCTAGGAAAGGGTTTGGAGAGGAAAGAGACAAATTAACCAACCCTATGGAGTAAAGTTATGAGCCAGCAAACTGACAGAATCATTATCTTCGATACCACCCTGCGGGACGGGGAACAATCGCCTGGTGCGACCCTGAATGTAGAAGAGAAGTTAGCGATCGCTCATCAACTTGCACTCCTGGGGGTGGATATCATCGAAGCGGGTTTTGCTGCGGCTAGTCCGGGAGATTTCCAAGCTGTTAAAACCATTGCCGAGCAAGTTGGCAGAGATAGTAGTATAGTTATTTGCAGTTTGGCGCGAGCCTTACGTCCAGATATTCAAGCAGCTGCGGAAGCTTTGAAACCTGCGGCGCGTCCCAGGATTCACACGATGATTTCAACTTCGGATATTCATCTCAAATATCAGTTGAATAAGTCCCGCAGCGAAGTATTAAGTATTGTTGAGGAAATGGTGGCTTACACTAAATCCTTTGTGGATGATGTAGAATTTTCTCCTATGGATGCCAGCCGCTCAGATCCAGAATTTCTCTATCAAGTTTTGGAGAGAGCGATCGCCTCTGGAGCAACTACAATTAATATTCCCGATACCGTCGGCTATTGCACACCCAAGGAAATGGGTAATTTAATTCAAGGGATTCGCGCTCACGTCCCCAATATTGACCAAGTGATTTTGTCTGTGCATACTCAAAATGATTTAGGTCTAGCTACAGCCAACGCCTTAGCCGCCATCGAAAACGGTGTCCGTCAAGTAGAATGTACAATTAACGGCATTGGGGAACGTGCCGGAAACGCCGCACTAGAAGAAATTGTGATGGCGCTACAAGTGCGGAAACATTACTTTAATCCTTATTTTGGTCGTGCGGTAGACTCAGACGCACCCCTGACAAATATCAAAACCCAAGAGATTTACAAAACCTCCACTTTGGTTTCCCAACTCACCGGCATGTTGGTACAACCGAATAAAGCCATTGTCGGCGCAAACGCTTTTGCTCATGAGTCAGGAATCCATCAAGATGGTGTGATTAAACATCGTCAAACTTATGAAATTATGGAAGCTTCCACCATTGGTTTACCAGAAAATCGCATAGTTTTGGGTAAGCATTCGGGAAGAAACGCTTTTCGCACCAGATTAAAAGAATTAGGGTTTGAACTGGCTGAAGAAGAGTTAAATAAAGCCTTCCAACGATTTAAGGAAGTAGCCGACAAGAAAAAAGAAATGTCCGATTGGGATTTAGAGGCGATCGTTCGTGATGAAACTCAGATTAAAGTAGAAAGTGGTTTTCAACTAGAACACGTACAAGTAATTTGTGGTGACTGTACCCGTCCCACTGCAACCATCACCCTTGTCACCCCCGAAGGCAAAATTATTACCGATGCTTCCGTGGGAACTGGTCCCGTAGATGCCGTATATCAAGCCATTAATAAATTAGCACCCATTCCCAATCAACTAATAGAGTTTTCTGTGCAGTCTGTAACTGGGGGTATTGACGCACTAGGGACTGTCAACGTCCGCTTAGGCTATGAAGACCGGATTTTTTCTGGACAAGCATCGGACACAGATATCGTTGTCGCTGCTGCTTATGCTTACCTCAATGCTTTAAATCGTTTGTATCGGTATCTGCAAACCAGCACAGAAAAAACTCCCGCGCAAATCTCTGGGTAATAAGATGAAGAAATAAGGGGGATCAGGAAGAAGTAATTTTTTCCTATTCCCTTCCAGTAACGGCAACCCAAGGACAATGTTTAAGAGGTAAAAATGGCTTTCAGTAATTTTAAAACCATCAGTGAAGTTCTCAAAGAATTTCAAGTTACCTACACCGCAGCCAATTTTATCAATGAAATTGCTTTTACTATTTCTGATTATTTCCGTGCAGATTTAGAATTAATGATGCAAGATGCTGTCGTTGATAATTCAGAATTTGCTATTTGTGAAAATCTCATTTATCCTGTTCTCAAGGAAGTTTGGAAAACCTACCGCCATCACTTTATTCTCTGGAGTCATCAAGCTTTAAATTATGATGAAAAATTATCAGGCTTTCCTGAATATATTTTAGCCAGACGTTCTCCTTTAGGTAAAATTGTTTTTGATCAACCATATTTTATCTTAGTAGAAGCTAAACAAGATAACTTTGAGATGGGTTGGGCGCAATGTTTAGCGGAAATGATTGCCGCTCAAAAGTTAAATGGAGAAAATAAAATAGTGATTTTTGGCATAGTTTCTAATGGTGATAGATGGCAATTTGGCAAACTAGAAAGTGACACTTTTACAAGAAATAGCACTTATTACACAATTCAAGAATTAGATAAATTATTCAGTGCTGTTAATTTTATATTCCAACAATGTGAAATTCAGTTAACTAATTTGGTTGCTGCTTAATCTGAATTTCCTGCCAAGGAAAAAGAGCTAATACCAAATCCTCATTTGAAAACCCACTTTTGCCCTAACGACTGGAAGTCGCGGCACTTTCCGCTAAGTCCGCCTACGCAGACTAATTTATAAGGGGGGTAATAAAACAGGATTTGGTATAACTACATCTATAGAAATACACTTGACAATCAAGAGCCTTTATGGTATATTTGTACTATAAAGGTTTTAATAATTGCTAATTTTGAAATAACGCCGTAGGACAGCCGCCATGAAACTAGCAAAGATGGACTTGAGCAGTTTGGTAGCGATCGCACATGAAGATGGACATTTACAGCTATTGCTCGACCGAGGTGATGAGCTAGAGTTAATGGAGATTCCTGCACCGGTGCAAGCTTTTGAAGGATTGCAACAATTAAATAACCTGATTGCGGAAACCGCACCTTTACCACCAGCACCAGAACCGATCGCCATGTTACCCGTAAGTTCTTCTATGGCTTATGCGATCGGCTACAACAGCAAAGACCAAATTTTACAAGTTGAGTTTCAAAGCGGTGCGGTTTACCAATATACGGGAGTCGAGCAACAGACTTGGGAAGATTTTCACAACGCAGATTCAATCGGTCAGTTTTTTAACGAAGAGATTAAAGGACAATATGACTGTGAGCTAGTTGATGATGATTTTGATGATTTTGATGATGATGATTACTATGATGATGATTGTGACTGTTAGCTAAAAAAGGATAAAAGAGCGATGGTGAAACGCCAGTCGGAGCGATCGCTCTTTGAATACAACACAAGGATGTGAAAACCCAGCCGAGAATTAACCTAAAAACAATTTATACGCTGGGTTTTGGCTTTCATCCCAATAGTGATAACCCAAGGTATCAAGAAAAGCTTGCCATTCCTCCATTTCATGGGGGGGAACTTGCATTCCTACTACAATTCTGCCGTAGTCTGCACCATTATTGCGGTAGTGAAATAAACTAATATTCCAGTCAGGACACATAGAAGTAACAAACTTCATTAAAGCACCGGGACGTTCGGGAAACTCAAACCGATACAGCAACTCATTGTCAGCGAGGGGGGAATGTCCGCCTACCATGTGCCGCAAATGTAATTTAGTTAACTCATCATCCGTCAAATCGAGAGTTTTAAAACCGTGTTCCTCGAAATTAGCTACTATTTTGGCAGCATCAGCGCGGTTTTCGATTTGCACACCGACAAAAATATGGGCTATTTTCTCATCAGCAATGCGATAATTAAATTCTGTCAAATTGCGTTTATCGATACATTCACAAAACTGGCGCAGACTTCCCCTTTCTTCGGGAATCGTGACCGCAAAAATCGCTTCTCTGCGTTCCCCAAACTCTGCCCGTTCTGCCACAAACCGCAAGCGATCGAAGTTCATGTTAGCGCCGCAAGCCACTGCAATTAAAGTTTCACCTTGGATTTGTTCTCGTTCTGCATAAGCTTTTGCACCAGCTACAGCCAAAGCGCCCGCAGGTTCTAAAATAGAACGGGTGTCTTCAAACACATCTTTGATGGCTGCACAAGTATCATCAGTATCGACTAAAATAATCTCATCAACATATTCCTGACACAAGCGAAAAGTTTCTTCTCCCACTTCCCGCACAGCTACCCCATCCGCAAATAAACCGACTTGGGATAAGCGCACCCGTTCACCTGCTTGCAGAGATTGATACATCGCATTTGCGTCTACAGGTTCTACACCAATAATTTTGATTTCAGGACGCAAGCGTTTAACGTAAGCACCAATACCGGCGATTAAACCACCCCCACCAATAGCGATAAAGATAGCGTGGATAGGTTGTTGACATTGGCGTAAAATTTCCATGCCGATCGTCCC
>DATGXQ010000017.1:0-22930 GCA_035298905.1 Nostocaceae cyanobacterium | reverse complement strand
TTGCCCTAACGACTAGAAGTCGCGGCTATACAAGCAAAGTCCGCCTGCGCGGACTAATCAAGGAAAGGGGGGTAATAAGGCCGGATTTGGTATAACAGATATAAATCGTCAACCCCTTGTCAAATCAGGTCTTCTTCATTTTGAATTTTGTTGGCGAAGCCTTGCCAAAGGCTATTTTGAATTTTGAATTTTGAATTTTGAATTGGTATTACCCATACTCTTGCTAATTGACAATTTTAGATGATATTAAGTTGGCAATTAAAGAAACTAATTCATTGGGTTCAACCGGCTTAGATAAATGTGTATGAAAACCTGCTGCAAGTGCTTGTTGCTTATTCAATTCACCTGCATAAGCCGTAAGAGCGATCGCGGGAACATTTCCTCCCTGTTCTGGTGGTAGAGTTCTGATTTGTTGTAATAACATATAACCGTCTATATTTGGCATTCCAATATCTAATATCAAGGCATTTGGTTTATGATTAATTAAAGCTGGAATTGCTTCTAAAGCTGAGGTTGCTGTTATTACTTCTGCACCCACATCTTGGAGAACAAAACTAACTAATTGTCGAGAATCAATTTCATCATCAACTACTAAAATTTTCAACCCAATTAACTCTAAATTATTAGTTATTTCCTCAGTTTCCTGTTGTATTTGTGATGGGGTTTTAATTAATGGCAGCCTGACAGTAAAGCTCGTTCCTTTTCCTGTACCTTGACTATCTACCCAAACTGTACCACCATGCATTTCTACCAAATGTTTGACAATAGCTAGACCTAATCCCAGTCCACCAAATTTTCTGGTGGTTTTGCTATCTTCTTGACGAAAGTAATCAAATATGTAAGGTAAAAATTCTGGGCTAATTCCTTGACCTGTGTCAATAACTTGGATTTGGGCTTGTGTCTCAACCTGATTTAACTTTATTTCTACGCGACCGTTAACAGGTGTAAACTTAACAGCATTCGAGAGTAAATTCCAAACGATTTGTTGTAACCGGGTGGGGTCTCCTAACACTAAGCCAACATGTTGGGCAAAAACAGTATGTAATTGAATTCCTTTAACTTCTGCTGCTAATCGGACAGTTTCTAATGCAGCCAAAATTGTAGTTTGCAAATCTACAGATGAAACATTCAGGTGCAGCTTACCCCTTAAAATATGAGAAATATCTAGTAAATCTTCAATCAATTGTGCCTGTAATTTGGCATTACGCTCAATGATTCCTAAAGCTTCATTTCTCTTCGCTTCATCTAATCTATGACTGGTTAGTACCTTAGACCAACCTAAAATCGGATTGAGAGGCGATCGCAACTCGTGAGATAAAATAGCCAAAAATTCATCCTTCACCCGGTTAGCGGCTTCTGCTTCTGCTCTAGCTGCCTTTTCCCGTTCTAGCAATTTTTCTCGCTCTTGTTCCGCTTGTTTGCGCTCAGTTAAATCCAGCACAAAAGCTAAACCATCCGATTGAGAACCTTCTCTTAAAACACAACCGACCAGCACCGGCACTCGATAACCTGCTCGATGCATATAATACTTTTCTCTAGGAGTCGCAACACCAAATTCTTTGAGTTCTTGAATGATCTGTTGATCTACCTCATGACTTCCTGGTGCTGTGACCTCTATCCAGTTGAGCTTTCCTGTTAACATTTCCTCTCTGGAATAACCCAACAACTGCAAATAAGCATTATTTGCATCAGTAACAGTACCATCTAATTTCCAGAAAAGAATACCAATTATATTAGATTCAAATAGTCTTCTAAATCTTACTTCGCTTTCTTGTAGAGCTTTTTCTGCTAGTTTGCGAGCGGTAATATCTTCAATAATTCCGTCGATGATGATCAAGCCATTAAAATTACTGATAGTTTTACTAATCCGCACCCAAATCACACTACCATCTACACGCTTTAAAGTAACTTCCCGCTCGCGTAAATTTCCATTTTGCTGCAATTTTTTTAACAGTTCAGCATAGTCTGCCGCAGAAAAATAAGACTCTAGTGTATGAGTTGTAGGAATTTCCTTTAACTGATTTAAACCCAACAAATTCAAAAATGCTGTGTTACCTTCTAGTAAATCCCCCTCTGCCGTAATTCGATAAACTCCCACTTCTAATTGATTAAGCAAAGTTTGTAAACGCTTTTCCAACTTTGCTACTTTGCATCTAGTTTCAGCTCGTTCTAGTGCCAGATGCACTGCTGAAGGTAAACGCATATAACTATTGGGAGATTTAATCACATAATCATCTAAACCAGATTTCATGGCTGCTACAGCAATTTCTTCGCTACCACTATTAGTAAACATGACTATTGGTTTTTCAGGATAATGGCTTTTAATTTCCTCCAAAACCACCAAGCCATCACTCCAACGTAGTTGATAGTCAGTAATTACTAAATCAAATTCTCCTGTTGATAATGCTTGTTCTAAATCTTCTGCTTGAATAACTTGCTGGAATTGTAGTTGAGTAAATTCCCGTTCTAGTGCATGTATAGCCAACATGCGGTCATGGGGATTATCATCAATCAGGAGAATGCGTAACATTTAGTTGCCACCATCCGGGAATTTAAAGATTGAATTAAAAAATATCTAGAGAGTAATAAATAATTTTAAAAAAATTGTTTAAAAAGGCGAAACTTGTGGTTTTTCAGTAAAAATCATCCAATGTATATTCACAATTTTGACAATTTCTACTAAATCATTAAAAGCCACAGGCTTAGTTATATAAGCATTTACACTCAAGTCATACAGTTGATTTATATCAGCATACTCACGAGATGCTGTTAGCACTACCACAGGCAACCGCTTGAGTCCAGGTTGCTGTCTTAACCACATCAAGACCTCTGTACCAGAACGACGGGGAAGTTTTAGATCCAGTAAGACTAAGGCAGGTAAAGGATAATAGTTACGTTCATGAAAAGGTTCTTGTCCAGATAGATAAAGTACAGCTGCATCCCCATCATTCACTACTTGTAGTGCATTAGTAATGCCAGCTTTACGGAAGGCTCTTTGGACAAGAAGAACGTCTCTAGGATCATCCTCTACTAATAAAATTGTTTCCTGTGCTGGTATGTTACTGCTCAATTAAGCTGCTGCTCCCTAAAATTTCCTCAAAACGTTCATCAACGAACATTTAAGGTTCTGCTGGTGATGCCGAGACAAACTTGAATGCAATGTCAATAGTTAAAATAGTTTAAAATACACCTTTAAAATACACCAAAGGTCATAGTATTCTATTTTGCTCGTGTTGTCTTCTATCGGGAGACTTAGATCATCTTAAGAAGGAGAATACGATCGCAAAAATTAAGGCGGAGACTTTGATCACTTTCAAATACTGAAGGCTTTTGGTAAAGCAATCCAGAAGCCACTACCTGCACCAAGCTGCGATTCCACTCCACAAAAACCGCCCATACGCTCCATTCCTTTGCGAACGGTGGCTAAACCAATACCTGTACCAGCATACACTTCAACTCCATGTAGTCTTTCAAAAACACGGAATATACGTTCTTGATGTTCTGGAGCAATGCCAATTCCATGATCTATCACCCATAATTTAATCCAACTTTTTCCTTCTTGGGTATATTCTTCAGTGTATACCTTAAGAAAAGGTGATACATTTGGCTTGACAAACTTAATGGCATTACTGATTAAGTTAATCATAACTTGCACTAAGGTAGAGCGATGAGCCATCACCATAGGCAAAGGTCGATCAATTAAAACTGTAGCTTCTTGTTCCTGAATTTGCTTACTGAATTGATTTAATGCTTCAGTAACTACGAATTCTAAATCAACGGGTTGAATTGGGATTTGAGCTTGACTAAGACGACTATAGGCCAGCAGTTCAGTGATTAGTGTATCCATTTGCATAGCCCCTTCCGCAATATAATGAAGATAATCTTGACCAATTTGGTCTAATTGCTCCTGATAGTCTTCTAATAAAGCTTGGGAAAAGCCTTGCATAGTACGGAGTGGCGCTCGTAAATCGTGAGAAACAGAATAACTAAAACCTTCTAACTCTCGATTGACTTCTCGCAACTGAGTGGTTCTTTCTTCAACACGTTCCTCTAATTTTTCGGCATATTTTTGCAGTTGTTGGCGCATTCGAGATTGTTGGATAGCGATCGCCAATTGTTCTGCTACCTCCTGAGCAATTTCTTGAGCTTCCACTTCAAAACTTTTAGCTTGAGTTGCGGCTAAACATACTTCACCTATTAACTCCCCTTGTACCTGCATGGGGATTATTAGGCGACTACGCAGCTTTTCCTGTAAGAATTGCTCTAAAATTAGTGTCAATTGCCTACATTCAGCAATATCATTCATCAAACAAGTTTGTTTTTGCTGGGTAACAGTCGCAGTAACACAATTATTAATCGGCAGTGTCATATTTTGAGCGGCATCGTCTGTAAGCAACTGTACTGTGTTAGTCTCAAAGTCAAACAAGATTAACACTGCTTTTTGACAGTTAACCAACTCAGACAAGCTTTTTAATGCATTTTGAATAATACTTACATCAGATTCCGCAGACAAAATCGCTTTATCAATTTCGTGTAAATGACTCAAGCGTTGGGCAACACGTTGGCTATTTCCTGTCTCTTCAGCCGCTTGTCTTAAAGCATTCTCATAACTTTGCGACATTTTCATCAGTTGTAGCTTGATGAAATTCGCCAGAATACCACCAATTACCACAGTTAAAAGAATAGTAGTAACAACTACCTGTTGTGTTGCCAAGCGAGCCACTTGGCTACGTTGATCACGTAATTCTTCTTCCGTACTAATAAAAGTGGCAATTTGGCTGCGGATCTGATCCATGTTGCGCTTACGTAGCTTAAAAACAGGTAAAGGTTGTACTTCACCTTGTCGATAACGTTCCAGTGCTAAAGAAGTGAGACGATGCCATTCTTGATATCGGGAGTACAGCTGATTGACTCGCTGTACCTGGGCAGGATTGTCGGCAACTAAACGACCTAATTCTTGAAAAGCCTGATTGATAACGGGTTGAGATTTTTGGTAAGGTTCCAGAAATTCTTCATCTCCTGTCAAAATATAGCCCCGCGCTCCTGTTTCCAAGTCTAACAACAGCTTTTGGGTATAGTTGGCTTGAGAAATAACCTGATTTGTATGGTCTACCCATTGCAACGCTGACAGCAAGTTACTAACTTGCCAGAGTGACACCCCAGAAAACAATAGTAGCAAGACACTGGGTAGAGCGATCGCACTGACAAGACGGCGTTGAAAAATAGTTCTAGCAATTTGCAATAACATATTCTCATGCTCATTGTTTTCCACGAACAATTACGCCTGAGTGAGTTGCATCATATTTTAATTATTAATTATTTTATCAGCGTTGGCAGAATCAACACTGCACAACGCCGTTATTGTGTAACTATTAATTAGTACCCATGGCCATCATCTTAGTGATGTCTGCGGATACGATATCTGTGGTTCTGGTAGTAATTAGAGCGATAGTAACGGCCATGACGGTAATAGTAATGATTATAACGACGTGGGCGATGTACACGCCGATAATACTTGACTGGATGATAGTAAACACGACCATAATGGCCATGTCGATGGGGTCTGCGATGGTGGTGAGCTTCTGCCTTTTCTAAAGGTGAAAAAGCAGTTGCCGTGGCTATCAAACCCGCTAGAACAGTGGATAGAACGCGGTTCATGATGTTAAGTAAATTAAGTGAGTTGTAATTTCTACCAGCGCAGGAGTTTACGAAGAGAAGATCCCACTCAAATACTTTATATAAATTCTATCAACTCTCTTAACTTTATGAGAAAGTTTAGCTCAAGAAATGGTTATAAATGGAGAGGAGAGGAATTATAGCTTAATTCTGTCTCCAACTCTCCACTATTCCTAATTATTTCTTAATGGGCGTACCACAGGGATAAGTCGCCACTTCTTCAGTATCATTCTTCATGTCAGCTGGCTGATCTTTCGCTGCCAGGTAATCTTTTTGCAATTTGTCTAACAATGCTTCTCGCTGATCATACAACCGTTTTAAGGGACGGGGTTGCGACTGATTTAACACATAAGCCGTTACCAAAGGAATAGCGATCGTGCTATCTGTGTAACAAACAATGGTACTTGGTAACTCCTCTGGGTCAATCTTACCCCAGCTGACCGCCTCGGAAGGAGTCGCCCCAGATAAACCACCAGTATCAGGACGTGCATCAGTAAACTGAATAAAGAAATCATGTCCTCTTTCTTCTAACCCCAAAACCTCGTGAATTTGCGGTTGAGTTTGTAATAAAAAGTTTTTCGGACTACCACCACCAAAAATCAATGCCGCACTTCTTCCTTCTCCTTCCCTGGCTGCGTAAGCTATGGCTGCGGTTTCATTTACGTCAATAGCCGGATCTAACACCAGTTTAGACCCTTCCAAAGCCAAGGCTGCCACATTCATACCGATCGAACTATCCCCAGGTGAAGAAGTGTAAATAGGTACACCACATTCATAAGCCGTTGCCAGCAAGCAGGAATGTTTTACACCCAACTGTTTTTCTACTTCCCGCACATATTTACCTAGCAAATAGTGAAACTCAGCCGTTCCCATCCGCTTTTGAAAAGGTTCTGCTTGGAGAACCTTGCGGATAAAAGCATCGGTTTCCAACAGCACATCATAGCCAAAGATGATGTCATAAATTCTAATTGTCCCCTCTTCCCGCAGCTTCACATCATCTAAAAACGGACTACCAGCAAACAGTTCAAACCCCAAACCATAATGCATATCATGGTACAAGTTTGCACCGGTGCTAATCATCCAGTCAATAAAGCCATTGCGAATTAACGGTGCAAGTGCAGAAACACCAAAACCGGCTGGTGTCATCGCACCAGATAAACTTACCCCTACTGTTACACCTTCCGTAAATACATCTTGACTCAGTAACTGACAAGCTTCCCGCAACCGCGCTGAATTGTAAGCGGTAAAGTAATTGTTGATTAAGTCTACTACCCCAATATCATTAGACATGGGAACGGGTGCAATCTTTTTACCCCTGGTTGACATTTTCCCCGATACTCCAAAATGGTAAATACGCCGAATTTAATGTTATCTAGCTTTCGGCTAATTCTGTCACTACTTGACAATACAAACTATAAGTTTCTTGTCCAAAACAAACTAAAATCACCCGTTCTGGAAGGGTATGCCCATGTAAAAACTTGTTAACTTCAGTAACCGCAATTTCACAAGCTCTTTTGATGGGAAACCGATAAACTCCCGTACTAATGGCAGGAAAAGCAATACTCTTGATTTGGTATTCTTCTGCTAACCTTAAACTTTGGCGATAGCAACTAGCTAGTAACTCTTCCTCACCATAATATCCACCTTTCCATACAGGTCCGACAGTATGAATTACCCATTTGGCGGGAAGATTATAGCCTTTAGTAATTTTAGCTGCACCAGTTTCACAGCCTCTTAACTGCTGGCATTCTTGCCAAAGTCCCTCCCCTGCTGCTTTGTGAATTGCCCCACACACACCGCTACCAGGCATTAATGCTTCATTAGCAGCATTTACTATTGCTTCTACTTGTACTTTCGTGATGTCACCCTGTATAATTCTAATTCGCTGCATTTGGTTTGTTAATTGAATTGTCAAAACTGCAAAAATGTTATAAGCTAAACACTTTTAAAGGTGTTTATTTGACTAATTAATAAAAATTGAAGATTTTACTATCTGGAATACTTTAAGGAATTGACTGAATTATTTAAAATATTAATATTCACTAACCTAAAGTTGATTGAGCATAGGCTATGGATTGCTTGAACTTGTTCTGTATCAAATACTATTCAACTGCTATTATATCAACATTTTCTGACTAATGCAATTCTGATAGAAATTGCCTACATAAAACCATCAGACTAAATTATCACAATTTTTCACAGTTATTTACCCATCAGATTAATGAAAAGCGACACACCACAAGATATAAATTCCGAAGATAAAGAAATTTCACGATTAATTGACGAGGTAATGTCATCATCTCTGAATGATGAACAGTACCGCAAAAAAATGCAACGGCGTAAGGAAATACAAGATAAACGCATTGCGGAAGCTAAAGCCGATAAAGGATTAATTATTGTTAATACTGGACATGGTAAGGGAAAAACTACCGCCGCTTTAGGAATGGTGTTAAGGTCATTGGGACATGGTTACAAAGTGGCCATAGTGCAATTTATTAAAGGTGCGTGGGAACCTTCTGAAAAAAGAGCTTTTAGTCATTGGCCAGAACAGCTAGAATTTCATGCAATGGGTGAAGGTTTTACCTGGGAAACTCAAGACCGCGACAGAGATTTAGACAAAGCCGCCGCAGCCTGGGAAAAGTCTTTAGAATTTATTCTTAACCCAGAATTTAAGTTAGTGCTATTGGATGAAATTAATATTGCTTTAAAGATGGGTTATTTAACAGTTGAGCAGGTCTTAGCTGGGTTGGATCAAAAACCACCGGAAAAACATGTGATTCTTACTGGGAGAGGCGCACCACCCGCTTTAATTGAAAAGGCTGATTTAGTTACAGAAATGACATTAATTAAACATCCTTTCCGTGACCAAGGAATTAAAGCTCAACCTGGAATTGAGTATTAGGGGAATTAAAAATTAAAAATTAAAAATTAAAAATGGCCAAAGTTATGAATTTGGTCATTTTTGAGCTTTACAAAACAAAATATGAGTAAAGATGTTTTATGAAACGTCTCTACAAAGGTGATGAGATTAGACAATATTACGACTAATCTTTTCTATGGCAGAAAGACAAAAGAGAAGGGATAAATTAAATTTTTATCCCTTTCTCCTTCTTCTTTTTCCTATTCCCAATTCTGATCAGAAATCTATTTAACCAGTTTGCTTTCATTTCCGCCGGAGTACTGATTACACATTTGTAAAATATTTCTATCATTGGCACTGATAGAATTAAGCCGATGATAATCTTGTAATGTTACTGAATGAGCGTAGGTAGTTGCTTCATCATTGTGAACTTGAGGAATTCTACTAGCGGTTGATACCTCAAGTGGCCCGACTTCTCCAGGTGAACTGGTAACAGTCATGGCTAGTTCTCCTGATTTAGCGATCGTCCCCTGAAAGCAACTAAACTCAGAATTAGGCATATACAATGCACCAGTCACTCTCCCATTTTGCTTGTTAAAAACAATATAACCTTGTCCTAACTGATTGGGTTGAGGTGACTGTCCATACAAATAAACTCCGTCTCTTTCTGGGAAATTTACTAGAGGTGTTGCTGTTGGTTGATTTGTATTGTTTGGTAATCTTTTGTAATTTGCGGAAACAGCTTTAGCAGCAACTAATTGAGATTGAGCATTTGCTTCTATTCTTGCTGCTTTTACTTCTCGCAGTTTGGATCTAACAGAAGATGGAGAACCAATAACTATTTGATTGTTAGATATTGGTAAATCAGCTGCTAATGCTGTAGATGAGTCTGCTGTCTTATTCAGTTCACTGACAATACTTACACCTAAGATACCGCAGGTTAGAAGTAAGCCAACAATGGGAAGTTTTAACTGACGGGGGGGAATAAATTTTGAATTGTTGTTAAGCACCCGCTCTCTCCTGTAAAAAAACTAACTAGTTCTTTCCTGACTTACTTAAATAATCATAGCTAAAGGGCTGTAATTACAGATTCCCTCAAAGGTTTTATATATTTTTAGCGCAGTTAAAAATAAGTAAAAAACGCCTTTTTGCTGAGATTTTTGTCGATAATTTGACAATAACATTGCTCGATTGATAGAGTCTTCACCCGATGGAATCATCCTGCTGGGTGATGCAAAACTGAAAAGTAAAATGTACTAATCAGAGTTTATGTTTTGCTAATTAAGTTTTGCATTTGTTTACAATTTGTTTCAGTGAGAAACAATACGAAATTTTTGATTTTTGGGCAATTGTTGTCAGATTGTGATATCGGTCATAGCTATTAAAAGTAAAAACCTGACATCAAAAATTAAAATTGCCTGACGGACTACATATCTATCTACAACGCCAAGTTGATCTATTACGCATAAGATTCAAAGATTTTGAGAATATTGATGAATTTTCTATAATATGAATTTAGTTGTATGTTGACAACCGACCATTGACCACTGACAACGGACAAAAAAATCGCCCCCTATTTTGAGGAGGCGCGTCGCCAGCAACAATTTCTTTAACTAGCAACATACTCTTTAACATTGGCTCGACGGCGACGTAAATGAGCGAGTGCTTGATGCTCTAGTTGGCGGACACGTTCCCGGCTGAGATTTAACCGTTCACCAACTTTGGCCAGGGACATTTCGTTTCCGTCTTCTAACCCAAAGCGCAATGCTAAAACTTCACGCTGTTGGGGTGTGAGTTCTGCTAGTAGGTTGTTCAGGTCTTGGCGCAAGAATTCTTGAGTGGTGTAATACTCTGGTGATGGGCCTTCATCTTCTAGCATTTCTTGCAGTTCTGTATCCTGATTGTCACCTACGCGCACATCTAAAGAAACTGGTTGACGCGCCATGTTTAGATACTCGCGGATCTGCGCTGGTTCTAGCTCTAGTTCTTTGGCGATTTCTCCTGGTGTGGGAGAACGTCCTAATTTTTGGGCTAGTTCCCGTTGCACTTTCTTGATTTTGTTCAGTTTCTCGGTAATATGAATAGGTAAGCGAATTGTGCGCCCTTGTTGAGCGATCGCTCGTGTAATGGCTTGGCGAATCCACCAGTAAGCATAGGTAGAGAACTTATAACCTCTAGTGGGATCAAATTTCTCTACACCTCTTTCTAATCCCAAAGTTCCCTCTTGAATTAGATCCAAAAATTCCATGTTGCGCTTCTGGTACTTTTTCGCAATGGCTACTACTAAGCGTAAGTTCGCCTCGATCATTTTTTGTTTGGCTCGTTTACCTTGAGCAATAACTTGCTTCATCTCTGTTTCAGATTTGTTAACGTAAGCAGCCCACTCTGGTAAACTAGGCTCATGGTCTAGCTCTTTCGCTAAAACCTCTTTTGCTTCTACAAGCACCATCATTTGTTGTACCTGCTTGCCGTAAACAATTTCTTGCTCACGGCTTAATAATGGTACACGACCAATTTCCCGCAGATAGGTTCGCACCATATCAGCCGTGAACTTGGTGTTGATGTTTTCAGTCTGGGTGTTAACTGTAGGCATTGGTGCGTTATCCTCTACTACCTATACACAATGATTCTTTTTCCTATGAAGGAGGATTGGCAAGGGTAGTACAAATATCACAGAATGTAGGCAGCTACCATGAACAGTTAGTATGTACATCTGTTGTCAAGGCTGTGCTACCTCTAGCTGCGTTCCCTTCACCTTCCTCAAATCTGAAATCTCTTACAAGCGCAATTTGTTTTTTTCAAGAATTCTTCCTTTCTTCAATCGCTGGCTACGACTGTAAACACGAAGTCAGTATGAGTTTTATTTTTATCTTACGACAAAGTAACCGGATAGTAAAGAGCAGCAACAGACAAATCTTTCTATTATAGGATAAAGAGTTTTAACTGCTTAATAAATTTTTCTCAACTTTCTGAAAATTTTGACTATACCTATAGTGACGCAAACAACTATTCTGTTGTTGCCTACGGCTAGAGAGATAACCGAACTTGGTGATTGGTGATTGGTGACTGGTGACTGGTGATTGGGGAATAAAAAACATATTTCTTTCCTCTCCCCTCCCCGTGTCTCCTCTATTCCTCCTGCCTGCTTCAAAAACCTAAATCAGCTTTAGCGAGTTCTGCGGCGGCGAATACTTCTGCATCTGATTTTTCTTCCCAGGCAGGGTCGCCTATTTCCGCGTAGAATACTGAATCATAAGGACGTGTACGTACTACTACTGGCATTGGCACAGCATGACCCAAGATTAAGGCTTGCTGTTTAGAATCTAGTTTGGCTAGGACTGAGCGCAAACCACCAGCACCAGAAACCCCCGTAAAAATAGCATCGATGTCTTTTTCGTCGTTAAGCAGGGCAGTGATGCGAGTACCTATCTGGGACATGACTTCATTATCTATGCCAGATGGCCGTTGATCAACTACCAGAAGTGTTACGAAATATTTCCGCAGTTCTCTGGCGATCGTTCCAAAGATGGTACTTTGCACTATGGCTGGGTCAAGAAAACGGTGCGCTTCCTCGATGGTAATCATCAGAGGGGTAGGACGGTCTAGAGGATTTTTACTCTGTAGGAATTTATCGGCTTTTTTGACATAATGCTCATGAATCCGTCTGGTGATCATGTTTGTCACCAACATATAAGAGAGCATATTAGATTGAGTACCAAACTCTACAACTACGTTTTTTCCTGCTTCTAAGGATTGTAAAATTTTATTAATATAGTTTTGGGGACAAACTGCCCGCATATATTTCAAACTATCTAAACGAAATAGTTTACGCTGTAATGCCATAATCGAGCCTTTGTGTCCGCGCTTTTCATCGCAAAACATCTCGATTTCTTCATTACTCATGTTGAGTAACTGGATGATCCAAGATTTACCAAATTCACTATATAAAATGTTGGCATTATCTAGGGCTGCGTCGGAAAGTCCCAAGTCACGACTACATAATTTAATATCTTCTACTTCTATTTGCTCATAACTCAAATACAAGTCATGGGCATCACGGACACCCCGGCGTTTGGTGGATTCTGGGTCTAGGCTATAAACTTCAACCTTACCTGGAAATAACTGTTTTAAACCTTTAACGGTGTTAACGTTTTTCCCTTCGGCGACTGCTTCCCAGCCATACTCGGAGTGCATGTCAAAAATTAAGTTGACAGCCGCATTTTTGCGAATGACCCCAGCTAAAAGTAAACGGGTGAGGAAGGATTTACCTGTTCCCGATTTTCCGAAAACGCCGTTACTGCGTTCTACAAAGCGGTTGAGGTCAATACAGACAGGGACATCCATATCTAATGGTTTGCCAATGGAGAAGTTTTTGCGCTGGGGGTCGTCTTCCCAACCAAACACCCGACGAAAATCTTCTTCGCTGGCTTCGTAGACTTGGCTAAAGTGGCTAGGGATGGTTTTAACTGGTAGTAGCTCCATTGTGGTGCTAGTTTGGGGTTGGAAGGAGGCTAAACCAGTGGAGGAGGGGACAAAGGGGTTAGGAGATTTACCGTTAGTGGGGAAGTCAGTTTCTGTTGATTCGGGGGTAAACATCAACATTGGCGCGAGGTTAATTGTGCCATAAGTGCCGCTACCGGCTAAAACTTCGCGTAAAAAGGTATCTTCCCAATTGGGGGGGCTGGCAGTGATACGGGCGTTAGCTGCGCCTAATGCTACATCTGTGAGCATACAGAAAAAGCGCGATCGCATCCCTTGAACAACCAGAAATTTACCTACCCGCATATCTTCCACGGATACATCTGGGTGTAGTCTTACTTCTAAACCCCCAGTTAAAGAACCTTGAATAACTGAACCTAATGGTGTTTGTCCCGATGTCATGTTTTGTTATTACTCAGTGGTCAGTTGTCATTAGTGATTGGGAACAGAGAATATACGCTCTGACGCTCTGACGTGGGGACACGGAGAAAAAAGACAATCCAAATTTTCTCTCCCTTCTTTCCTCTTCATTCTCCCCTCTCCCCTCTCCGCGTCTCCCCTCTCTTTATCTCCTCTACTCGATGGGAATCACAGCCGGCGCACCTGTGGTTGGGGGAGTTGTACCGGATAGAGGTTTGCGGAATTGGGCATACAGGCGATCGCGCCAATTAAAAAAGAGTTCATAATCAGGGTTTTCGGCAAAAATCGGTAGTCCTTTACCTCTGAGGGATTCTGGTAAATCCAGGTAAGGCCCATCGGGGAATTTTAATAGTATAGACAAACTAGCTACGGTTAAATCAGCTAAAGTTGGCTCATCGCCTGTTAAATAAGGATTATCGCCTAACAACTGGGTGACAATTTCTAAATCTTGTTTTAAAGAGGCGATCGCGGAACTGACGACATCTGGGCTAAAACCCACCCCAAAACCCAAAGCGGTAAATAAATCGCTGGGTACACCTTCTAGCACGTTTTTAAATACATCCGGGGTAGAGTTTGGTAGTAAAGATTTGCGGAAATTGGGATCTTGAGCGATCGCTGCAAATATTGCTTTTCTTCCCTTAATCCCGATTGACTCATCCGCCCAATCTTCTATCAATAGAGTGAGAGCGCGTTTTTTGGGTTCTGTCGGTATCAGTGGACGGTCGGGATATTCCGAGTCTAAATACTTAGCAATTTCCGTCGAATCGACAACATATCTACTTCCATCCTTTAATACAGGTACTTGTTTTTGACCAGTCAGACGAAACAGTTCTAACTGGCCAATTCCTGGTGTTACTTCGATTTTGCGATACTCCAAGCCTTTGTAATCAAGGATTAGACGCACTTTTTCTGAATATTGGGATAATTCCCACTGATATAATTCCAACATATTGGAAACCCTGTAACTACTTTATTTATCGTTATTGATAATTCTATCTTTAGTTTAAGTAATTTTTCGACTTAAACCAACATTTTGTTTTTGATTTATCAGATTTAACGGGGAAATTGACCGTAATTTTTGGCAGTATAGTCAATTGGCTAACAACAGCAGTCTATATTCAATCTGGTATTCAACACATCGCCACCATTGCTTCCGTGTATATAAATCCACTCTCTCTATAGCAATCCGATCTGAGTTGTGAACTGACTTTTGGAAAGAAGGGAACTCTTAACAGGGAACTGTTAACAGGTAGCGTTCATAAATGATTTAGGATTGCTATATCAACTTACAGTTGCTGACATCTAGCCAGAATTTAAGATTTAATTTATTTATTGTTTTTTCAGTAAAAGCCCAAAAATATATCAGCTAAGTTTATCAGATCATCACTAGCTGGAGAATAGAGCTAGAAAACAGACAATTCAGTTCAAAGACATGGAAGTATCGTCATTTTTGGTTAGGGTCTTTGACTTTTCATGGTTGACACTCAATGGTCAACTCATTGTCCATATAATTAGAGTATTGCACTATAGGAACTTTTACAGCCCTTTCTTTGTCTATATTTAGTCCGACTACAGAAACAGTATTATTGATTATTTTCTGGCAAGTGGGATTTTGTGATTAACAAAATGTTATAAGTCTTTATAGAACTTGTTAACCGATACAACAAGCAAAATTTATGAAGGCTAATTACAGCAAATTATTGACCAAATTTTTAGGAGTTGCCGGATTAAGTAGCGTTAGCCTCTTGATTTCTTTACCATCAAGAGCAGAAGTAGTGCTTAATCCTCACTTGAACTACAATCAACAATTTATCAGCAATTCTCAGTCTACAACTACTAAACCAATTTTAGGGAATATAGCCCAAAATCGGAGAAATAGAGGAGGAGTCAACCCCAGCCCCAGTATATTTAATGAACCTCCCTACAACCGAGGAAAACGTCCTAGTGAAATTGCACCCACTAACACTCCAACCAATACAACCACCCCACCTCCAACAGTCATTCCCAGTCAACCCGGACGTACAACACCCACAACCGGAACAATTACAAATAAAAATCTTGTAGCTTTAGCAGAGTCTAATGGTTCTTTTAATACTTTAGTCAAAGCTTTGAAAGCCGCAGGACTAACAGACGTTTTGCAAAAACAAGGACCTTTTACTATTTTTGCTCCCACTGATGAGGCATTTGCTAAATTGCCGCAAGATGCTTTAAAGGAGTTATTACAACCGGAAAATAAAGAAGTTTTGGTGAAAGTTTTAACTTATCATGTTGTTCCTGGTAAGGTACTTTCCAGCAATTTAACATCGGGTCAAGTCACTAGTTTACAAGGTGATCCAATTACGGTGAAAGTTGATAATGGTGTCGTACAAGTAAATGATGCTAAAGTCATTCAGGCAGATATTCAAGGCAGTAATGGTGTAATTCATAAAATTGATACCGTGATTTTACCTCCTAGCCTGTAGTGATTTGCATTTCCAGCATTAGGGTGTTTTCAAGATTTAGTCTAAACTCATTTTTCAGTTATCTATAACCCGTACAAATTTACATTTTACGGGTTTTTTATTGAGTTAAAAATTTCTCTACTTTCCCGCTTGATTACGCTTTAAAAAATCTAGTAATTGTTGATTGATTTCTGGCTTTAGTTGTTGATCTGCATCAGGGTCAAATAGCAAAGATTGAATCGTTTCTGTGACAGTTTCCTGAATTAGTAGCTTGAGTTCATCAACGGTTAAGTCTTTGACTTGCATAAAATAAATTAGACTGCGATCGATAATTCTGATCCTAGCAGAAACACCACATCTGTAGCTGAGGTTATTTATTGAGGAGTACGATCGCTATTCTTGTCAGTTCACGGAAAGCGATCGCTCATCTTGTAAAATCGGTTAAGGAACACTTACTTTTAGACGTTTAAACATGGCTTCTCGTGCTTGCAATGCTAACTCGTCATCGAAGGGTTGTAGGGTGATTTCCTGTTGATATTTCAACTTTAATGCTGTTTGAATTAACCAGTCGGCAACAAAGGGATTTTTAGGTAATAATGGCCCGTGGGAATAGGTAGCAATGGCATTTTTGTAAAACGCGCCTTCTGTCCCATCTTCACCATTATTTCCTAAGCCGTAAACTACTCTTCCCAAGGCTTCTACTTTTCCTAATTTTGTCCTTCCTCCGTGATTTTCAAAGCCGACTAAGTAGGGTTTTGTGCCGGTCATGGCTTCTAGTTCTTGTGCTAGGCGGGAGGCGGTAACTTCTATCACTAAATTACCAATGCAGCGTTTAGTATTTTCACCGGGATGGATGGAAACTAGGTCTAATATTCCCAGTCCTTCGATTCTTTGACCAAAACCAGGTTCGTAATAATGACCGAGTAGTTGGGGTGAACCACAGGTAAATACTCCTGGTGTACCATTTTCGATTTTATCTCTGATTGCGTCGGCTTTTGCGCCTTGCAGGTCGCGCATAACGATTTCTTGTTGGCGGTCTTGTGCGCCTCCCCCGACGATGACATCTACTGATTTGATGTCGTCAGCTGTGGCGTTTTGGTCTAGGGGGACTATTTTGACATTATAACCCCTCCACTGAGCGCGGCGATCGATAGTGATCACATTTCCGCGATCGCCATAGGTACTCATGAGGGTAGGATATAACCAGCCTATTATTATCTCCATCTGTCCAGAACTCATAAAACCTCTAGTTGATAAATTTTTCTCACTGTACTCGGATCATCCAGTGCAGATTTAAACTTCTGACTTGTTGCGTCAGCATAGCGTAAATTGATATTTACTGGTAAATTTATTTATGGTTTTAGTTATTTAGTATTGTATGCAACAGTTTTTTGACAACATCTCTACAAATAATTCTTAATTGGCTCAGTTTCAATTTTACTTTGCTGTTGTTGTAACAGAAAGTAACAGGGTGTTTGTACAATTAGATAGTTTAAGTTATGGATTGTAAAACTGCAACATTAGTTTACCAAGCCGAAAATCATTTGGAGAAAATCAAAGAAATTTTCCCGGAAGCTTGGCAATTTTTAGAGGAACAGGCTTTTGCTTATGTTCAGGGGAAGGCAGATAGGTTTGATGCTGATGTTAAGGCTTTGGTAGGGGACAGCAATTTCAAGTTTAGAATAGTACATCGAGAGGACAACCAATTAACTCAAGATTTAGCTGATTTAATTGGTGATATTACTTCTCGTTTATTGCTAGAAAAGCATTTTTCGGAAGTTGTTGGTCAACCAATTTATTTTAGTAGCATTTGCTGTAAGAGTCATATCACTGCTGACCATGAAATGACTTTGGAGGAGGTTTTACCTTTACAACGTGCGGCGGTAAAATTACAGTAGAGGAAAATGCAGGAGTGAAAAACGCCTATCAAATACTATTTTGGTTGTCAGCTTGTACCTCATTAACTTGCAATCTGCTGTAAACAATATTGTTCTATCGCTTGGTTGGGGGTTTTTACCCCCTATTCGCCAGCTATATCCCAAATAAACGCGGAAAATTAGACCCTACCATGTCAGATGTTATATTAATTACAGTGCTTCCCAGCGTAATGAGGTACACTTTATTTGAAAACAGAAGGTAGAAGTCAAAAACCAAGAAGATTAGACTGTACCTCATAACAAAGGAATCCGTTGTAACTCAAAAACTATCTTGATAAATTTAGGATTTCATGGTAATCAACTTTAATAGAGTTAAAAAAGTAATTATGGATCCCACAATCATTTATCAAGTATTTAATGCAGCTAAAGCAGGTTATTCAATATTGAAAGATGATGAATCAGAGTTATTAAAAAAGATAGGAAATGTCGAAATAAAAACAGCTTTACGTCTTTTAGATAAAGATTATATATCAAGTGTTGACAAAAAAAGTGTTTTAGATAGAATTCTTAATAATTTAGAAGCTGCTTATAGTTATTTTGATGAATTAGCTGAAGAAATCAAATGGTACGAAGTCAATAAAATTATTCGTGCAATATTTATTGGTAATAATACAAGAAGAGAAATAGATAGACATTCATATTGTTATGCAATTGAAGCTTTTATAGCTGGTTGTAATATGTTAAAAAACGAAAAAGAGACAATGAAGGAACATATTGATTCATCATTAAATCACTTTAGACAATATTCTTCATTAAAAACAGAATTTTATCGAATCCAGTATGATAATGCGGCTGGTTTTTCACCTCAACAAGGAGATTACACAGGTAAAATACGACAGAATTATGAAAATAAATTCAATTCTTTAGTATTAGAAATTGAAAATGAAAGAAAAGAATTATTAACGTTTATTAATTCTTTAAGCCCCAGATAAACATAAATCGTTTTTACCCCTATTCCGTCAAAGGGGAAATCAGGAAAATTATTTTCTCATTGTTAAATCCAGATACAGCCAAGCTTTCAGTTGTATTACTAACAAAATACCTAAAATATTTCCTCATATTAATAAATCGCTAAAACCATTACCCAATAAAGGATTCAAATTTTCTGTTATCGAAAGTGATGAAAGAGGGATATAGCAATGTTCAAGAATTAATTGATATAGCCATTCAATTACTGGCAGAAAGAGAACACAAGCTAGAAGAATTACGGCAAAAAATAGCTATCGGTACTGAACAAATCTCTAGAGGACAGGTAACAGATGGGGAGATAGTTTTTGCCAGATTACAAGAAAAAATTAATCGCATTTAATCAGAAACTTTCTACTCTGTTCCCTGTTCCCTGTTCCCTCTCTTTGTGATTTACAAAATCTTCCTCCCGGTTAATACTTCTCGCACTTCTAACATTGCTGAATAAGTGGGAAGAATATGTAAGGTTTCATTAGGGGGTGTATGTTTTAAAGCTGTGGAAATCGCTGCTTTTAAATCTTCCTCAACTATGAGATTAATGTTACTTTGGGTAGATTTTTGACTATATCTCAATCTTAAGGCCATATCATAGACGCGATCGCCACTCACTACCAAAGTTCCCCCTCTCTCTACCAGCTTCTCTGTGTCTACGTCCCAAATCCATGATACATCAGTACCATCAGGGGTGCGATCGTTCAAAACTATCAAAGTGGTTTGATCATTACTTTGGGTGACGACGCGGATAGTTTCATTAGTTCCGACGGGATTTTTAGATAATAGAATTCTTACCCGTTTTCCATCAATCACCAAATCTTCTGCACGTCCAAAGGCTGCTTGAAAGTTATTGATAGTATCCCTAATTGTGGTTTCATCAACTCCTAATTCTTGGGCAGCAGTGGCAGCAGCTAAGGTATTATATTTATTGTACAATCCTACCAAAATTTGTGACCATTCGCCACTATTTAAGGCTGGTTGACTCTTAGTAAAACCACAACTAGGACAGGTAAAGTCTCCTAAATGGGAGAGATAAACACCTTTGTAATCTAGAGAATGTCCGCATCTGGGACAATAAATGGAGTCTACAGCGTGGGGGATAGCTTCTAAATAATTTTCTGGTTCATTTAAACCAAAAAATACCACTTTTTGCGGTAATTGTTGACCTAAATGTGATAAAGTCGGGTCATCGGCGTTAGGAATGACGACGGTATTTTCAGGAAGTGTGGATATGACTTTTGTCCAACGTTTGCTAATGGTATCTACTTCCCCGTAGCGGTCTAATTGGTCACGAAATAAATTCAAACAGAGAATAATTTTTGGTTGTAGAGGTGTTAAAACTTTGGGAACAATATTTTCATCAACTTCTAAAATCGCATAATCAACATTTAGCGAACCTAGCAAGTTGGTACTTTCAATTAAAGCTGTAGCTAGGCCATTTTCTAAATTTGCACCAGTAGAATTATGAGCGATTTTATAACCCTTGCGTTCTAAAATCGTCTTTAATAACAGGGAGGTGGTAGTTTTACCATTCGTTCCCGCAATGATGATAACCCCATTTTTCACCTGCTGACTCAACAATTGTAATAATTTGGGTTCTATCCGTCTAGCAAGTGACCCTGGTAATACACTAGCAGCACCAAGACGCAGCGATCGCACCAAAAACGTGATACTTTTAGCTATTGATACCGCTAAACCTAGTTTTAGTCTGTCTATCAGTCCGATTCTCTTACCCACAGCAGTTACTAACTAATTATTGATAGATGGCAAATTTAATCTTGTCAGTTTAGCAAATCCTCACTGGCAATGATACACCCTATCGTAATTCCTGATCATTACTCCACCAATTTTTGAGAGATAATCCCAAAAGCGTTATCTTGAAAAAAGTAGGATGTGGAAATAACACCAATTTCTTAAATGTCTGCTACCGATGAATCTTCGCGTGAGAGAGTCTACTATCTGTAGTTAACTTTAGGAAAACGGTATAAATACAATATCCAGCCTATTTGACCAACTTCAGCATAAACTGAGAACAAACTAGAAAATTTTAGCTTCACGGGTTCCTGTTAATGAATAGCATAAAGTGGCTTTTTTTACAAATTAAGAAAATTACTAACTATCAAAAGTTAGTTACAAGCTGCCTATTGCTGCTTATTTGCCTATTCATAATAGGTATACAGCCAGCTTTTGCAGGTATTAAAGATGACAGATATGAAGGGAATATTTTTGTAGTGTTTGCTGGTAATGGTTCTCTTATTCCCCCCAAGGAAACTTTAGCACAGGCTTTAGCTGAACATAAACCAGCAATCTTAGCTTTCTATGTGGATGATAGCAAGGATTGTAAACAGTATGCGATCGTCATTTCTAACGTACAAGCATACTATGGACGCGCTGCCGAAATCATCCCTGTTAGTGTTGATACCATTCCCCAAAAAGACAGCTACGACACCACAGAACCCGGATACTATTACTCTGGAGGAGTTCCCCAAGTGGTAGTTTTTGACAAATCTGGAAAAGTTGTCTTAAACAAAAAAGGACAAGTACCCTTTGAAGAAATAGACGACAGATTTAGAGAAGTGTTTGATTTACTACCCCGTAATGAATCTGTAGTCTTAAAGCGTCGTGTCTATAACGAATATAGCAGCGAGTTAAGTAAATAAATATACGGGTAGGTCACTACGATCTACCCTAATTTTTGGTTGGTTCTGATACTGCAATTCTCATTTAGTCACGAGATAATGGATATAAGTAATTAAAAATTAAAAATTAAAAATTAAAAATTAAGACAATGTATTAGCTATTAGAGTACAACCGACCGATGACCAATGATTAAATAACTAATGACCAATGACTAAGATTTACACTACCCAAGAGCTAATTTCAATTTTAGCAAATGAGCGCCAAGCTTGCTTAAAAGGGGAGCGTTTAAAGTTAGAGGTGACTGTCTCTGGCAATCCAGTTATTGATCAGTTTATCACAACTGAAGGCTTACAGAAATTTACTGCTTATCAAGATTTTAAATCAGCCATTCACACATATCAACAAGAAAACCAAGTTTCTGGGATTGTCTGGAAGGATATCACAATTAAAGGTCAAACCCTGCATTATCCAGAGGTAGACACTCAGTTAATAGCCTTACCTAGCGATTTAGAAATTATCAAAACAGCCAAAAATTCCATTTTAGAATTTTGGTATACAGTTACAACAGACATGGATTTATATTTAAGTTTTAACAATGGTAAAGATTATCAACAAATTTTCAATATAGATGTAGAAAGAATTGGCCAAAGAACAGAATGGGCTACACTCTGTAAATGGGAAAATACCAATTTCCTAGAAATCATTTTACAACTAGGATGGGGTAAACCAGAAGAAGCCTCATATAAAAGAGGTAGACCGCTTTCCGGTAGTGAGTTTGTCCATGCGGTTAATCCTGGTAATTATCCTATCGGTTAGAATTTTTCCCCTCAATTTATCGTAAATTTTTACTATGTAGAGATGTTCTCTGGAATGTCTCTACAATTTATTTTTAGTCTATAGTAATCCGGTTTGATTTCTGAATTTATTTGTGTGGGTAGGGAAGAGGGAACAGGTGAAGCAGCGCGGTCTTCTCCCAAAGGGAGAGGCTAACGCCAAGGGGGTTTCCCCCATGAGCGACTGCTGAACCCGAAGGGGGTAAGAATTCAGGAGTCAGGAGTCAGAGTAGTTATTATACAAAGAATAGAGGTTAGTCATATTTGTCCAAAATCATTTAGCTTGATTCTCCAATTCTCTCTTATTCTGGATTCTGGATTCTGGATTCTGAATCCTTACCGAAGGGGAACTCTTAACAGGAAAGAAGGGTTTCAGTATGTACTGAGTCTTGTTCAATAATCAAATAGGAGTCCTATATTTATTTAGTATTAATATTACTGTACTGTAAAATTGAGCCATTGAGCCATAAAAAGCATTGAGAAAGGAATTCATCACGACAAAAATGCTTCATGCACAAATTTTATTTTTCTCTAAAACTCTTACTAAATAAGCTTTTTGGAGATTTGTATTGAATTCAATCAGAAATTAATTTTAGATTTTATGCGTAAGTTTTGTATATATAGTAATCCTAAATGAGATGTGAACAGTCCCAATACCCAATACCCAATACCCAATACCCCGCC
>DATGXQ010000016.1:0-2621 GCA_035298905.1 Nostocaceae cyanobacterium | reverse complement strand
TCTCTCGTGAACGGTATGAGTTTACCATTCTCATCTGTCAATGTGGATGTCTTTACATTAATGAGCGTATTCTCCACTTTTGTGGCTGTACTTTCCACATCATTCCATAGCTGTTTTGCCAAACCCAGCTCCAACCGAATATCATCAGGCAACTCGTCAGGTTTTCTGGCATCATCGACTGATGATATCACATAGTTGATCTTGTTAGATATTAGCGACCACGTTGAGCCTATATTGTTGACCTCTATTGCTGCACTCTTAGCGGAACTTGCCAAATTAACTATTGTTACGTTTATGTGCGGTAGGAAAAGCAACACTCCTTCTATTTGTGCTTCCTCTTTCAGTAGCTCGGCTTTTCTATTTATGCTATCGATCAGAATACCTGTACTAATTCCTATCCCTGTAACTCCTCCAACAACCATTACCGCACCTGCTACCACTACTTTAGTACTAGTTAAGAAAGAGGGAAGTTCTGCAACTAACCCTACAACTATTGTTACTACTCCTGCTGCGCCCAAAAACGAACTACCCGCTATAGCTATGGTAGAGTTTCTTATACTGTCGTCATAAGATTGAATTCCCGTCTTTATGTCAGCTAGTCGCCCAGTGTCGGACTGTATAATTCTCTCCGATGTAATCACCGCATTACTGAAATTCAATCCATCTTGAGTAAGATTGTTCTCAAAACGTATCAGGCTATTTCTAACCTCATCAACATGATCTCTGTTCCTCTGTAGCGAAGTTCTTAATTTCTCCAATAAACGTTTAACTTCTTCTTTTGCATTCTTATTTTGCGGATCCTTATCCCATATTTCCAATTCGTCCCTTATCTTGTCGCCATAATAGATATTCCTGGTGGAGTAGTTTTTTATATCGGTAAGCACCTTGATCATTTTGGGATTGATGTTTGTGTTGTAGTCCTGTGCATGGCTCTTCGCATCATCTAAATATTTTTGGAGTGGCAGTTCTTTGATTATAGACTTTGGTACTTCAATATTCGGCTGTTGTATTATCTCATGGCAGAAATTTCGAATACACATATCCCCTGTAGAAGAAGACTGCATGCGTGATATTAAATCGTTTGTTGGTCCGGCTTGAGGAAGATGAAGCTGAGACATAATTACTCCTAAATTATTGATAGATTAAGTGGGTTATGGAAAGTCTAACTGCTTACACTCTTTAGACGTTTTTTCACCCCCATTTGTGAATTTTTCGAGTTACGGGCAAATTTTCTCCCCAAAAATCCACCCTCAACGCCTACACCCCTAGGGCGGACGCATCATGTCAATAGGCTAGGCTATTCTCAATAAGCTCAAAAATAATCGCATTGAGCCATACTTATTGACAATAATTTAGACGTTGGCGTAGCCTGCCGCAGGCATCGCTTAGAGGTTTGGAAAGTGAATCAAATGATAAATGCTGATTTTTTCGTTGATTCTTGATTTCAGTAGTCACTAAGTATACCTTAGATGCGTTCGCCCTGGGGGTACAGGGAACTGACATCAAATAACGAAAAAGAATTAGTCATAAGAACTCAACATCCTTTTGTAACAGTTATGAAATTGCTGGGTGGGTGTCATAGCTTTGAATCAGATGAACAACACTTGCAATTTCATATTTCAAGTATGCTTGGCTTTTCAATTCAATAATTCAGTTAAATTTAGGACTATTAAAGTTCAGGTAGAGCAAACCAATTCAGGTAAATTCAGTTAAACTCAGGCATTACAAAAAAC
Source organism: Nostocaceae cyanobacterium (assembly GCA_035298905.1). GTDB lineage: Bacteria > Cyanobacteriota > Cyanobacteriia > Cyanobacteriales > Nostocaceae > DATGXB01. The sequence continues at coordinate 888 of DATGXQ010000016.1, read as the reverse complement.
GATAAATATGGGAGAATTAACACTGAAACAGGCTTCAAGCATCTAAAAAATACCAGTGTTTGCTAAATTCAACACCAGCTATCAATATCAACCAGGTGGTAGTCTTCCGCCTGATGCGCCGACTTATGTGGTACGACAGGCTGATACTGAACTGTACCAAGGGTTATTAGCATTGGAATATTGTTACGTTCTCAACGCTAGACAAATGGGGAAGTCTAGCTTGCGAGTACGAACGATGAATAAGTTGCGGACTCAAGGTTTTGCTTGTGCAGAAATAGAATTAAGCGGAATTGGTAGCCAACAAATTACGGCTTCTCAATGGTATGGGGGGATGATTCAGGAATTGGTAAGCGGTTTTCAGATCCAAATAAATCGGCGCAGTTGGTTAAGAGAACGAGATGATTTATCTCCTATCCAGTGCTTAAATGAATTTATCGAAACGGTATTATTAACTCAGATTCAGCAAAAAATTGTCATTTTCATTGACGAAATTGATAATGTTTTGGGTTTGAAGTTTTCTACCGATGAATTTTTTGCACTGATTCGTCACTGTTATGAAAATCGAGCTATGAAGCCAGCTTACAGGCGGTTGGCATTTGCTTTGTTGGGAGTAGCTTCTCCTTCAGATTTAATCCGAGATAAACACTATTCTACTCCTTTTAATATTGGTAAAGCTATTGAATTACAAGGATTTCAAATTGCAGACAGTGAACCTTTGCTAACAGGATTAATGAATGAAATTAGCAATCCAAAAACAGTATTAAAAGAAGTTTTATATTGGACTGGTGGACAGCCTTTTCTCACACAAAAATTGTGTTGGTTAATTGTCAATTCCTCTACTAACAAGACAGAAAATTGCCCCACCCAAGAGGATGAAGCGGCAAAGTG
>DATGXQ010000015.1:0-2710 GCA_035298905.1 Nostocaceae cyanobacterium | reverse complement strand
ACCCATCCCCCATTGAAACTCTAGAGGTAAAAACCAGAAAGCGGCAAAATTCCAATTTAAGGAATGTTCTAACATGTGGATGGTATGGGCTATGGATAAAACAAATGCTCCTACTCCCAAAGCGCGACGGTAACGTAAAGGTGCAGCCCATAATTTACTGATAGGACGGGCAATTAATGAGAGAATTAAGCAGATTAAGGCAGCGTGTCCGGTGTAGTCTGCCATAGTGTCACCGGTTCGCAGCAGGGTAATAATCCCAATAATCAGCGTTACCCAACCACCTAAACGATATAGTTGACTGCGGCGGTCTTTACTGAGTGAGGAAGTGGAAACACCTACCCCTAACATAGTGGGTAGAGTTCCCAAGCCAAAGGCTAACATGGTGGCTGCACCTTGCCATAAGTTAGCAGTTTCGGCGGCTTTTAGTTGGGCAGCATATAAAAAGCCACAAGGCATTAAACCCCATGTCATACCTAAAAGTGCAGGTGTCCACCATTGGCTATATAAGGATAGTTTGAGCATTCCCGTACTCAATCGCTGATGTAAATTACCTTGCAAGAGGGGATGTAACAGGGGAATATTGGGTAACAAGCCTGGTTTGATTTGTCCTAAACCGAACCAAATCAACATTAAGCCAGTAATTATGGCTAGAGTGCGCCGCAAGTCACTACCTACACCTGCTAGTTGTCCACCTTCTACTAAGACTGAACCTAGCGCCCCAATACCTGCACCTACAAGGGCATAACTTAACATTCTGCCTAAGTTTAGCAGCAGATGAAATTTTACTTGTTGCCGGGTGGAGGTAACTTGTTGTGTTTTGGTTTGGGGATGAGATAGAGAAAATGCAACTGTTAAGGGGCCACACATCCCAAAGCAATGACCAAAACTACCCAGGAATCCCAAAATGATAATTGATAGCAAGTCTTCTAACATCATCGAATTCCTGAGTATGGCACGAAATTATACAGCAGGGAACAGGGAACAGGGAACAGGGAACAGGAAGGGTGAAAGTCTTTTAGCATAAAGCTTTGTTCCTAAAATTTGTACCTCATTTACCTGAAATTTGCTGTATATACAAATTTAGTATTAACGAGGAAACAGATTTACTTAACTTCACACTGTGCAAAGGAAAAGTTGCGGTAAATCTGTTTCTACATACCCAACAGTTGCCCAATCAGAGAGTTTAGATGAAATTATCTGGTGGTGTCAAAAGACAGGCTGTCAAAGTTCGAGGTGCGTTATCCTGTAGGTTTGGGAAGCTAGAGAAATTTGGAAATCATGAAAAAATGGCTTTGGCTCTTGTTGGTGATGCTAGGCGCTGTAATGGTGATGGGTATTGGCAGTTTTTTTCATCCAGCTGGTACTTCGGTGTTGGTGGAAAAGATGCCTGTAGAACAGCTACAAGCCCAACCGACAAAAGAACCGCAAAATCAGCACAATGAGCCAAGTTTGATTAATGCTACTGTGGTGTCTGGTGAACAGCTGTTTACCCATGTGCAAAAGCTGAATTTCCAGCGTTATACAGATCCAGAGCGATCGCGTACCCGCATATATATCACAAATCAACTCCGCAAATTCGGTTGGCAGCCCAAACTCGAAAAATTTGCTGGTGGTGTTAATATTTTTGCCCAACGTCCAGGCACAAATCAAGCTGCGGGAGCGATTTTAGTCGGCGCTCACTATGATACTGTTTTTGGTTCTCCTGGTGCTGATGATAATGCTACTGGAGTGGCAGTATTATTAGAAACTGCACGTTTGCTTGGTTCTCAGCCTACACCTAAAACTTTACAATTAGCTTTTTTTGACAAGGAAGAAGCTGGACTTTTAGGAAGTAAAGCTTTTGTTAGTAAAAAGGCACATTTAGAGAATTTGCAGGGAGCAGTAATTATCGATATGATCGGTTTTGCTTGCCATACTCCTGGCTGTCAACAATATCCGTCTGGTTTACCTGTTGCACCACCTAGCAATAAAGGCGATTTTTTAGCAGTAGTGGGAGATGCAGAAAATTTATCTTTATTAACTGCTTTTCCTAATTCCTATAATTTACAATTTCCTATGAATAAAGAGGAAGTAAATCTTTATGAAGCAAATCTGCCATCGGTAGTAACTGTACCAGTTCCCCTCAAAGGTTTATTAACCCCTGACACTATGCGTAGTGATCATGCCTCATTTTGGTTGCAAGGTGTAGGGGCTGTTTTAGTAACAGATACTGCTAATTTGCGAACTCCCCATTATCACCAACCAAGTGATAAACCCAAAACTCTTGACCAATCTTTTTTTACAGGTTCAGCGCAAATTATTATTAATGCAGTCAACACTTTATTAGAAATAAATTAGTAGCTTTTTTGGGGATGAAGGATACAGCAGTATTCAGAATTCAGGAGTCAGAAGAATTTTAGATTTTGGATTTTGCCTTGAGTAGACTGAGAAATCAGAAGAGTTTTATCCTTTAGTTTTAGATGAAAAAATGGTTCTACTGCTCCCCTTATGGTAAACACAATTAATTTAATTTTTGTAGGTTGGGTTGAGGAACAAAACCCAACGTTGACAAAGGTTTGTTGGGTTTCACTTTGTTCAACCCAACCTACTAAATACTACTAAATACCATTTATCATAAAAGGAACGATATAGCCAAAATGGTTCTACTGCTCCTTTATGGTAAACACAATTAATTTAATTTTTGTAGGTTGGGTTGAGGAACAAAACCCAA
>DATGXQ010000014.1:0-11063 GCA_035298905.1 Nostocaceae cyanobacterium | reverse complement strand
GAGTTTTGATGATTTGTTAGTTCCAGCCACAAAGTTAGTAAATATTCATGATTTAAGGGCGTTAGAACCTTGGCATCTGCAAGAGTCGTTGCGTACTTATGAACCTTCCTATTTGGCTGGTTTTGAAGCCCAAAGAGCGCAAGTCACTCTAGAAGAAGGATTTGAGGAAGCTAAGGGCATGATGGTTTCTGAGATTGAATCTGCTGTCAGGTCAAATATTGGTGGGGATGAGCAGCGAATCAATAGTGTTGCTACAGATTATTATGATGTTACTTTTAAACATATTTTCCTGCCAGTGTGGATGACTTCCTATCGCTATAAAAACAAGCGATTTCAAGTGCTGATTAATGCTCGGACTGGAGAGGTACAAGGCGATCGCCCCTACAGCGTTATCAAGATTATTTTGGCTATTTTAGGCGGTTTAGCGGTAGTTGGTGTAATTATTTTGGTGATTATGTTGTTAGCCAAGAAGTAAATTTGTCACTGCCCAGTTTCTATTTTTGATCATCATAGAGATTGCCTCTTATCGCTCGGTAAATCACGGGTGTAGGTTAGTCTACACCCATTAGGTATTATACTGATAAGGAACTGTGATTTAGGAGCAACTTTTCAAATTCTGCGGCTGGTAAGGGACGGCTAAAAAGATAACCTTGGATAGCATCACAGTTATTTTGACGTAGGAATTGTAATTCTGATTCTGTTTCTACTCCTTCCGCGATGATTTTAAGATTTAAGTTGTGTCCCATTTGGATTAAGGCTTTTGTAATTGCGGATTTTTGGAAGTCATCAGCGACATTTTGGACAAAATAGCGATCGATTTTCAGGGTATTAACTGGAAATCTCTTCAGATAGATTAAGGAGGAATATCCCGTACCGAAATCATCAATGGCAATTTTTATACCTAAAGAGCGCAATTTGTTCATGGCGGCGATCGCTCCATTCACATCTTGCATAATCATGCTTTCGGTTAATTCTAACTCTAAACACTTTGGGGGTACATGATTGGTTGTAATAAAATTAATTATTTTGTGAATAAAATCTGGTTGATTAAATTCAATGGCTGAGATATTAACGGCAATAGTGAGGGAATCAAAACCCATTTTTCGCCAAGTACTAAGTTGTTCACATACTTTTTTTAATACCCATTGGCCAAGGGAAATAATTAATCCTGTTGATTCTGCTAAGGGAATAAATTCTGACGGAGGAATTAGCCCTAAGTCTGCATTATGCCAACGTAATAAACTTTCAGATGCAATTATTTTACCAGTAGCAATATCTATGATTGGTTGATAATAAATTTCTAATTCTTCACAGTTATCCTGTTTAATGGCGCGGTTGAGGTTCACTCCCATTAACTGCATTCTGGGGCTAAGTTGACTAACTGCTGTTTGAGTAATTAAATATTTTTTTAATGTTGCATATTTCTCCAACTTATTCATAATTGCACTTAATAACTCTGCCCTGGTAAATGGCTTGGTTAGATAATCATCTGCACCCATATCCATTCCTTGACGAAAGTCAGCTTTAGCAGATTTAGCTGTGAGGAAAATAAAGGGAATGGTGGCAGTGGATGGGTCTTGACGTAATGCGGCTAAGACTCCATAGCCATCAAGTTCTGGCATCATCATGTCACAGAGAATTAAATCTGGTGATTCTGACATGGCCAAATGCAAACCAATCTTGCCATTGGCCGCAGCAATGGTGTCAAAATCTTCAGCTTCTAGTAGGTCTAAAAGATTTTCTCTTACTGATTCTTCATCTTCAATTACTAAAATTTTAGGCATAACTGACCTCTGTTGATATTTGATTATTTAATGGTAAACTTATAGTAAATTTTGTCCCAACTCCAGGTATACTATTAACAATAATCTTTCCTTGATGAATATCTACACATTTTTTGACAATTGATAATCCTAAGCCAGTGCCGATGATATTACCAACGTTCCGGGCGCGGTGAAAACTTTCAAATAGCCGGGGTAAATCTTCTGGTGGTATACCAATGCCTTGGTCTTGGATTTCTAGGATTGCTTGCTCATTTTCACAAGTAACTGTGAAGCTAACCAAACCACCATTAGGAGAATACTTAATGGCGTTAGATAATAAGTTACTTAAAATATATCCTAATAGTTTATCATCCATATAGCATGGTAAGGATGCATATTGACTATTAAAAGTTATTTGGTGTTGGTCGCTATATAGGCGCACTTCTTCTACTAACTGATAACAGTATGTAATCAAATCAAAGGTGCTTGGTCGATATTCTAATTTTCCTGCGTCTGCCCTACCGATTACCAGTACATCATTTAACATTTCTGTCATTCTTTTAACTGCTGTTTGAATCCGATGTAAATGGATAAGTTGTTTTTCTTGTGTCCATTTGTGGCGGTAATGTTCAAGTAATTCGGAAGAGGAAAGAATGGTACTCAATGGTGTGCGAAATTCATGGGAAGTCATGGAAATAAAGCGAGATTTTAGTTCATTGAGTTCTTTTTCTTTTTCTAGAGCTACTCTTAATTCTTGTTCTAATTGTTTGCGATTAGTAATATCTGCCCAGTAACCAACTAATTCTAGTGGGTTGCCAGCTTTATCCCTAATGACTTTACCTTGATCATATAGCCAACGGTAACTGCCGTCTTGATGTAGAAACCGATACTCTAAGCTATACTGTCCTTGCTCTAATACCTGAGAAGTTTCAGCTAGTACCTGTGAGATATCTTCTGGATGAACATGATTCACCCAAAAAGCACTGTCTTGTGTAAATTCCGTGGCTTCATAACCCATCATGAAACTAACATTTTCACTGATGAAAATAATTCCATTATCTTTAGAAAGATAACTGGCGTAAATTACTGCTGGGCTAGAAGAGAGTAGATATTGTAACCTTTGTTGACTGATTAGTAAAGCTGTTTCTGCTTGCTTACGTTCGGTGATATCGTTTTGAATTCCGATATAGTGGGTGAGACAACCATCAAGATCATAAACTGGGGAAATATTTAACTCATTCCAAAAAGGATTACCATCTTTGCGATAGTGGAGTAAAGTTACGGTGCAATCCCTGCCATTGTCCATCGCCGTGCTAAGTTCTAACAGCCCCGGTTGGTTCAGGTCAACACCAGGGAGCGATCGCATATTTCGGCCAATCACTTCTGCTGCTGAGTATCCTGTCATCCGCTCAAAGGCAGAGTTGACATAGATAATCGTTTCTGTCGGCTGGGTGACATCTGCAATGACAATGCCATTGCGACTAGCGGCGATCGCCCGATCGCGGAGTCTGACACTTTCTTCTGCCTGTTTTCGCTGAGTAATGTCAGTATATATCTTTACTATACTAACAATCTTATTATTGGCATCCTTAATGGCATCTGCGCGGAGATAAATTTGTAAATTTCTCCCAGAGCGGGTTTGCATTGTTACTTCACCACGCCATGATTCACCTGCTAAGATAGTTGTAAGTATATTCTGGTACTCTTGTGGGTGTTTACAGATGACTGTGGCTCCTCCTGCTGCTTGCAATTCCTCCAAGTTATATTCAAACAACTCAATGAAGGCAGGATTGAGATAAATGCCTTGACCTGTGATGTCAGCCATGCCGATCGCGTCGCTGGTACTTTCGATCGCTTTGTGCAGACGTAACAGTGATTCTTCCACTAACTTCCGGTCTGTAATATCTGTGGAAATGCCACCTACAGCATAAATTACACCATTGGCATCTTTGAGAGGAAACTTAACTGTTAAGTAGGTATGTAACCCATCTGGATGGGGAACTACTTCTTCGGCTTCAATTGGTACACCGGTAGCTATGACTTTCTGGTTATTGTCTATAAATTCCTGAGCAGTTTGAGCAGGCCAAAATTCCTCAATGCCTTTACCAAACATTTGCTCTTGAGTTAAATTAAACAGCCTTTCATACTGGCGATTAATCAGTAAGAACTTATTCTCAGTATCTACTACGTACATGACAGCTGAGGAATTGTCTAAAATGGCTTGGAGTTGCTGCTGGGTTTCCTGTAAGGCGATCGCTGCTTGCTGACGCTGGGTGATATCACGACTCATCCCCCGATAACCGACGAATTGGCCGTCAGCATCAAACACAGGTACACCACTGGTTTCCAGAATTACTAAATGCCCATGACGATGAATTTGGTAATTCTCTAGGCATTGAAAGGGTTGGGGATTGATGAAAATCGCGGCAAAATCATCATGAATCTGCGCCAGCCTATCTTGTGGCATAAAGTCTAGGGGAGTTTTGCCTAGTACCTCCTCTACTTCATAGCCCAAGATATCGCTGACTTTGGGACTAATATAAGTATAAACCGCATTTTGATCTACTTCCCAAATCCAATCGCTACTAGCTTCTACTAAGTTGCGAAATCTTTCTTCGCTTTCTCGCAGTGCGGCTTCGGTTTGTTTGCGCTTGATGCCGATGGCAATTTCATCAGCAGCTATACCCATAGCAGCAAAAGTTGATTCCGTCAGAGTTTGGCGAGAAAACATGGCAATTACGCCTAATGTTTCACCTTCGAGAATGAGTGGATAGCCAGCAAACGCCACTATACCTTGCTGCTGCACCCCTTCTTGGTCATGAATGGGAGAGTCTTGATCTACACTGTTGGTAATGATAGGTTTCCCAGTCTGGGCAATTAGGCCAATTTTATGTTGACCTATTGGGATACGACTATGCTCACCGTTGATCTGGGTGTAGATTCCTGAACTAACTTGTAATTCTAAAATTTGAGTTTGGGGATTGACTAACCAAATCCGTGCCAAGGCCGCACCAAGATATTTGACGATCGCGTCTGTACAACCGCGCATTATGCTTTCTAGAGTTTCTTGTTGGGTGAGAACTTCGTCTACATTGGCGCGAAAGTCGGCTAATTTCACTCTTTCTGCTAGTGCGGTTTCTGCCCGTTTGCGTTCACTGATGTCGGTGACAGTACCTACATAGGCAATGATTTCGCCGGTTTCTGTGCGTTCGGGGACGGCTTGACTAAGTACCCAACTAATTTGCCCATCGCTACGTCTAAACCGATATTCAGCCCGGAAAGTATGGCGCTGTTTAACGGCTTGATACCATTCTCTGGTAATGATTCCCAAGTCTTCAGGATGGAGGGCGTTAATCCAACCCATACCCCTAGCTGTTTCTGCTGTTAGTCCTGTGAGTTCACACCAGCGTTCATTAACATAGAGAAAATGCCCTTGGGGGTCTGTGTGGAATAAACCTACTGGTGAAACTGTAGCAATGGTGTGATAGCGTCTTTCACTTTCTCTCAAGGCTACTTCCGCAGAAACGCGATCGTCTATGTCGGTGTTAGTCCCAAACCAGCTAATGATCTGACCTTGACTATCCCCGTTCACAGAAGGTTTGGCAGAGAAAGTAGGCATTTCGCCTCCACCTAAAGCGGGTTGTTGTCCATCACGCAAGGCAAAAGCCCTGGCTAAATGCCAGCGATATTTACCAGATTGCTTCTCTAAAAGACGAAACTCTACTTCATAGTTTTCCCCTGTGGCTAAAGATTTATTCCAAGCTGCGATACTGGCAGGCCAATCTTCTGGATGTACTAGGGCTTGCCATTTCCAACCGAGAATTTGCTCGAAACTACAACCAAAGAAGTCAAGGGTGCGTTGATTAACATACTCAATGCTGCCATTGGGATGGGCAATCCAAACTTGCTGGGGAATGGCTTCAGCCAAGAACCTAAACCTGGCTTCACTTTTGGCTAATGCTGACTGTGCTTGTTGACGCTCGGTAATATCTTCATAAGTGCCTAAAATACCCACAACGTTACCTTCAATATCATGCAAAGGTACTTTATTAGCTTCTAACCAAATTGTTTGCCCCTCAGCTTGTGTGTGCTGTTTAATAATGTGATATTGGGGTGTGTTACTGTTCATCACCTGCACGTCAATATCATCTTCTTGGTAGTCGGTAAATAGGTCGTAGTCGGTTTTCCCGAAGATGGCTTCTGGATGCTCCACACCGGCGATTTTTTGGGCAAAGTGGCGATTACAACCCAGATAAACAGAGTGTCGGTCTTTCCAATAAACACAATGGGGGATGGTGTCCATAACTAATTGCAGCATTTGTCGGGACTGCAACAGCTGTTCTTCGATTTTTTGCCGATCGCTAATTTCGGAAATCAGTCTTTCGTTAATTGCTTGTAGGGCTGTGGTTCTTTCTGTTACCCGCTTTTCTAATTCCTGGTTATACTGCTCTAAGGCTGTTTCGGCTTGGACACGGTAGTCAATATCTATGGATACACCAACTAACCGTTCTGGCTGCCCTGTGGAGTCAGTTAATACCTTGGCTCTAGCTAAAAACCATTTACACTCGGCCTGGTTTCCACCGACAAATAACCGATGTTCTGCTTCTAGATTACCACCATTAGCGATCGCTGCATTAGTAGCAGTCATTAAGCGATCTAAATCATCTGGGTGAATCCAACTCAAAGATTGATGGTAAGACATTCCTTGAATTGCTCCCGGCTGATCTGCGTTACTCAAGAACAATACTTGGTCAGTTTGCAGATTCCTCTCCCAATAAAAAGTATTAGTGGCTTCTAAAGCTAAAGTTAAGCGATTGTTACTTTCTTGTAATTTTTCAAAGGCTTGCTTTTGCTCTGTAATATCTATGCAGGAGCCAATGTAACCGACAAAGCCACCATGAGTTGTAAATCTAGGTATACCCGTATCTAGTAACCAGCGATATTCTCCGTCAGCACGTTTGAGGCGATATTCTAGAGAAAAACGCTGACGATTCTGAAAAGCTGTTAAATAAGTGTCTGCATATATTTGAAAATCTTCAGAGTGAATATTTTCTGTCCAATTATTAGTTATTGTCTGCTCTAAGGTTTGTCCAGTAAATTCTAACCATGCTTGATTAAAAAAGTTATATTCTGCATTATTGCCTGACATCCAAATTAATACCGGGGCTGTATCGGCTAAAATCCGAAAACGTTCCTCACTCTCTCGCAAAGCTTCAAAGTGCTGCTTTTCTTCAGTAATATCTTGTGCAATCCCTGTATAGCGATAAATTTCTCCTGCTTCATTAATCACTGGAAAAACTTTATCAGCAATCCAGCGTATTTCGCCATCAGGACGGATAATCCGGTATTCTTCATCAAAAGGCTGACCGATTTCCAACTTTTCTAGATTGGCAATCACGTAATCGCGGTCTAGGGGATGAATAGATTGAGTAAAATCTTCCCAATTATCATATAGGCGATCGCGGCTTTGTCCCCAAATTTTCTCATAAGCTGGACTGACATAACAGAGTTTTTGCTGTTGAGCGTCGCGGACAAAAAACACTTGCGGTATACTTTCTGTCAGTTGTTGAAATAACTCTTCACTGAGTTTTAAGGCTTCTTCTGTGCGTTTGTATTCCGTAATATCTCTTTGGATAGAGACAAAATGAGTGATTTTCCCCTCTTGATCTGCGATCGGCACAATATTTACTTCTACCCAGTAAACTGAGCCATTTTTGTGATAATTGGCCAATTCTGTTCTAATGGATCTGCCAGCTTCTAATGCCTGACGAATTTTGTCTAATTGGACACGAGAAGTCTGCTCACCTTGTAAGATTCTTGGGGTTTTGCCGATTACTTCCTCTGCTGTATAGCCGCTAATGGTTGTGAAAGCCGTATTTACATAAACTATTTTTGGACCTTTTGGTTCATCTAGGAGTTGAGCCTCAGTAATCAGAATGGCATCATTTGCATTTACCACCACTGACTCTAAGAGTCGCAATTGTTCTAAAGTTGACTGCTCACCTCTACCGTCAACTTTGGTAGCAGAAATCACTTGTAAGACGCTCTCAGGGGTAATCGTACCAACAATTTGTTCTTGATCATCAACAACTAAAATTAACTTTAACTGCTGTTCTTGTAAGAATGTTAATACTGTTGCTAAATCGTAACATTTTTGTTGATGTAGCCTTTTAATTGGGGTTTGCATTACATCTACTAAAGTAATTGTATGTAAATTAGCCCCGGAAGCTACCAGTTCGATGATATTTTGTTGAGTGAGATAACCTACTATTTGTGAGTCAGAATTTACCAAAACGCTTTTGTTGTGAGTTGCCATGAGCGCGATCGCCTCTAACACCGATGTTTCCATCGGCACAATTAAGGGCGAATAGTCAATAATTGACTCTAAGCTGTGTAGCCAAAGCAGCCAAGATGATGCTTGCATAGTTGAGCCAGATAGTGACAAACAGTGGTTAGGTCAATTCCCTCAGTGACGAGAATCCCCCTCAGTATTATTACTCAAATCAACTCAGATTACATTGGGTAAAAGTACGATAAAAAGTGACTGGTACAGGAGAACAGATATTTTTTACTAATGATTAAGGATGACCATATAGCCTAAAAAAATTAGTAGTCAATAGTTTACCTAACTACTACTACATTAAGTTAGATTCTTTGTTTCAAGAAACTAATCGATTAAATTTATTTCATTGATTTTGTAAAACTTTATCAAAGTTAGAGAACATTCATTTTCTGGACATCTGAAAGTGATATACTGTTGTTGTGCGTAAAATTTTTACGTAAGAATTCAAGAGTCAGAAGTCAGAATGCTGATCTAATAAGGAATAGACAGTAGTAATATTTCTTGAGAATAATTCAGCTTGACTGTAAAAGTCTCTTTAATACTGAATTCTGGATTCTGGATTCTGAATACTTACATTTTTAAATTGACTAAGGGACTAAATTCACTCGACGCTCACCGTAACGTAATAACCTCTCAATAGTTAATAGTCTGTTTTCCCAAACTTTCACCAAATAGGGATTTTCTACTGCTGCCAAACTGATTGTCTTTCTAAATTGCAACTGCAAGCGATTAAGTGCTGCCCTAGCTGTAATAAGGTTACTTGCAGAAGGCACAGTTGCCAATTGATTTAAAGCTATTTGTAAATCTTTTGCTTGCTGCTGAAAATTAGTAAATGCGTCTTTGGGAATTGGTAACTGCCCATTTTGTTGGACAAATTGCCATTCTTTTTGTAAAGATTGATAACGAACTGCCGCAGTGTAAAAGGGTTGGCGTTGCGGAATAGGTTGAGTAATAGCGTTCTGTCTCTTACCTTGGGTGGTAGCCAAGATTTGATCTAACTCTTCATTCAAGTTTTCGGCTGCAAATAGTGCATAACCAACTGTAGGTAAATCCCTTACTAATTGCAGCTGATCAAAAGCACCCATACTAGGTAAAGACAACAGCCTAATTCCTGGGACTAATAAAGTCGCACCTAACTTTTTAGAATCAATCCAAGGTTGGGCTAATCTTTGAAAACGGGGAGTATCTAAAGCATAAGTCATAGGCACAATTAAATCTATATCTCCTTGCCTAGCCCAAACTTCCCAATGTTGTTGTAGTTTCTGCACCCGTTCATATTCTGGTAAAGGAAATACTGCCACTGATAAAATTAAATTTGGGCGTTGTTGACGGGTCATTTTAGCTACTTCCGCCACAAAACTATCAATTTGTGCTGTGCGAAACTCTGTCCATTTTGACCACAACTCCCTTTGAGAAGGAGAAATAATTAAAGGATCGACACCAGTTTGTTGCTGAAATTGTTCTCTAGCGGCCTTACCATAACCATAAGTACGTCCCACAAAAGGATCTTGAAAGGGATAGCGGATGTAATCTAAATGTAAACCATCCACTTGATATTGAGTCACAATTTCTGCAAATAGCTGAAGTAAGTATTTTCTGACTTCTGGATTAGCTGGATCAAGAAATGGTTTATTTTGACCAATAGGAATAATATTACCTTTATTATCATAGTTTGCCCAATCGGGATGAGCTGCTAAGACCGGTCCAAGATAATTTTTATCGAGATTTAAAAGTTGATTATGGCGTTGATTTCCAGCCGCAAAAGTCCACACCCAAGCATGTAATTCCATTCCCCTAGCATGGGCTAATTTTACAGCTGAAGCTAAGGGATTCCAATCTGGAATTAAGGGATTTTGTTGGGGTGCAACTTGGCTAGGATAAATAGGATAACTAGCGTTGACAGTTTCTAGAAATACGGTATTAATTCCGGCTTTTGCCAAGCGATCAAATATTTTTGCTAGTCCCTCTTCATTCCTTGCCCGGACAATAGTTCCTCTATCTAACCAAACTGCGCGAATTTCTGGTTGGGCTAAATGTTGATTAATGGGGAATTGTTGCCATAAATTGGCTTTGGTTTTTAACCATTGTTGACGGACTGAAGCATAATTTTTCTGCGCTACTAATGCCGGAATATTTTTAGCTAATTCTCGCGCTTGGGTTAATGTTTCTTCTAAATTTTGGTTATTGGTTTTGGTCAGTTCTTGTTTAACTGATTGGGATTGATTAGGAAGATAATTAGTAGTAGCAGCAGCAGTTAAATTAGCACTTTCTACTCTACCGACAAGATTTTCTAATTCTTTTTGTAGGGCGATCGCCTCCTGCTGGCTAATTGGTGCGCTAGAATTAGGTATAATATCTAACTTAACTGTATTTTCTAATTGATCGATCGCCTCTTGATTATTTTTTGGTAGATTTTGCCCTGGAGAAAATATCGGTGCAGTGGTGACTTGAGGTGTAGAAGTAACTGCCGCAGGTTTAATTGTCGGTTGTGGTGGTTTTGACTCACGTGTGACTGTCTGAGAACATTTAGCCTCACCCCCTGGAATGTTTGTACTCATTCCACCAGTGGGAATTTGTAAATAACGTTTCAAAGCTGCTGTCAACCAAGCCCGATCTAATTTTGCACTAGCAGCGCTGTCTGTTCCCCAACGCCAACCCAAAAAAGTCGAACGTTCGGTGGTTAAAACTGCTACTGAATTGGCTTTAGTATCCCAAACCGCCACTGGTTGACTAGTCACATTATCCCGAATAATTATCCCACCCCGCACCTGACCAAACAATTCTGCTGATTTGATTTCACTGTATTGATTATTAATTGGTGGTTGTAATTGTTGACTATCTTCTAGATTAAATCCCCAATAACCGCCTAGTAATTTTCGTAACAGTTGACGGACACCAGGCGGGGAGGTTCGTGCGCGCCGTGAGGACGGGCCGGGCGCCCCGGGTGACTGGCGAGG
>DATGXQ010000013.1:0-3351 GCA_035298905.1 Nostocaceae cyanobacterium | reverse complement strand
GAGGGGCAGAGGGGCAGGGGGGCAGAGGTGCAGGGGGAAAAGGGACGCGGTGACGCGGAGAAAGAAAATATAAAGTATTCTTCATTGTCTCCTCTCCCCTCTCCTTGCACAGACGCTGCGCGAACACCGTGTCTCCTCTCCCCGTGTCTACCCTCATCCCCTCCTGTACCCCTAGATGTCGCCGCGAATTTCTTCGACAATGCCATCACGCAGTACAATTTCTACCTGCATTTTGCTAATCAAGTTATCACCAGGTTCTACACGGAAAAAGCCTTCCATTTGAAATTGGTTAACTTCTTGATCTAACTCCAACAACTGTACTTGTTGGAGGTTTTGCAGTGATTGATTTTTTTGTTCTAGTAATTCACTTTTCTTTTGGTTGACTTGGAGTTGAATATTGTCAATTTGTTGGAGGGTCTGAGGGCCTGGTGGTTGTAAACTTTGCTTTTGAATGGCGGTGATTGCTCTTTGTCCTTCAATTTCTAGCTGTTGTAGTTGTTGATCAATTTGGTTGATTTGAGCTTGTAATTGCTGTTGTACTTCGTCTTTCCAGAGGGGAGTCACGATTACTTTGACATTAACTAGCCGTTTTAAAAGCAATTGAGGATTGGAGGCATCCATAAAGTTTCACGTTCACTCTTAATAGTTTGTTAGGGAATTATTGGGCAAACATTCCGTTAATAATATCGTGATAGTGTTCCATGACGACGTAGCGCCGAATTTTGAGGGTTTGGGTCATCATGCCATTTTCCATAGAAAATGGTTCCAGAATTAGTTTGAATGGGCCAATGCGGTCATCGGCTCTATAACCTGGACGATTTTTCACTTCTCGATTTAATTCTTGCCGAAATAAATCCTGGATTATTGTACTCTCCAAGTTAATTTTTTGACTGGTGGTTGGGGTATTTTGCTGGTCTTCTACTACTAAAGTCAGATTTTGGCTTTCTGCCCATTTGCTCAGAGCTTCTAGATTGGGGACAATTAAAGCTCCTAGAAGGCGCTGGTCTTGTCCTACTAGCATAATCTGATCGATGTAGGGCGATCGCAGACAGGCATCTTCTATTGGTTGGGGTTCGATGTTTTCCCCGTTGGTTAACACGATGGTATCTTTAGCCCGACCAGTCAATACTAGGTCATTTTGGGGAGTTACCCAGCCTAAATCACCGCTATCAAACCACCCTTCGGCATCAATAGCTTTTTTGGTGGCTTCTGGGTTTTGGTAATAGCCTTGCATGACTTGGGGACCTCTGAGCAAGACTACACCGCGTTTGCCTGGGGGGAGGGGTTGGCGGGTTTCTATATCTACTATTTTTACTTCTGTACCGGGAATGGGTTGACCAGATGCACCAAGAATATTTCGCCAGATTCTCCGCGCATTGGTGACGGGGGAAGTTTCTGTTAAGCCATAGCCTTGTAAAATCTGAATCCCAATCAAGGCAAAAAACTCATCTATATGTCTGGGTAATGCTCCACCACCGCTAATTACTTGCTTGATTCTCCCACCAGAGGCTTCCCGCACTTGAGCATAAACTAATTTTTCTCCTAATTTGTGCCAGGGGAATAAGGCTAAAGCTTTGATTCTGGCGACTAACCGTTCTAGGGCTGAAGCTTCTAAATGCGCTAAACTTAATCCTTGGGCTGTATACAGGGCTTCGATGTATTGATAACTAATACCGAAGAGGAAGTTAATTAGCTTTTGTTTGTTTGCTGGTTGTTCCCGGAACTGCTTTTGTACTCCTTCATAAAATGATTCCCACAGTCGGGGTACGGCAATCATGTAATGGGGTTTGTATTTTTTTAAATCTCCCTTGAAAGTACGTATACTCGTATAAACTTGTGTACAACCTTGAGATAATAAGAAATATTCACCACTGCGCTCGTAGCTGTGCCAAGTAGGTAGAATGCTAAGAACCGTATCTCCCTTTTGTGGTTGGACGATCGCTCCTAAAGTTTTCACTTGGTGCAGTAAGTTACCGTGAGATAGCATCACCCCTTTAGGTTTACCTGTTGTGCCAGAGGTATAAATTAAAGTGGCTAGATGATCACCGCCTTGTTTATTTATCACTAATTGATGGTTTTTACCAGCTGCCATCAACTGGGAAAAATTTAGCACCTTTAAAGTTGACTCTGTAGTTACTTCTTCCTCGGACAGTAACACCACAAACTGAATAGGTAAGTCCTTCAGTCGTTCCTGTAATTTATTTAAGGTTTTAGTATCTTCTAGAACTAAAGCTGTACTGCCACTATTAGCGATAATAAAGATTAACTCTTCCCGTTCTGCTTGGGAACTACGCACCGCATCAATCGCCCCAGATGTCATAATTCCTTGGTCAGCAATGAACCACCGGGGGCTATTGTCAGCAATCAAGGAGAGGCGATCGCCCACCTTTACCCCTAAAGCTTGCAACCCCGCCGCAAATGTCTGAATTTGCTCGGCTAATTCAGTATAAGTTATTACTAATTCTGGTTTAGCATTGGGGTTGTGCAAGGCCACAGTATCGCCAAATTGCTTGGCGGCTAAAGGCCAAATATCCGGTAGCCATTCTACTTGTGAATAGTCTACTACGCTCTGTAATGCCCGATATTCTTGCGCTGTCAAACCAGATAAGAAAGAAGAGGCAGATTGAGTTTTTGACATAATCAACAGACCTAATGGGGGTTAGTTATTTTTGGCTGATTTTCCTATTTGAAGATCATAAATGCCTGAATCTATTCCTTGGTTACTATGTATTAAAATTCTGTGGGAGTAACGATTCCATTAGTATTAACCTATGTTAAACTGATTTTATATAGACAAAACACAATGGTTCTGTAGTTGAGCAGTTCCATGATTTTTTGTCATTGCCAATCCGTAACCACCTAATATATTTGGAGGTGATTACCTATTGCTTTGCTGGATGCGTTATTAATTACTCTCATCAATGCTTGCGCTTGTCTCGCATTTCCCAAGCTTTTATCTCTGCTGCTGACCCCTAAATCCAAAACTAATCAAAGTACATCACAAGATACTAGCTCACAACCAGCCAAGGTAGAAATTACTAGTTTTCCTTATTGTACTACTCATACTGTAACTGGGAACGAATTATGTAGATTCAGACCTCATTTTTGTTCTCGGTGTTCCGCTTATTAAGGCGTAGTGATTGGGTTTTGAGTATCGGGGGATGAGGAAGAGAGGGGAGGGGAGAGGGGAGACACGGAGAGGGGAGACACGGAGAGGGGAGACGCGGTGTTCGCGTAGCGTCTCCGCAAGGAGAGGGGAGAATCTTTTTATCTTTCTTTCTCCGCGTCCCCGCGTCAGAGCGTCCCCGCGTCTCTTTCCCCGCGTCTGGAGCGTCCCCGCGTCTCTTCTGC
>DATGXQ010000012.1:0-2786 GCA_035298905.1 Nostocaceae cyanobacterium | reverse complement strand
ATCAGCCAACCCCAAGTCTTGTCCACCTAATTCACGGGGAATAGTCAGGCTCAGTAGTCCAGCTTCGTGTAGTGCTGTAAAATTCTCAAAAGGAAAAGAAGCTTCTTTGTCATGTATTGCTGCACGGGTGGCAAAATCTTTAGCAAGATTATCAACTCGCTCAAAAATAGTAGTGCTTTCCCGTTCTTTACTAGTTAGGGTATTCGCTGCTAACGGGTAATCTATAGGCTTCATACTTGATTTTTGAAATATATGTACGTATCGACACTGCCTTACAAAACCATGATAATGTGAGCGTTGCCTACTGCTGTTATCTAAAAAGATTATGTTGCCTCAAAGACCTCGTTCACATCAGTTAGAAGATGAATCACGACAAGCTTTTAAGAACAAGCTACCCTTAGAGTGGGTATCTGAACCAATTCCTCCACCTGAATATGGCCTTGACGGTAGGATAGAAATATTTGACAAAGATGGATTTACCACAGGTAAAATGTTCTTTGTGCAAATTAAAGGAACCGATGAGAAAGAATTAAAGAAAGCTCTTGCTGTTCAAATTGAAGTTACTACTTGTCAGTATTATCAATTATTAGATTTACCAGTTCTGATTGTTCTTTACAACGCATATACTAGCAAGATTTATGTAAAATGGTTTCACACTTATGACCCTTATTACGGTAGGAATGCCGAGAAGAAGATTACTTTTCGGTTTTCTGTAGAGGATGAATGGCAAGAGAAAACACCAAGTCGATTAGTTTCTGAGTTAGAGGCTTTTAGACAGTTAAGCTCTCCTCAATTTACTCCTCCTATTAAATTCATCATTAAATGGCAAGAGGAAGTAATTCATAACGAATTGTCTGTAAAAATAGAATTAGAAATTAACAAAATATCCAAAAAAGTATCGAATTTCTTAGAAATTAGTAGTTACATTGAAGAAAATCAAGCTCATGGGAAGATTACAATTGATAATAATAAAATTGAAATTTATATAGCTAGTGGTAATGGTTTTACATGGCATCTACCTTCTAAGCAAAAGAAAAATAGCAAGAATAAACAGACCAATACTATAGATATTTTTAAATTGCCAAATGATATCTTTCTTGGAATTGCTGTTGTATTAGAGAATGCAGGCCACTCCAATATAGCTGCGCTGATATTTACTGAAATTGCTGCTAATTCATCTATCATAACTCAACCCAAAATAGTGATGATAGCAGTTAATTGTATGGTTAGGGCGCATCGTTTAAGAGAAGCTCTACAACTTTCAGAAAGACTTTCGGAAACAGAAGCTTGTCATGTTGCTACACTCTTGACAATACCTGCTTCATCACAAAGATTTCGTTTATCTGAAAGTGACAATAATTATCTTCATAGATTTTTAGAAAATTCTATTCAACGCTCTGCCAAACTCAATGATAGTCGGATTTTAGCTACTGCCCACTATAATTTAGGAAATTATTTAGGACATAGAAACTTAAAATTAGCTTTGCATCACTACAATCAGGCAATTAAATGTGATTCTCAATATTTACAAAGATCATATTTTTGCCGTGAATTAGCAGGGATTCTATTTGAAAGTAAAAAATATTCCCTTTCCGTAAAATTTTATAGAGAGGCGCTTAAACTTGGTGAGCAGGGTAGTTGTATTGCCTTATTTGCTGATGCCTTAATGTTTGCAGGTAAGTATGCAGAAGCACTAGAAACCTTCAAGGCTTATCTAGAATCTACCACAGAATTTGAACCTGAATGGGGACTAAAAGCTTTCATACTGGGATTCATTATTCAAGGATTTAATTGTCATGAGCAAAAACGCAATACTAGTGCGGCGCTAAAATTAAGTGCATTTGATGATAATCTATCAATTATGGAATACAGAAATAGATTACAAGAATCTCTCATTCAGGACGCTCTATGTAGTAATGCTTGGTTTAATTTTGGGGTTTTGGAATCAGAAAATGGTAGCCCAGACGATGCACTGATACCTTTTTTAATTGCGGCTTTAACCAATTTGGCTGATGTTGAGGCTTGGTGTAACGCTATTGGAATAGGATTTAATAAAGAAGATTATGAGTTGGCATCATACATGATAATAACTGCCTACAAAATCAATGATAACAATTTTATTGAACAAGTAATTAAATTTGCTCAAAGTCAAGGTACAGGATTTCCTCTAACTGATTTTGTCAATATAGTACACAAAGTTATCAACGAAATTCCCCAACAAGATAACTCATTTAAACTCCGCCTTTTAGGAGAAGGATCTGATTTTGATACTTTCCAGTTCTGAATAAGATGTGAGCAATAAATTTTAGATTAAATTAATCATAATTTTTGTTTAGAAGCAGGTTGAGGTTAATTATTCTTATCTGAACGTAAGCATAAACATAAAAATAGGGCAGTTACTAACCGCCCTAGAAATGATACTAGATGAAAAATCTAATTATTAACTGCTCAATAACACAGTCAAAACAATTCCGAAAACGATAAACCCACCGCCAAGGATGAATGACCAGAAACGATGGTAACTATTGACGATAGTACCGTTTTCACTTTGGAGTTGAATCAAGTCCATCCAAGGCGCAACGCCCCGACGGAACCAACCCACAGCCCCTACTTGTTGACCAAGCAAGCTTTGTACTCGCTTCATTCCAAATAAGAAATTACCGATGGGGCCAAAGCGGGAGGCGTAGTGTAAATACAGCATTCCACTACGGTCTTGAATTTTCAAATCAGAACCAAATTGATAACCAGCATCACCACGACCAATTAATAGACCTTCGAGTTTGGCG
>DATGXQ010000011.1:0-7347 GCA_035298905.1 Nostocaceae cyanobacterium | reverse complement strand
GGGACGGGGGAGGGGGGAGGGGAGAATTTACTTGATCTTCCTTTCTCCGTGTCACCGCGTCTCCGTGTCTCCGTGTCTCCGTGTCTCCCTGCCCTCCGTAGGCGAAACTACTCCAGTTAATAAAAGCATCGGCTAGGTCTTGGTCGTTTTGCCAATTTTGGGAGGCGATTAAACCTTGTAGACCTGTACCGTAAGTGCCGGGTTGAGAACCAAAGACGCGGTAGAGCGATCGCTCTAATGCAGCTTCTAAGGGTAATCCTTGACTAACTGCCGTTTCGGTTTCTTGGCGTACAGTATCGGCTATGGGGTTTTGGTCGGCTGGTTCATCTAAATTTGCGACAGCAGCAACGGCTTGAGAAAATAAATCGATTAAGTTGGGGAAAGCATCCCGGAAAAAGCCAGAAATTCTCAAAGTGACATCGACACGGGGACGACCCAAAATTGATAACGGCAAGATTTCAAAGTCTACTACTCGCCGTGCTGCACCATCCCAAACCGGACGGACACCCAATAAAGCTAAGGCTTCGGCGATGTCATCACCACCAGTCCGCATAGTGGCTGTTCCCCAGACGGATAAACCTAATGTTTTGGGATATTCGCCATTTTCTTGGGTATAGCGTTCGATGAGGTTTTCGGCGGCTTTTCTGCCTACATCCCAGGCTGTCTCGGTGGGAATGGCGCGGATATCTACGGCGTAAAAGTTTCTTCCTGTGGGTAATACTTCAGGACGACCGCGTGTAGGTGCGCCAGAGGGGGCGCTAGGGATGTATTTTCCATCCAGTCCCCGGAGGAGATTGGTGATTTCTTGGTGGGTTTGTTGGATGGTAGGGAGGAGTTTTGAGCGTATCCAGTCGAGGGTAGCTTCTAGGGGAGGGGAGAGGGGGGACGCGGAGAGGGGAGAGGGGAGAGGGGAGATTGAGTTATTGGTGATGATTTGTTCAACGAGGAAGGCGGCGTGTTGTTCTATGACTTCTACGATATCGCCCAGAGTACGGCATTTTTGCCCATTGACAACATACCCGTTTGAATGTGGGGACGGGGAGACCCCGCCCCTACGCTCAAAATCCATTGATAAATCGGCTGTGAGAGGGTCGAAGTCTAAACCCCAAGCTTGGGCGATCGCGCGAGTGATGCCGATAGAATAGCGGTTAGGGAGACGAGCGATCGCTACGATTAAATCTCGGAGTTGGCGATTTTGGGGTGTTTGCCCAAAAATGTGTAAACCGTCGCGGATTTGGGCTTCTTTGAGTTCACACAAGTAACCATCTAGGGAATTTAAAATCGCTGTTTCAAAATCAGATATTTCTTGTTCGTTTTCAATCCCTAAATCTTTGTAAAGATTTTCTTGGATCACTAATTGGCGGATGCGATCGCGTAATGTTGGTAAACGGGAAGGATCTAAACTCTCGGCTTCGTAATATTCATCAATTAAATTTTCTACCTGTTGCAATGCACCATATAGTTCCGCCCTGGTCATGGGTGGGGTGAGATGGTCGATAATTACAGCTTGGGCGCGGCGTTTGGCTTGAGAACCTTCACCGGGGTCATTGACAATGAAGGGGTAGAGGTGGGGTAGCGCACCAAAAGCAATTTCTGGATAACAACTGCTAGATAACGCCACACTTTTACCCGGCAACCATTCTAAATTCCCATGTTTACCCAGATGCACCACGGCATCAGCCCCAAAACACTCCCGCACCCAGTAATAAAAAGCTAAGTAATTATGAGTAGGCTCTAAATCTGGAGCGTGATAATTTAAACTTGGGTCAAGGTCGTAACCCCGTGACGGTTGAACACCGATGAAAATGTTACTGAGTTGGATACCGGGGATGGGAAGCGGGGAGAGGAAAGAATTTACTTGGTCTTCTTTTCTATACTTCCCCGCGTCACCGCGTCCCCGTGTCCCCGCGTCTTCTTCCACCATACCCCAGCGTTGAGTAATGGCTTGCTGTACATCTGGGGGTAAGGTGGCGAAATATTCTTGATATTCTTGGGCGGAAAGGCTTTGATTAATTGGTTTCCAGTCTTTGCCTTCTGGGTCATTTGTGACTCCAGAGGTGAGCAGTTGAATTAATTCCTCGCTATTTTTGGGGATGTTGCCGACTTCATAACCTGCTGTTTGTAAAGCTTTGAGGATTTCTATACAACTGGCGGGGGTATCTAGTCCGACACCATTAGCTAAACGCCCGTTAGTATTAGGGTAATTGGCTAAAATTAGGGCTATACGGCGGTTTTTCGGTGGTTGGCGACGGAGTTTGACCCAATTAGCAGCGAGTTGAGCGACAAAATTGATGCGATCGCTCACTGGTTCATACACTACCACATCAGTTTCTAGGTCATCATTCCGTGTTTGCAAAGTTTTAAAAGAGACAGCACGGCTAATAATCCGCCCGTCTACCTCTGGTAATGCCACATTCATCGCTATATCACGGGGGGTTAGTCCTTGCAGTCCAGACTGCCACTGTTCGATAAAACTACCACTGAGAATTACTTGTAATACAGGTACATTTAATTTTTCCCACAGTTCTATTTCTGGTGTTTCCGTTTCTAACCGTGCCAAAGAAAAGCTAGTTGTATTCAATAAAACATCAATATGTTCTAACTCTGGAGGCTGAAAAATTTCTAATAATTCTTTGCTGATATTAAACTCACGTAATGAGGAAACAAACACTGGCACAGGTTGTAAATTTTTCTGCACTAAAGCAGTACACAAAGCGTCTATTACTTTGGTATTCCCTGCCAAATAGTGAGCGCGATAGAACAGGATGCCGATTTTGGGTAGTGGGGATTGGGGATTGGGTATTGGGTATTGGGTATTGGGTATT
Organism: Nostocaceae cyanobacterium; assembly: GCA_035298905.1. Taxonomy (GTDB): domain Bacteria; phylum Cyanobacteriota; class Cyanobacteriia; order Cyanobacteriales; family Nostocaceae; genus DATGXB01. The sequence goes on along the minus strand of DATGXQ010000011.1, from coordinate 4,522 downwards.
GGGTATTGGGTATTGGGTATTGGGTATTGGGTATGAGTTTTTTTCTCCCCATCTCCCCATCTCCCCCTCTCCCCATCTCCCCATCTCCCTCCCCACTCATACACCCCCACACGGGGAACTACTTGAGGTGCTGGGGGATGATAGGCAGTGGATAGGCAAGTGTCAGCAATAAATTTTAAGGCGTTCACAAAGTTTTGCACACCGCCTTCATTAAAATATCGCCATATTTGGTTAACAATTCCTGAAAAAACAGTAGACTGAGATACTAAATCAGGATCTAGAGCATCATCTCCTGGCATTACAATTAGGGTTGTACCGTTACGTTGCACTATGTCCTGCACTACCTCTAAGCCGTATGCCCAATAAGAACGTCCTCCTAGTAGGCGCAAAACAATTACTTGGGCATGTTCTAATACTTGTTCGCCATAAGCATCTATACTTATTTGCTGCTGTAACTGCAACAGGTTGGCAACTCTCAAGGCAGGAAAATTAGCAGGTAATTTGGGAACTGCGGCAGCTAGGGTCTGAATGTCGGTATCAGCTGCCGTAATGAACACGAAAGGAGCTGGAGTTTGTTCAAGAAAAATTAAACCTTCTGATTGATTCCATGCGCCGGATGTGGCACTTATACGATGCATAATTCTGTATTACCGTCTTAAACTGAATGGTTAGTACACAACTAAAAAAATGAATTTCAGCCCAGCAATCAGCTCCTCTCACCCATTTTTTGAAAATGCTTAGTTCTCCTGATTTGAGCTTTTCTAGAACCTTGCCTTTGAGTATATTTAATCAGCTTGGGGAATTGTTGCAACAAATGGCTCAAGCAGTAGAAAACGCTGTTTTGGTGCTGACAGAGGCTTTGCTGGTTCGGGTGCAAGTGCCTTTAGAATGGCAGAAACAACGGTTTACGCTGGTAGTATCTGAACGTTTTAGCGCGTTATTAGTAGGTGGTGAGGCACAGGAGGAGGAAAGTTACTCAACACGTACGACTCAACCATCTTTCTTTAATACTAGGTTGACATTTAATGCTGAGGCGATCGCTACTTTTATCTCTCAGCTGCAAAGTTTGTTTGCTATTAGTTCTTCTACTTATCAAAATCTCACCAAATATACTCAAGTTCCTGCTCCTAATGATCCCATACTCCAGAGTCAATTTACACTACTACTATTAGAATCTTTACTACCCCAGACTAACCTAGAAATAACAGCATATCCAGATCCAAATCCTCCAGAGGGTTATGGTTGTCAAGTTGTGGAAGATGCTTTAAAAAAACAAATTGCCCAAGAGCAATTGTTAAATCAAGTGACAACTCAAATCCGTAAAAGTCTAGATTTGCCAGTGATTATGGCAACAGCAGTTACACAGGTTCGGGAATTTTTGCAATTAGATAGATTAGTAATTTATAAACTTGAGCCTACTAAGGTCAAGAATCAAAATAACTCAGTTAATCATCATAATTCCTCACAATATCACAATTCTTTTAAGGGTTGTGTTGTTTATGAGGCTAGAGCAACAGAAGCCATTTCTTCAGTTTTGAATTGTCAAGAAGATAATTGTCTAGCCAGAAATTCCCATTGTTGGGAAAAGTATCGTCAGGGTTTTATTTTAAGTGTCAATGATGTAGAAAAGACCTACTCTTTGGAAGAGTGCTTGTTAAATTTTTTAAGAAAAAATCATATTCGAGCTAAATTAGCAGCCCCAATTATGTTTGAAGAAAAACTCTGGGGATTATTAATTGCTCATCAATGTGAGACAGCCCACGAATGGACAGAAAGTGAAAAAAATCTCCTTAGTTCTGTAGCAGAACAATTAGCGATCGCTATTCATCAGACAGAGTTAATGCGTTCTCTCACTAAAGAAAAACAAACTCTAGAACAAAGAGTTGTGGAGAGAACTATGGCACTAAAGGAAGCCTTATTAGCTGCGGAAGCTGCCAGCCGTTTAAGAAGTGAATTTTTAGCCACAATTAGCCATGAATTGCTCACACCTTTAACTTATGTTATCGGTATGTCATCAACTTTATTACGTTGGCCTTTAGGTGAATTAACTCCCCGACAAAGGGATTATTTACAAACTATTCACGATAGCGGCGAACATTTATTGGAAATGATTAATGACATTCTCGATTTATCACAAATTGAGGCAGGTAAGACAGTATTAAACATTTCCGAATTTTCCTTAATCAGAATAGCAACAAATACCTGTGATTCACTATTAGAAAAAGCCAGGACTGAGAGAGTTACCCTCAAACTAGATTTACAAATCAATCCAACACGCGATCGCTTTACTGCTGATGCGGAAAGAGTAGAACAAATTCTCTGGAATCTCCTCACCAATGCCATTAAATTTACACCCGAAGAAGGAACAGTTACTTTACGACTTTGGGTAGAGGATGACACAGCTATTTTTCAAATCGAAGATACAGGAATCGGTATTCCTGAAGAACAATTACCTTTACTGTTCGAGAAATTTCAACAACTAGATACACCATACCGTCGTCGCTATGAAGGTACAGGACTCGGTTTAGCTTTAACTAAACAATTGGTAGAGTTGCACAGAGGAAGAATTGAGGTAGAATCTACCGTAGGCATCGGTTCAATTTTTACTGTTTGGATTCCTGCCCAATCTCTCAAAGTGTTAACTGGGTAATAGTCATTAGTCATTCCCCATTTTTAATTTTTAATTTTTAATTCTTTGCTATGTCTGATTTAATTTCTACTCTCAAAAAAGGCTTAATTGTTTCCTGTCAAGCACCTGTTAATTCACCCTTGCATGATCCAGTAATTATTGCTGCAATGGCACAAGCAGCCGTTAATAATGGGGCTGTAGGAGTGCGAATTGACACACCAAGTCATATCAAAGCCGTGAGAGAAAAGGTTACAGTACCGATTATTGGATTATGGAAACAAGTAATTGCGGGTTCAGATGTATACATCACGCCCCAGTATCATCACGCTGTAGCTGTTGCTGAAGCAGGTGCAGATATTATTGCAATAGATGCAACTTTAAGACATCGACCAGGGGATGAAAAATTAGCAGATATTATTCACAAAATTCATCAAGAATTAGGTAAACCAGTAATGGCAGATGTAGATACATTTGTAGCAGCAAAAGCGGCTGTCGATGCTGGTGCTGATATTGTAGGAACTACTCTTTATGGTTACACTGCATCAACTAATAATTTTATTCCTCCTGGTTGGGAATTATTAGAAGAAATGGCAGATGAGTTTAGTATTCCTGTAATTTGTGAAGGTGGAATTTCTTCCCCAGAAATGGCAAAAAAAGCTTTAGATTTAGGTGCTTATGCTGTTGTTGTTGGTACGGCTATTACTGGCATTGATTTGTTAGTAAAAGCTTATAAATCAGCATTGAGTAATGATTGATAATGTGTAGCTTATTCTTGAATGTTGCGTTTAGAAATTCTACTACCAACTCCTCTTAAACCTTGCTTATACTCCTGTTTTATCTTATTCATTCGGTTGCCTAAATCTTCTTTATCTAAAATTTCATTAAAGACTAATTTAATAGGGTCTTCCAAACATGGTTTTATTTTATTTATTGACTCTGATGAAATTGGTAATTTTAAATTAGGCTTGATATATTCTAAAATATCTCCTTCTAAAATCTTTATCTTCTCTCCAGCTAAAGTACCCAATCTAGTCTTAGTTAAAATATGACTAGCTTTACTTAATAGATGAACCTCAACAGCATACCCATTAACTAAAAGTCTGGTTATTAAACCATATTTGCTTAAGTATAGTTTATCTGGTACTTCCCAAAGACTGGCATAAGCTTTTCTAGTGTCAAATATATGACCTAATATTCCACTTGATATTTCTATATCTTGCTCACAAAATTCCAGTAATTTATCATAGTCAAGCACAATATAACAATCCTAAATCATTTATGAACGCTACCTGTTCCCTGTTCCCTGTTCCCTGTTCCCTTCCCTCCAAAAGTCAGTTCACAACTCAGATCGGATTGCTATATGAATAATGTGTAGTCCTTCTATTTTTTTATGTAATGACCAATCATTTCTAAGTGTATTAGTTTTTATTAGTCTGGGTGGTTCGATACCTAAAATTGTAAGTAGATCAGGTAGCTTGAGAATAGTTTCTCTTAACAAATTTTCAGATGGTATGACCTTTCTCTTCTTGACAGGACTACTATTAAGATGTGGTCTATATTTGGCTATTAATTCTTTCTCTTTTTTATCTAAAGAAGATTCATGTACACTTTGGTAATATATATAAAACTGCTTTTTCTTTTGTGAAGATAATTGATAAAATCTATGGTGATTTTTACCAGACCATCTTTTTTTGATATTTTCTGCTTTTCCTATGTACCAGACTATGTTGTCTTCACTGACTACGTAGTAAATAAGCTAATCGGCATTTAAGTTGCACAATAGAAATTTCCTTTATTTTTAATACTGCGATGCCACTTAATTACTAATTCTCCTTGATTTAATAATTTTTCTAATAACTCTCTCAGTTCATCTACTGATTTGAATAACCGATG
>DATGXQ010000010.1:0-24334 GCA_035298905.1 Nostocaceae cyanobacterium | reverse complement strand
GGATGCTCTTAGTATACCTCTTTATGCTGCCTTTTTCCTTAAGTTGACACCCATGGGTCATAGGCTAATAATCAAATAATATTTGAAAGAACCTATTCCCTGTTCCCTGTTCCCTGTTAAGAGTTCCCTTGCCACTATAGAAAAAATTTGCTAATTCACAAACGTTATCGCTTACAAAAACTGATTGGTAAAGGTGGGTTTTGTCAAACTTTTCTGGCAGTTGATGAAAGTCAAAATCCTCCAGTTAAGTGTATTGTTCAACAACTATCTTCCCAATGCCAAACACCTGAAAGTTTCACTGAAAAAGTACAGAAGTTACAGATAATATCTCAATATTCCCAAATTCCTGATTTAATTGACCACTTTTCAGAAAGTAGCTATTTTTATTTAGTGCAAGAATTTATTCCAGGTACTAATTTAGCTAATCTTATCGAACAGCAAGGAACTTTTACAGAAGTTCAAATTTGGCAACTTTTAAAATGCTTGTTACCAGTTATTAAATTTTTTCATGATTACCAAATCATTCATCAAGATATTAAGCCAGAAAATATAATTCTCAAATCTGGAGATTTATGTGCAGAAAGTTTAATTTTAGTTGATTTAGGGTCTGCTAAAATTATAAGTGAACATGAAAATTTAACAAATAATCCAATTTTTGGTAGTCCAGAATATACCGCACCAGAACAGGCACAGGGAAAAGCTGTTTTTGCTAGTGACCTTTATAGTTTAGGTGTAACTTGCATTTATTTATTAACTCAAATTCCCCCTTTTGATTTATTTGATATTGCTAATAATACTTGGGCTTGGCGAGAATATTTACATACGGAAATTAGCGAAACTTTAACCAATATTCTAGATAAACTAATTCAAAATGATTTAGCACAACGTTTTCAAACTGCTGATGAAGTAATCAAATTCATGGGAATGAAGATTCAAAATCCCAAACCCAAAATTCAAAATTTACAATGGGAATGTTTACATACTTTTACTGGTAATATTTCATCTTTAAATAGTATTAATACTTTAGCCATTAGTCCTGATGGGCAGACTTTAGCCAGTGGGGACGATAATAAAACTATTAAGTTATGGGATTTAAAGACTCAGCAATTATTAGCCGATATTGTAGGACATAATCAACCCGTAACCTCAGTTGCTTTTAGTCCAGATGGGCAAATTCTCGCTAGTGCTAGTGATGATAAAACTATTAAATTATGGCAAATTAGCAGTTTAAAAGAAATTTGTACTTTGACCGGACATAATCATTTTATTAAATCACTAGCTTTTAGTCCAGATGGACAACTTCTCGCTAGTGGAAGTTGGGATAAAACTATTAAAATTTGGGATGTGAAAACAGGTCAAGAAATTAGCACTTTAACAGGACATCAATTAAAAATTCATGCGATCGCCTTTAGTCCCCAAGGTAATATCTTAGCCAGTGGCAGCAGCGATCGCACAATTCGCTTATGGTCTTTACAAAACTTTACAAATCCAGAACTTAAAAACCACCCAGGTCATAAATTACTAGGAACTCTTGCTGGTCATACATGGGCAGTTTTAGCCGTCGCTTTTAGTCCCGATGGGCAGATTTTAGCCACTGGTAGCGATGATAACACAATTAAATTATGGGAAGTAAACACTGGTCAGCTGATTAGTACACTTGTTGGTCATTCCTGGTCTGTAGTGGCATTAGCGTTTACACCCGACGGTGAAACGCTGATTAGTGCCAGTTGGGATCAAACTATCAAACTGTGGAGAGTAAGCACAAAAGCAGAAATCGCTACTCTGTGCGGTCATGGAGACTCTGTAAATACTATTGCTGTTAACCCTGTTGACCAACTAATAGCTAGTGGCAGCAGGGACAAGACTATCAAATTGTGGGGATCGGTGATTGGTGACTGGTGACTGGTGACTGGTGATTGGTGATTGGTGATTGGTGACAGGGAAATCACAAATTTCTCTCCGCGTCTCCCCTCTCCGCGTCTCCCCTCTCCGTGTCTCCCCTCTCCGTGTCTCCCCATCTCCCCATCTCTAAATCAGGCGCTACCTGTGAAAGCCACTTCAGGAAACTTGAGTTGAGCTTCTGCCATCGGACGGTTTCTACCTTCCTCTTGCCAGTAGTTAATCACTTCAGTTGCCTTGTTGAGCAACTCTACCCGCTCAATTTCGCTAATCCAGTGCTTAGACTCTAACTCTTTTTTGAGTTCTTCCCAAGCATCATTTCTAGGCCAGAAGAAGTACTTAGTGAGAGGACTAGTACCCTTACCTACAACTTGATCCACTGCCAGAGCAACGTTCTCGTCTAACCAGAGAATTTTCAGAATAAATTTGGACAATCGCACCTCCGGGAAAAATCCGGCCTTGACTTACTAAGTTTGCGATCGCTTATTCTAACCTAATAATCCACCAGTTGACCAACAAATCTGTTGTTTTGATCGTGATAGCTGAAAAGTCCCCACTTAGTCATCAAAGTTTGACATAAGCTGAATTTATATAAGCTCTAACTATACTGAGCAATATTTCTCTTAACTGGCACTTATAGAAATGAGAATGTATTGTTAAGTTTTAGAGCGTTTAGGTTTGCTGTTTGTCCCAAAAAATGAGAGAAATATTCATATTAAGGATATCAGAAAGAAAAGAATAAGAACATCATGCCCATGACTACACAAGCAATTATTATTTTTGATATAGATGGTGTAATCCGTGATGTAAGCGGTTCCTATCGTCGTGCTTTAGCCGATACTGTTGAACATTTTACCGCCCAAGCTTATCGACCTACGCCAGCAGACATTGATAAATTAAAATCAGAAGGAATTTGGAATAATGACTGGGAGGGTTCTCAAGAGTTAATTTACCGCTATTTTGAAAGTCAAGGACAGACAAGACAAGAATTACAACTAGATTATCAGGCGATCGTCCATTATTTTCAATCTCGCTACCGGGGTACAGATCACATCAATTGGAATGGGTATATTTGCAACGAACCTCTATTAGTAGAATCTAGCTATTTTGACGAACTAACCGAAGCGGGTATTGCTTGGGGGTTTTTTAGTGGTGCTACTCGTGGTTCTGCTAAATATATTTTAGAAAGACGTTTAGGTTTACAATCTCCCGTATTAATTGCCATGGAAGATGCACCAGGTAAACCAGACCCCACTGGACTTTTTGCAGCAGTGAATCTCTTATCAAATGAAAGTGAAACAAAACCAGCAGTGATTTATATCGGTGACACAGTAGCAGATATGTACACTGTAGAAAAAGCGAAAAATTTAGACAATTCTCGTCAATGGTTTGGAGTTGGTGTTTTACCTCCCCATGTCCAGCAAGTTGTCAGACAACGTGATGCTTATGCTGAGTCACTGATTGATGCAGGTGCAGAGTTAGTTTTTACCAATGTTCAACACTTTAATCTAGACAAGATTCGAGAACTGATTCAGTAAAATTTTGTAATGTTGGTCATGAAAATCTTTTGTTTGATCAACGGAATGAAGTTTTAGAGCGTGCTAAATCTAGTCCTACATTAGCCAAACTACTAGGATTGAAGCTTGAAGAAGATATTAAGAAACGTCTTAGTACACCTCTTCGTTCTCACTAATTTTGTAATTTTATTATACAAAGCTCAAAGACACTGGAAGTAGTGTGAAGATTTTTTAGGGTGGGTAATGCTCACCCTTAAATTTTCAGGTAAATTCTTTATTTTAAATTTAAGAATTTATCCAAGGCTACTACTAAACTAGGTGGCCAACGGCGGATATTTTTTACCCAATTGATATCTTTGTAGCGGCTATCCAAACCATAGGCAGCTACCCAGTTACTTTCTGCTTCACCTTTTTTGCCACCTACCCAATAAGCGGCAGTTAAGGCAGCTCGGACATCAGCAAATTTAGGATATTTGCGGACAATATTTCGCATTTCGCGGATGGCTTTTTCTGTGTTGCCGGTTTCGTAAACAGCTAAAGCATAATTTGCTCTAGCAAAGGCAAAATTAGGAGCGATCGCTGTGGCTTGTTGATAATCGGCGATCGCTTCTTCCCATTTCCCTAAACCTGCTTTAGCATTACCCCGATTGTTATAAGCCATAGCATCTTGGGGGTCGAGTTCTAAAACGTGATTATAATCAGCGATCGCCTCTTCCCATCGGCCTAATCCTTCCAAGGCTGTACCCCGGTTTAAATAAGGATCGGTAGCATAGGGCGCTAACTCAATGGACTTGTTAAAATCTTCTAGAGCTGCTTCTAACTGATTCTGACTGACCCGCGAATTACCCCGATTACTCCAAACTGCGGCATTGGTGGGAAATCTTTCAATCAATTTAGTCCAATATCTCTCAGCTGTGGCAAAATCACCTTGATTGGTGGCTTTAAATGCCTGTTTTGCCAACTCATCACCTACCTCTAATTCTGCTTGGGTGTAGCTGGATGATTGTGATTGTGCCATAACTGGTACATTCCAGCCAAACACAAGTAACAGACTGAGAACAACACTAATTAATTTAATCATCTGGCTTTACCTGTGTCTGTGAGCAGTTAAAAGCTAAAAATAAGCAGTAAAAGGGAGAGAAAACTGTAGTTAATTTACCAGTTTTCCCCGGTTCTTGCTGAGATTTTTCGATTTTCTGCTCCCGCTTAAATCCGCCACCAAGTCCTTTGAGCATAACTGATGACTGCCACGGCGATCGCACCAAATAACAATAGCCAAATTACACCACCAGGCAGAAAAGTCAATATTCCAAAGCCCCTCAGCACCCACAGCGCTATTCCCATTCCCAGCAAAATCCCGAAAATTTGTGTTAACTTACGATTTAAGGAAGATTGATTCACTCTTATCTCAGCCTCAACTAACTTTACATTTACTTTAATTATTTTTCCTTGGAAATTGGGTAGATTCTAATCAGAGGTTTACATATCCAAATCAATGAATATTTACAGCACTTTTGGGATAAATGAAGTACAGACGTTCATAACAAAGCCTGATGTTAAAGGAGTTTCAACCCTGTTCCCTGTTAAGAGTTCCCTGTTCCCTGCTGTAAGTCTATTTGTGAGATGCTAACCACTATCTACTTTACCTTCCATTGATTGGTGCGGCCATAAACTCACTGTTCCCAGTTTTATCATATAAATGTAACTATAGATACAATATTTTTAAGTATATTTAGAGTAACGACGACTGATTCTCAATCACGTCCAGAAAAGACACAAATTAGGTTGTAACTAGAATTTAAAGAGTTAAACTCAATCTAATCCGTTAGCTTGCAGTTTTATCCTCTGGTTTAGTGGATCAATTGAGGAGTAACAAAAATCACTATGTCTGCGTTTCACACTCCAGACTCAACAATGAAAGTTCCAAATATGCCTTGGAGTCAAGATAAACAGAGATTACTGGTGCAGGGTGAGATTTTGCTACAAACGCGATCGCATACCGCTTGTGGTGGTGCTGTTACCGCTTGGATGTATTTGCCCTTGGGGCGATCGAAAGTCTGGGAGCAAATCACAGATTACCCACGCTGGGTACAATACTTTTCTGATTTTACCAAAAGTGAAATCATTAGCAAAGGGGAGGTTAAAAAACTGTATCAAGCAGCACAGAAAAACTTTATATTTTTCACCGCTCAAGTAGAAATTTATTTAACTGTTGTGGAAGTAATCGAACAGCAGGTAAAATTCTACATGGAAAAGGGAACTTTTGAAGACTTTCAAGCAAATCTAGAACTGCAAGATTATGGTAAAGGCACAATACTAGCCTATTCTGTGCAAGCTACTCCCAACATTCCTATTCCCTCAATTTTTATTCAACAAGCGATGAGCTTGGAGTTGCCAGCAAATATGCGTAAAATGCGACAAGTGCTTTGTAATAGTAAATAACAGCAATGTCACAGGCAACAACAATCCTCGAATTTTGGTTTGGTTATCCAGATGCACCAGACTACGGTAAACCGCGACAATTTTGGTTTAACAAATCACCGAAATTTGACCAAGAAATCCGTGTTAAATTTCTTGAAGATTACCAAAAAGCAGCAGCAGGTCAGTTAGACGACTGGATCAATACACCACAAACTTGTCTAGCCCTAATTCTGCTGCTAGATCAATTTCCTCGCAACCTGTTCCGCGATACTCCCCAAGCCTTTGCTACTGATTGGGAGGCAGTTTCAGCCGCAAAACACGCAGTTGCTCAAGGTTATGATCAACAATTGTTGCCTGTGCAGCGTTGGTTTATTTATTTACCTTTGGAACATAGCGAAAATTTAGAAGATCAACGCCAGTGTGTCAAGTTATTTCAACAACTGGGTGATGATCCTGTTAGTGCTGAGGTGATACAATATGCTTTGCGTCACAAAGAGATTATCGAGAAATTCGGACGTTTTCCCCATCGCAATAAAATTTTAGGGCGTAAATCTACTGTATACGAAGAAGAATTTTTAAAACAGCCAGGTTCTTCTTTTTAATTAACCAATTAGCGATCAGCACTCAGCTTAGTTGAATTTACTGCTAGGGGCGGAATTTCTTCCCCCCTAAAAAATTAGATTCTGAGAGATTAATTACTTACCTTAAGATTTCTTTTTAGAAATAGCACAAGCATAATTTAAAGCTTTCCTCTGAATTTGATTGGCTGTAAAAAATGGTTCGCTAAATGGTTGATTATCTACAATTTGACCATTTTTTATATATCCCATGCGAATCCTAGACATTTTAGCAGTACGACAGTTTGCTGAATACCTAATATAATTTCTGTAGGCATTAACATCAAAATTAATTATATTATCTTTGCGCGTCATAGTATTTCGTCCTATATACCAAAAATCAATGATTTTCCCCGATTCATCAGTTCCTTTGGTTCCGGGTATTGGTTGCCAATTTATTTGTTTTGCTAAGGCTAGACTAGAATTAATTAAGCAAAAGCCAGTAATGAGTAAAGTTGGAAAAAGAGAATAAAATTTCATAATATTCATGATTTGGAGGAGATAAATCTATTCACTAATAACCCGATTCAACTTCAAACCATAATCGGTCTAGTTCATTTTCTGTAAAGCAATAGCCAAGAGTAGCAGCAAAATTGATGATTTTTTTCTTGTCCCAATGATAACTCCCTAAAATTCCTATTTGACAACATTTATTTAGATACAGTTCATAAACCTTCTGGTCTGATGACAAAAGTTGATAAAAAGCCTGGACTTGTTCTAAGGACATATTTAAAATTCAAAATTCAAAATTCAAAATTCAAAAAATGTAAGGATTTTGACTATTGACTGTATGTAAGTCCTCATGCACAATCATTTACACATTAACGTAAATAATTCACAACAATATCTACTACTTATCAGCGTCTATCTGCGTCCGTCTGCGTCCATCTGCGTTCAATATTCATAACCCTGTTTTGTTAGTTAGTTAATTTTGACGAGGTATGTACTTTCAATGCTTGTCATCTGATTGACTGGAGAAAGTTGGAGCTTTATGCTATTGACAGATTAATTTATCTCAAATATAGTTCCATATTTTTTTGAAAATAGTGAACTTTTTAAGAAAAGATGTATTTTTTAATAAAATTTAGATAAATAGCAAAAAACCCAGCTTTTCCTCAAAACTGGGCTTTTATTGATATTTTATGAAAAAATTTAGATTGTCATAATTTCATTTGACAACCGACTGAAGGAAAGACGCTCATATTGTACATCAACAAAGATGGTATCGCCGTCGTTAAATTCACCGCGTAAAATAGCTTTAGCGATTTGTGTTTCTAGTTCACGCTGAATCGCTCTTTTCAGTGGACGTGCGCCGAACACTGGATCATAACCTACATCGACTAAAAAGTCAAGAGCGTTACTAGAGAGTTTGAGAGAGATGTGGCGATCGCTCAATCTTTCTCTTAATCTATCTACTTGTAATTGTACAATTTTCCGCAGTTCTTGACGCTGTAAGCTGTGGAAGATAATCACCTCATCAATGCGGTTGAGAAACTCTGGCCGGAAGCTGTTCCGCATTGCTTCCATCACCCGCATCCGCATTTCATCATAACGGTTATCATCTCCAGCAATATCCAGAATATACTGAGAACCGATATTACTGGTCATGATAATGATACTATTCTTAAAGTCTACCGTCCGTCCTTGGGAATCGGTGACACGACCATCATCAAGGATTTGCAGGAAAATATTAAATACGTCGGGGTGGGCTTTCTCAATTTCATCAAAGAGAATTACCGCATAGGGACGACGACGAATAGCTTCTGTTAATTGTCCTCCTTCTTCATAACCCACATAGCCAGGAGGTGCGCCAATTAACCGGGAAACTGCGTGTTTTTCCATATATTCCGACATATCGATTCGCACTAAGGCGTTTTCGGAGTCGAACATATAGGAAGCTAGGGCTTTGGCTAGTTCAGTTTTTCCTACCCCCGTCGGACCCAGGAAGATAAAACTAGCTATGGGTCGGTTGGGGTCAGCCAGTCCCGCGCGGGAACGTTGAATGGCATCAGCTACAGCAGTAACTGCGGCTTCTTGCCCGATCACACGGTGGTGCAGTTCATCTTCTAAGTGTAGCAGTTTTTCTTTTTCCGATTCTACCAATTTACTAATTGGGATACCTGTCCACTTAGAAATAATTTCCGCGATGTCGGCTTCGGTGACTTCTTCTCGCAGCAGAGATTTACCTGTTCCTTGGGCTTGGGATAGTTCTTGTTCTACAGTTTCTAATTGACGATGTAGACTTGTAAGTTTACCGTATTTTAATTCAGCAGCCCGGTTGAGGTCGTAATTTCTTTCTGCTTGTTGAATTTCTAAGTTAACTCGGTCAATTTCTTCTTTTACTGATTGGATTTTGGTGATAATATCTTTCTCAGATTGCCATTGAGCGCTGAGGGTTCTTTGTTCCTCTTTTAAATCCGCCAGTTCTTTTTCAATTTTGTCTAGACGTTCACGGGAAGCGGGGTCACTTTCTTTTCTGAGGGAAAGCTTCTCCATTTCCAGTTGGAGGATTTTGCGATCGATTTCGTCTAGTTCCTCTGGTTTAGAGGTAATCTCCATTTTGAGCCTAGCTGCGGCTTCGTCTACTAAGTCAATGGCTTTATCCGGGAGGAAGCGATCGCTAATATAACGATTAGATAAGGTAGCAGCAGCTACTAGCGCACTATCAGAAATTTTTACCCCATGATGTACCTCATAGCGTTCTTTCAAACCGCGCAAAATAGAGATTGTATCTGCTACATTTGGCTGGTCTACAAAAACCTGTTGAAAACGTCTTTCTAAAGCCGCATCTTTTTCAATATATTTGCGGTATTCATCTAAAGTTGTCGCCCCAATACACCGTAACTCACCCCGCGCTAACATGGGTTTGAGTAAATTTCCCGCATCCATTGCGCCTTGAGTTGCACCAGCACCAACAACAGTATGAATCTCATCTATAAATAGTACTATATTTCCGCCCGATTCAGTCACTTCTTTTAATACTGCTTTCAGACGTTCTTCAAATTCACCCCGGAATTTTGCACCCGCAATTAAAGCACCCATATCTAAAGCAATTAATTTCCGGTCTTTGAGGGATTGAGGAACATCACCAGCAACAATCCGTTGGGCTAAACCTTCAGCAATAGCGGTTTTACCTACCCCTGGTTCACCAATTAAAACTGGGTTATTCTTTGTTCGACGGGAGAGAATTTGGATCGTACGACGAATTTCATCATCACGACCAATTACCGGATCAAGCTGACCTTGACGTGCGGCTTCAGTCAAGTCCCGGCCATACTTTTCTAAAGATTGATATTTTCCTTCTGGACTTTGGTCTGTCACTTTTTGGCTCCCCCGAATTTGTTTAATAATATTTTTTAGTTTATTCTCGTCTAAACCAAATTCTTGGAGTAGACTTTTGCCAAAACGCTCATCTTTAGCATAAGCGAGTAATATGTGTTCAACAGAAATAAACTCATCTTTAAACTCTTGACGATAAGCCTCCGCACGGTCTAGAAGTTGGTCTAAACTGCGTCCCAAAAATACAGAACTACTACTACCGGAGACTTTTGGCTGACGGGCTATAAACTGCTCTGAGCGATCGCGTAACTTTTGCAGACTTACACCTGCTTTAGTAAAGATAGCATTAGCCAGTCCCTCTTGTTCCAGCAGTGCTTTCATCAAGTGTTCACTCTCAATTTGCTGCTGCTGGTATTGTTTAGCTATATCGGGAGTTTGTGCGATCGCTTCCCAAGCTTTTTCCGTAAACTGGTTTGGATTAGTCGGTTGCATAAGCTTTTTTAATATCCCTGTCCAGACACACAAAGCGTAGAGAGTGTAGAACTCTCTGAATACTGTCATTGTAAAAACTCTAAAGCAATAACCTGGATCGGTCTTCACATCTCTACAAAGTAGTAGTATTACCGCTTCACCAAAATTTGGGTATGAGAGCAGTTGAGGAGGGTGAGTAATCAAAAATAATTTTTGACCATGAATTTACGTAGACAAAATATTAAGCAGATATAATTTATATAAATATTTACTGATTATTGCGTAAAAAAATTGCCAAAAATCGCAGAATTATTACAATACTGTTTATCAAGTGCATTTACCTTTACCAAGCATTACACTTTATGTTTAAGCAGTTTGCTTCTCCTGCTCAGGAGTCTTCTCGTATCCGCCTACCGAGAAGCTTGAACACTTTGGAAACTTGGGGTTTTAGTCTCACTGGTCATATTCTTTGGATCAATGTTATACCAGGTATTCATACAGCATTAAATACACAAGCAATCTTTGTTTGGCTACCTGCTGTTTGTTTTGGGATGTTGTTAAATTACCAAGTTAAACACTTAGGAGAATCCTTACTGAATGTAGCAGGAGGTACACCAAATTACACCTGTCATTTATTAAAAAAACACCCGCTCATAGCCCGATATGCTGCATTGGGCTATTTTTTTAGCTGGGTTTCTGTATTACCAGTGAATGCGATCGTCTTGACGGACTTAATCCGCGTAAATTTAGAAACTATTCATGTTTCATTTCCTACACCGATAATACAAATTGGTTTAACACTTCTCCCCTTTATTTTAGCATTTAGTGGTACTCGTGGTTTAGGTATTCTCCACTTATTTTTTATCCTTCCCGCCTTTGGGTTATTAGTGATGTTTGCTGCACAGGGTATGGGTTGGTTAATATTTTCTCCATCCAGTCCCGATTTTTTCCCTCATGATTGGTCAATACCTAGTTTTGACGTTTGGGCTAAGTGGTTTCTTTATGTCTCCTATGCTACCTATGCTTGTGAAACCGCTTCTGCTTTTGTTGCCGATAGCAGACATCCCCGCAAAACTTTGTCCTTGCTTCCTCTGGCGGCTTGGTTAATGATTCCCATTTATTTGTGTGCATCTTGGGTAGTCACACGTTTAGGAGTAGTAGATGGCAACGGACAAGATAGCACTTTTTTAAACTTATTGGTTACGGCTTTACCATTTTGGGGTAACTTTGCAGGTTTAATTATTACTTTCTTAATCGCCGCTTCTTGTTTATTAGCATCCGCCACAGTAGTTTCTAACTGTCCGCGCATTCTCTATCAATTAGCTATAGATCAACATTTATCTCCAGTTTTTGCTGTAGTTTCCCGTCGGGGTGTACTCGGACCTGCTTTAACACTGACCTTATTGCTGAGTCTGTGCTGTTTAATTTGGGGGAATGTAGCACAGATATTAATCGTTGGTAACGTTGGTTGGTTTATTTCCATTATGGCGGTACATTTGGGGATTTGGTTACAACGGCACAAATCAAAAGTTTTGTTTCCCCGCCTAACTTTAGGTATCCTAATCCTAGAAGTGGCAGTGTTACTGGTAGGCGGTTTAGCTTGGGGTTTAAGAGATTTTTTGATTGGTTTGTTCATTCCCTTTGTCATTATTGCCATAGATGCTGTTATATACAATCTGCCTTTACCACTTTGTCAGCCTAGCTGGTGGATTAAAAAATACAACTCCCGCCAAGTTGTAAATGTCAATGAATTACTTTTATATCAAGTTGTTGTCTTGATAACTCTACTGAGTGGTGCTGTAATTATTGGTTGGTTATTAGGGATTAACCTGAGTCAGTCTGATTATCAAGGAGCGGGAAATTTAGTAGTTGTATTATTGATGATTGTGGTATTTGTGGGAGTAGCGATCGCCTGTTGGACGAGTTTACCCCCAGTAGTAGCGATCGCTGAAGCACAACAAGCCACAGAACACTTTTTCAATGTTGCCCAAGATGGTATTTTAGTAGTTGATGAAGATGGAATTATCTGCAAAGCTAACTCAGCCGCAGCAAATTTATTCGCTCCTCTTCCATCTGATTTATTGGGAAATCATTTGAATAAATGGCTAACAGAACTATCAAATAATCCATCTGACTGGAGAAAACGTAGTGAACACACACTAATCTGGAATAGCCAAGTTAAAACTTTAGAAGTTTCTATATCCGACAAATCAGAGCAAGATTTTCCAGAATATGTCGTCATCGTCCACGACATCACCAAACGTCAACAAGCAGAAGCCATCTTACAAAAATCAGAAGCACAATTACGTCAACAAGCTCAACAACTAGCAGCGCAGTTAATTCAAAGTGAAAAAATGTCTAGTTTGGGACAATTAGTAGCAGGTGTAGCCCATGAAATTAACAACCCAGTTAGTTTTATTTACAGCAATCTTGAGCCGGCGGAGGAATACATTCAAGATTTAATTCGACTATTGCAAATGTATGAACATTACTATCCGCAGCCAGTACCAGAAATTCAAGCAGAAACAGAAGCCATTGAATTAAATTATCTCTTAAAAGATTTACCCAAACTGCTGACATCAATGAGAGTTGGGGCAAAAAGAATTTCGGAAATTGTTAAATCTCTCCGTAGTTTTTCTCGCCTAGATGAAGCAGAAGTCAAAGAAGTCAATATTCATGAAGGATTGGATAATACACTCTTAATTTTAGAAAATCGTCTCAAACCTCATGGAAGTTTACCTAGAATCCAAGTCACTAAAGAATATGGCGAATTACCATTGGTAGAATGCTACGCCGGACAAATCAATCAAGTTTTTATGAATATTCTGGTGAATGCCATCGATGCTTTAGAATTAGCAATTAACCAAGGCAATCTGACTGAACCACCAGAAATTATCATCAAAACAGCAACGTTAGATCATCACCAAGTGATGATCAGTATTAAAGATAATGGCTGTGGGATGTCTGATAGTGTGCAAAAACATCTATTTGAACCATTTTTCACTACTAAACCAGTTGGTAAAGGTACAGGTTTAGGATTATCTATCAGTTATCAAATTATTACTGAACAACATAGAGGAAAATTAAAATGTATATCTACCCTCCATCAAGGTACAGAATTTTTGATTACTATTCCACGTCAACAATACACATCCTGAAAAAAGTAATTCGTGGCAATTTTCTCAATAAAATAGGTTTATTCTCAACAATCTTGAGAAATTTTATCAATAATTTAACGAATTTCCGTCTTTTCAGCCCTTGAGTGTTGACCACTTGACAAATTGTGATATGATGTTTGTAAAATCCAAGGGAGTGTTATAAAAAATTTTCACCTGTTACATTAGTGTAGCATAATAGTCTCTTGGGGTTAAAGTTTTTGGTGATTTGAAGCGAACACCAAAAATTGAAAAAGCTTTAAATGCCTCCAATTCCGAATATTTTTCACGCAGATAGGCGTAGAACCATTGTTTGTAAGACTTGGTATTTTACTTACATGAAAGTTTCTGTTGATTTTAAGTATGCCGCCGAAATTTAAAATATTTTGCCTGAGCAGTAATCCGAAACCCCCTGAACCAATTAACTTCTCAAGCCCGACAGGGAGATTGCGTAAACATTGCCCTGATTGCCACATCACATATATACTTTAATATGAATTAAAATAGCCACAATATTACACCCACTGACTCAAACTTCCAGAAAACTCTGCGTACCTCTGCGCTTACCTCTGCGTTCGATTTTACTTCTCTGTACCCTACTAGCAACAAATTATCATGATTAACCCCCACAACTTTGATGATGATGACTTTGAGTTAGAGGATCAAGATTTTACCCCTCCTAAAACAGTCAGTCAAATGACCGACGGAGAAAAGTTGCAACGGTTTAAGAACTTTTTCGACAGCAGCAGCCGTGCATTATTACAAGATTGCCTATTTCGGATTGTCAATCATGAAGATGGCACAGGTACATTAGAAATACTTTGCCCTAATGAGATTGTCCGTCAACGCCTAGCCAAGAAAAAGCATAAAATTCTCAACAATATCTATGGTTGTTGGAGTCATATCAAAAAGTTCTCTTTAGGCATCAAGCAGCAAAATGGAGAATTACACTTACAAACATTCAACCGCAGTGGTGAAATACAAAAATCATAGGCTTTAGCTAAAATGCTTGCTGTATCTACATTTCTTTATTTTGAATTTTAAATTTTGAATTTTGAATTTTGAATTTTAAATTGTTTACCAATGCCAAAAAAACAAAAATTTCCCTATCTTCTAGGTTCTAAATGGACTGCACAGCAAAAAGTAGACGGTTGGCGACACTTTCAAGTCGTTAACCGCAAAAATCAAGGTAATTGGGTTTATGCGGAAATGGTAGCCGCTTGTGATCCTCAAGTCCGCTTTTGGCTCAATGCCAAGTTATTGCAGGATAATTCCCAATGGCAACCAGGCTGGCAAACTTTACAGGAAATTAAATCCTGTGATGAGAGTATAGGATAATCCAAAAATCAGCTTAATGTCAAGATTTGGTCAAGTTTAACTGATATCATTGATAAATTTAATAAATATTTACTCAACTCCGAAGACGATTTTTAGCAGGTTGAGAAAAATCCCTCAATGGGTTGGTGAGAGAGAGGGGGTGGCGCTATTTCTCCCCATGCTATCTATCTCCGGCAGATAATACATCCAGCTACATCGATGAAAATGCTTGCTACAAGTTAATTTGGGATTATTTGTCTTTTGTTACTATATTTATAATATATATAGTTAAAAAATTATTTTCAAGCTTTTTTAGCAAAAATTACGATTTTACTCAGCTATTAAAGCAAAATTTATTTTTTTACTCTTGAAATATCTTTCTAGCTGCATTTTACAGATTGGCAACCCCTTTCCTTTCCTGAAAATTTGCCCAATAATGGCACTCGAACACCTCACACAGCACCAACCCAGGCTAGGTGAAGGCAACCCTCAAAGCCCAAAGTTTGACAATTAAGAGGTAAAGGCAAGTGAAACTAGCAGTTTACGGAAAAGGTGGGATAGGCAAATCTACAACTAGCTGTAATATCTCCGTCGCCTTAGCTAAACGTGGCAAAAAAGTGCTGCAAATTGGCTGTGACCCCAAACACGACAGCACCTTTACCCTCACTGGCTTTTTAATTCCTACTATCATCGATACCCTCCAAGAAAAGAATTATCACTACGAAGATGTCTGGCCAGAAGATGTCATTTATAAAGGTTATGGCGGTGTTGATTGCGTAGAAGCAGGTGGACCACCAGCAGGGGCTGGCTGCGGAGGTTACGTAGTAGGCGAAACCGTAAAATTACTGAAAGAGCTAAATGCCTTTGATGAGTACGATGTGATTTTATTTGACGTGCTTGGTGACGTAGTTTGTGGTGGTTTTGCTGCACCGCTTAATTATGCCGACTATTGTATGATTGTCACCGATAATGGTTTTGATGCTCTATTTGCAGCTAATCGGATCGCTGCCTCCGTGCGCGAAAAAGCACGCACTCATCCCCTCCGCCTAGCCGGGTTAATTGGTAATCGCACCTCCAAACGTGACCTGATAAATAAGTACGTAGAATCCGTGCCGATGCCAGTTTTGGAAGTATTGCCCCTCATTGAAGATATCCGTGTTTCCCGTGTGAAGGGTAAGACGCTGTTTGAGATGGCAGAGCATGATCCTTCCCTAAATTATGTTTGTGACTACTATCTCAACATTGCCGACCAGATATTAGCCCGTCCTGAAGGTGTCGTTCCTAACGATGCACCCGATCGTGAACTTTTTGCACTATTGTCAGATTTTTATCTAAATCCGAGTAAACCACAGGTCACTAATGCTGAAGAGGAATTAGACTTGATGATTGTATAAAACATAATTACCTCTCAGGATGGGTTTATGGCATTCTTTGATAGTTTTACGGAATCATTAAAACAAAAGTGGTTGCAATTCTTTCAGGTGAATCGTGATTGGATCTCGCTGCACATGGCAGTGGAATCGGTATATACGCCAGATGGCGGTAAGCGGCCACCCTCATATCTCATCCTGGGAGTAGTAAACGCCCTAGAGCCAAAACTGGCGCAATTGATGTATCCTTTTGCTAAACTCAACCCAGATGCAGATACACTGATTGAAGTTTTAGATTTGAATTTTGACCCAGATATTGCTCTTGGTAATCGTGTAGGTTTGACCACAGAACCAGTAGCCTATGCTAGTACATCAACTACTGTAGAAGAAGACTCACTCCCAAGTGATGAGTCAACAGGTTTTGAAGAGGAAACTGCACAAGAATTTACCGTTAGTGAGGAGTCATTAACAGAAGAGGATTCCTTTGGGGATATTTCCTTAGAAAATGGACACAACCCAGAAGCATCTGAATCAGAAGCCATTGTAGATACAGGAATAGAGTTTGGGGATATTTCCTTTGAGACTGAGACAGTTGCAGAAGAAAAAGATGAGTCAGGATTTGATGACTTAAATCCACCAGAAGAAAGCGCATTTAGTGATGTGTTGTCTGATGTCTGGGGTGATGAGACTGCTTTGCAAAACGCCGAAGAAAGTAACGATGCGTTGGGGGAAGAATTACCATCAGGGGTTTTTGATGAATCAGAAATTGCCCGTCTTTTCCCCAACTCTTAATTAAAGCCGTTGCTGTTGAATTTAGGGACGACTAACTGGGGGAAATTTCACCTCTCCCCCAAATATCCCCTCTATTCATCTGCCGGTGCTGTGGAAAACTTTAAGGGGAGAAAAACCGAAAATGACTGTTACTCAACAACCGGAAGCTTTAACCTTTGATTGTGAAACTGGTAATTATCACACTTTTTGCCCAATTAGTTGTGTAGCGTGGTTATACCAAAAAATTGAAGATAGCTTCTTTTTGGTGATTGGGACAAAAACTTGCGGCTACTTCCTGCAAAATGCGATGGGGGTGATGATTTTCGCTGAACCCCGCTATGCAATGGCAGAGTTAGAAGAAGGGGATATTTCCGCTCAGTTAAATGATTATGATGAACTCAAAAGATTGTGTTTGCAAATAAAACGCGATCGCAATCCTAGTGTAATTGTCTGGATTGGCACTTGCACCACGGAAATCATTAAAATGGACTTGGAAGGGTTAGCACCCAAATTAGAAGCAGAAATTGGGATACCTATTGTAGTGGCGCGTGCTAACGGGTTAGATTACGCTTTTACCCAAGGGGAAGATACTGTATTAGCTGCAATGGCTATGCGCTGTCCAGATAAAGCGCCGGTGACAGAACAGGAAAAGAGCGATCGTAACGCCATTCAAAAACTGCTAAATTTTGGGAAGAAAAAGGAAGAAGTAGTCAAAGAAGAATCAGAATATGTAGACCATCCGCCTTTAGTGCTTTTCGGTTCTCTTCCTGACCCCGTTGTTACTCAATTAAGTTTAGAATTAAAGAAACAAGGCATTAAAGTTTCTGGCTTTTTACCCGCCAAAAGATTTACAGAATTACCAGTATTAGAAGAAGGGTATTACGTCGCCGGTGTCAATCCCTTTTTAAGTCGCACTGCTACAACTTTAATGCGTCGTCGTAAATGTAAATTAATTGGCGCACCCTTCCCCATTGGACCAGATGGAACACGCGCTTGGGTAGAAAAAATTTGTTCAGTTTTTGGTATTACACCCCAAGGTTTAGAAGAAAGAGAAGCACAAATTTGGGCGAATTTAGAAGATTATGTGCAATTAATTCGCGGTAAATCTGTGTTTTTTATGGGTGATAATTTACTAGAAATTTCCTTAGCGCGATTCTTGGTACGTTGTGGAATGACTGTACAGGAAATTGGTATTCCTTACATGGATAAACGTTATCAAGCTGCGGAATTAGCATTTTTAGAAAAAGCTTGTCAGGAAATGGGTGTACCGCTACCAAAGATTGTAGAAAAGCCAGATAATTACAATCAAGTGCAAAGAATTTATGAGTTAAAACCTGATTTAGTCATTACCGGAATGGCACACGCTAACCCATTGGAAGCACGGGGAATTAATACTAAATGGTCAGTAGAATTTACCTTTGCTCAAATTCACGGTTTTAGTAATGCACGGGACATTTTAGAATTGGTAACTCGTCCTTTAAGAAGGAATAATAATTTAAAAGATTTGGGTTGGGATAAGTTGGTGAAGGAGGAAGCTAAGATTTAAATTTTTCTGTTCTCTTCGGCAATATTGTTATTTAGGCGGACTCATGAGAGTTCCGTCTTTTTTGTTGAATAGATAAAAATTAAGTCTTATACCAAATCCTGTTTTGTTACCCCCCTTTCCTTGATTAGTCCGCCTTCGCGGACTTTGCAGAAAGTGCCGCGACTTCTAGTCGTTAGGGCAAAAGACGGGTTTGAAATGAAGATTTAGTATTATTACACAAATTTAAATATATAAAATAAATTTTACATAAATTTATATACTAAGCGACTTGCATATGCTTAAAATAAAAGTATGTATCTTAAGTTATGTTTTTTCATAACTAAAAAGATATCAAATATTGCATTTTACATAGCCCAAATAAGCAACCAACAATGAAAAAAATACTAACGAAATTAGCATTTGCTACTGCTGGTATTGCCTTAAGTATAGGCATGATAGACGGTCAACCAGTACAAGCCTCAAGTTTATATGCTAGTAGAGTATTAGCAGATAATCCGCTTGCGTATTGGAGATTGGGAGAAACTTCCGGTAATATCGCTTACGATTCATCTGGCAATGGAAATCACGGTACATATTATGGTGGTGTAACCCTTGGTGTATCTGGAGGGATAATTGATAATAATACTGCTGCAAATTTTGATGGAGTTAATGATTATATTCAAACTCCTCTTAATTCCAATTTACGCAATTTAACCATCGAAACATGGTTTAAATCTGATGTTAACACAGGTGAACACTCTATAGTTGATAGTGATATTGCTTTTCGCTTTGGACAATCATTAATTTTGGGTTATGGAAATGGTGATAACACTTTAGATGTACAGTATCATAATGGTGCTTACAACTCTCCTTTTCAAGTAGCCATTGGAGAATGGTATCATGCTGTAGCGGTATTTACAACCAATCAAGTTTCGCTATATGTGAATGGTAACTTCATTGGCTCGCAAACACATTCTGTTCAACCTTTAGATGGGAGTAATTTTAGAATTGGTCGTCATAATAATGATAATCCAAATTGGAATGATCCACAATGGTTTGATGGTACTATTGATGAAGTAGCTATTTATGGTTATGCTTTGTCCTCTGCACAAATTAAGAGTCATTATGAAGCAGGTTTTACTTCTGTTCCAGAACCTAATATGCTCTTAGGTCTACTGGCATTTGGTGGATTTTTGGCTAGTAAAAATATCCAGCAGCAAAAATTCAGAGATAAATAGGATCAAGATTTATGATTTATCTCACTGGGATATGACGATTACTATAATGAGGCGGTCTCTTTAAAGAGCCGTTTTTTATTTAATCTATGAAAAAACAAGTTAGCTATAAGTAGTACTTAGAAAAGAAGCACTCTGAGTATAATTAAAATACCAAAGTCAAAATAGCAGTAAATAAAAGTTATGCTAACTGGAATTAAACAAAAGGCTGTTGTCGGAAAAAATGGCAAAATAGAATTGTTAGCAACTGAATTAACAGAAGGTACAATTGTAGAAGTAATTGTGTTAGTTGAAACACAAAATCAAGAAGAGGAAACTAGCTATCTGCTCAAATCAGAAGCTAATAAAAAACATTTGGTCAAGGCTCTAGAAAATGTAGAGCAAGGAAACTTAATTTATATTGATTTAGATGAATATAAAAACAGGAGAATTTGAGCTAGTGAATATAGATTAGTTTATAAAGTAAAAAAAGATTTATTAATTACTCTGTCTTGTAAATATCATTATGATGATTAAATATTTAAGTAATGAATGAAAAAAGCGATGGCGAAATGTCCAGCGTAGCTGATCGACCTGAAGTAACAACCTAGTTAAAACATGTTCTTAAACAGCAAATCTTGATAATGTAACCACTGTGACCATTTTATTGATCATTAATGTAAATTTTTAGCGATCGCTCTTTGCTTAATTCAACATGATGCTTTGTGGTATCTGAGTGGCCAATAAGACTAGCGCAATAATCAATTGGGCTACTTCATCAATTGAAAAACCTAAGTATTACTGAAAAAATTTTTAATTTCTTGATTAAAGAAACAGTAAAATTACATCTCCTGCGATTACATTTTGAACACTAAACTTTTATACTCTAAACCATAATTTCCTTTAACAAAGTTACGGGTATAAATGGCTTACAAATTAATAACTAAGTGTACCATAGCTGCTGGTGTTTTCTTGAGTCTGTGGACAGTAGGCGCTAACCAAGCACAAGCAGTAGTACTAGTAAATGGCAGTACTCAAGGTTACTATAACTCCAGCTTGGGAGACCTCTATCCTGGTAATCCCGCAGACCCACGCGCAGCATATTTCCGAGGCCCCAATGTCTCCACAGGTGATCCTACTCTCAGCTTCCCCACAGCACCAGATTTAACCGGTGTAACCAGATTGGGTAGTTGGCTTTCTAATCCCACAACAGCTGTAACTAACGGGTTCTGGACTGGGTTGCAAGCCATTCCTGCTACCTGGGCTGTTAATAGTGAAACAGCTATTATCTATGAAGTTGATGGTGGAAGTAACGGCGTTAGCAATTTAATTGGTAACTTCGGCGTTGATAATGGTATTTTTGTTTGGGTAAACGGACAGTATAAATTCGGTGCAACTGCACCAGGGGGAGCTTTTGCTTTTGAATACCCAAACATTAATTTAGGTAGTCTCAATCCTGGTAAAAACTTTATTCAAATCTTACGAGCTGATCATGGTGGTGGTACTGGTTTCGTAACCAGTATTACAGGTGATTACATACCTAAACCTGTACCAGAGCCTACTACTACTTTAAGTGTATTATTATTAGGAGCTTTTGGTGTTGGCTCGACCCTGAAACGCAAGCAAGAACAAAAGATTTAAAAAGAAAATTAAGAGATGATTTTGAGAGCGACACAGTGCGCTCTTTTTTCTCATCAATATTTTTTAAATAATCTGGGCTAAAAATTTGCGTGTTCTGTCTTCTTGGGGGTTGGTGAAAAAGTTTTCCGGGGTTGCTGTTTCCACAATAGAACCGCTATCCATAAAAATTACTCTATCTGCAACCTCACGCGCAAATCCTACTTCATGAGTTACGACTACCATTGTCATTCCCTCACTAGCCAAATTTCGCATGACATCTAATACTTCCCTTACCATCTCAGGATCTAAGGCTGATGTAGGTTCATCAAATAGCATAATTTTCGGTTGCATGGCTAAAGCGCGGGCTATGGCTACTCGTTGTTGTTGTCCTCCTGATAATTGTTCTGGATATTTTCGCGCTTGTTCTAAAATTCCTACTCTTTCTAACAGTTGCATCCCTAATTCTTCAGCTTTAATTTTTGACCATTTTTTTACCCAAATTGGGGCTAAGGTGATATTTTGTAATACTGTTAAATGGGGAAACAAATTAAATTGCTGAAAAACCATTCCCACTTCCTGGCGAATTTTATCAATATTTCGCAAGTTATGACTAATAGTAATTCCATCAATAGTAATTTGACCTTGCTGGTATTCTTCTAAGGCATTAAATGTGCGGATAAAAGTAGACTTTCCTGAGCCAGATGGTCCCATTAGTACCACAACTTCACCACGCGCAATCGTCAGACTCAGACCCCGGAGGACATGAAATTTACCATACCATTTTTGTACATTTTCAGCGATAATAATTGGTTTTGTTTCTCTCATATTTTTTTACTAATTAATAACTTGTCTTCAATTTACACGATATTTGATAGTATCTCAGTAACTATGAGTTACTTGTACTGGAGTTTTGAAAGTTGAATTTCCTGAACCACCATTACAAGCAGCAAGAAAAAGATCAGGTGAGCGATCGCCAGAATTAAACACGATTTATGCGTATACTTAATGTATTGCTCAATGGACTAATTAGCACAATAGTTAGACAGATGACTGTAGTATATGACTTTTTGCTATCTACAGTTTTACGTGATTACTGGTAGAGCAAGAAAATAGCCTAAAAAGCTGGTATTAGAAATAATAATTAAATTTTATTAATAAAAACTTGAGATTTAAATTTGTTAATAAAACCTAACTCCTAAAAATCTCAAAATTCACAATTCAGAATCCAATAAGAAGATTTACATTTAATCTTTATGTTTTTCAGGTACTTTCAATACTTTCCAAGGTAACTCATATCTGTTGAATTATAGATATAAACTAAATAGTCATAAATTATGAGAATTTCAATATTAATCCCTAAATTATTGTAGCTATAAAGCTTGCTATTTCCCTATTCTATCAAATCATGATGAATATAAATATCTAGTTAAACAGGGTTCAAATATTAATAAAACAAGTAATATATCTTCCGGTTTCTGTCTGTAAATTTCCTATTTTTCCCTTGGGAACATTCTCCCAATCGACTTTTTGTACCTCTCTTGACAGTAATGACACATCAACAAATTTGTCAAGATATGCAGATAACAACATCAAATTTCGTTGCTCAATAAGATAATTTGCAGATAAAGTGATATATTTTGTCCAGTGCCACGGGAATAGATGAAACCATAACTATTCATTAGTTATACTCAAGCATGAGCCATCATCATGTTTGATGCTGCTTGTGGACTTCTCCAAAAAAATTAGTGGAATCTAGATAAATTCTACAACCTACAAAGACATAGCCGCGCCAATCCAGAAAACCACTGTTAGAGGTTTAGCTCTGGTGATAGCCGCTCCATTATTCCATATGAGGCTTTTATGGCAGCTAATCTGAAACAGATCGCCAAGTACTTAGATAATCTTGGTTGGGACTACCGCTTGGATGAAGAAGAAGACCGTATTATTACAGGTGTGGAGGCAGATAATGTAGAAGATTTTTTAATAGTTGTGCAATTGGATGAGGGAGGGAATTTTTTCCGAGTTTTTGCACCTCAAGTTCTAGCAGGAGTGAAAGAGCATCCTTATAAGGAGATCATCCTGCAAACCATGTTAGCAATTTCTTGGGAAACGAAAATGCTGCAATGGGAGTATGATCCTTCAGATGGAGAGATCCGTGCTATCATTGAGTTTCCTTTAGAAGACTCTGTTCTGACAGAGAAACAATTTAACCGTTGTCTGAGCGGTCTAATTCAGATTGTGGACAGTATAGCCATACCCAGGCTCAAACAAGTGATGAACACAGGCAAAGATCCGGGGAATATGGAACTTGGTGAAAGGTTGTTACTGAGTATTCAAGAAGAAGCACCAGGATTATTAGAATTGCTAGAGAAAGCAATGGAAGCGCGAAAAAAGCGGGGAAGTTTTCCCAGCGAATGAAGCGGATCATCACTGAAATCGCTATACTCCAAAGTGATACCCTCGCAATATACTGAAATTTTTTAGGGCTGGATTTTTATGACATCCTACGCAACCTCCTCTGCTAGAGCGGAAATGAGTGAACTCCGGCGGTTAAAAAGCTTACTACCGCCAGAATTGCAGAGCTGGGTCACAGTTGAAGGCACAACTGAGGTTAATCCACCCCTGATCCGTTGCGAAGAGATTGGCAAAGACCAAGTGGAAATTCAAATTGACTTGGTGAAATGGGATGCTCTAGCAATGGATCAGCGTAATCTGCTGTTCTGGCATGAAGTTGCTCGTATTCAGAATGACACCATACCCAAAGATGGTTGGGAAATGGCAGCACTAGCAATTGGTTTAGGCGGTGCTGTGGGTGAGTTATGGGTACAAGATGGATTACTGCTGGTGTTAGCTTTAGCCTTGTGTGGTGTTTCTGGTTGGCGACTTTATCAAAAAAATAATGGGGAAAAACAACTTAGGGAATTAATTAATGCGGATGAGAAGGCGATCGCTCTAGCTACTCGCTTTGGCTATACCCTCCCTAACGCATACAAGAGTTTAGGTAGTGCTTTAAAAACTTTAATAGAAAACACTCCTAGCAAACGCCAGCGTTCTCGATATGAAGCCAGACTCTCTGCTCTCAAACGCAGCGCTAATAAAGCTAAGGCTAAATCCAGACCTAGCGAGGAGGGGGATTTGTAGAGGAGATGGGGTGATGG
>DATGXQ010000009.1:0-3037 GCA_035298905.1 Nostocaceae cyanobacterium | reverse complement strand
CCATCCCCCCACCTCCCCATCTCCCTATTGAGAATGAGAATCAGCCAAAAGGAGACTAGGAGTGTCAGAAAAAGTAGTAGAGTGAAGAATGCATCTAAATAGCGTTAGAACTTGACTAAATCACCTGTGCGGAAAATCGTATTAGCCGGTAACTGGAAAATGTTTAAAACTCAGGCGGAATCCCAGGAGTTTTTACGCGGATTTCTGCCTACTTTGGAGGTAACACCCACTGAGCGCGAGGTGGTTTTATCTGTTCCCTTCACTGATTTGAGTGTCTTGTCAAAAGCTTTGCATGGTAGCCGTGTCCAGTTGGGGGCGCAAAACGTCCATTGGGCGGAGGAAGGAGCCTTCACGGGCGAAATTTCTGCCCCTATGTTGACGGAAATTGGGGTGCGCTATGTGATTATTGGGCATAGTGAAAGGCGGCAATATTTTGGCGAAACTGATGAAACTGTTAATCTACGCCTGAAAGCCGCTCAAAAGCATGGGCTAACCCCTATTCTCTGTGTGGGTGAAACCAAACAACAACGGGATGCGGGAGAAACAGAATCACTGATTATTAGCCAGTTAGAAAAAGGCTTGGTAGATATCGATCAAAGCAATCTGGTTATTGCTTATGAACCAATTTGGGCGATCGGTACTGGTGACACCTGTGAAGCCAATGAAGCAAATCGGGTCATTCATTTGATTCGCTCTCAATTAAAAAATCCTGATGTATCAATTCAATATGGCGGCTCAGTGAAGCCCAATAATATTGATGAAATTATGGCTCAACCTGAAATTGACGGTGTTCTAGTTGGTGGAGCTAGTTTAGAACCTGAGAGTTTTGCCAGAATTGTTAATTACAAATAACAACAATTCACAACTTTTTATACCAAGTTCCAAAAAATTTACCGGGGCGGCCTTCCCGATTGGGAAGGCGCTTTGTGTCTTGTTTGTGGGGGATGTGATGAACAAAAAGCTGACTATTGGCGATCGCTCTTTTGTTTGGGGACAGCAAACTTATATCATGGGTGTCTTAAATGTCACTCCTGACAGTTTTAGCGATGGAGGTGAATTTAATACAACCTCAGCCGCGCTCAATCAAGCCTTGGGGATGGTAGCAGCTGGTGCGGATATTATTGATATTGGTGGTCAATCAACCCGCCCTAATGCCGAGCAAATCACCCTAGAAGAAGAATTAAACCGGGTTATACCAGTAATTGAACTGCTGCGCCCCAAAATCAATATACCCATTTCTGTAGATACCACCAGAGCCGAAGTTGCTCAAGCATCTGTCCAAGCTGGAGCAAATCTGGTTAATGATATTTCCGGTGGAACATTTGACCCACAAATGCTGCCAGTAGTCGCCAGTTTAAACGTACCAATTATTTTAATGCATATCCGGGGAAATCCCCAGACAATGCAAAAATTAACTGATTATCAAGATTTAATGGCTGATATTTATAATTTTTTAGCCCAACAAATAGCTGCTGCAACAAAGGTAGGTATTGAACCAGCAAAAATTATTATTGATCCAGGAATTGGTTTTGCTAAAGATGGTGAACAGAATTTAGAAATTTTACGCCGCTTGCAATTATTAAAAAAACTCGACTGTCCGATCTTGGTGGGAGCATCCCGTAAAAGTTTTATCGGTCGCATATTAAATCAACCAGACCCGAAAGCAAGAGTTTGGGGAACAGCTGCGGCGTGTTGTGCTGCAATTTCTAATGGTGCTGATATCCTCCGAGTTCATGATGTCAAAGAGATGCGGGAGGTATCAATGGTAGCTGATGCTATCTACCGTTATTAGCCAGCACCATTACCAGAGTTACTAGTAGGATTTTCATGACCTACAGATTCAGCAATTAATTCTTGGAACATTTCCGTAGAATTGGCTGGATCTACAAACACAATTTTGGCATTATTACTTTCACCTAATTTCTGACTAGCTTGGACGTAATCTTGAGCAATCAGATAACGCAGAATTTCTTTACTTTCTGGATGGGTACGTAGAGCTTCAGCAATAATCTGCATAGAAGTCATAGTGCCTTGAGCTTTTTTAACTGCTGCTTCTCTTTCCCCATCTGCTTCTTTAATCAGCGCCCGTTTTTTAATTTCGGCGGCTCGTTCTTCTTCCATTGACTTCCGCACACTTTCAGGGGGTGTAATTCTTTGAATATCTAACCGCAGCACCCTTACTCCCCAGGTTTCAGTAGTTTGATTGAGCTGGTCAATAATTGCTTTATCCATCCCCGTCCCAGAGACAGTGGTTTCTTCAACAGTCTTTTGGGCAATAATTTCCCGGAGGGTAGTGGTAGCTAATTGGACTAATGCCCCCTGTAAATCGTCAATTTCATAGTAGCTTTTGCGGATATCGATGATGCGCCAATAAAGAATAGCATCAACTTCCATGTAAATGTTATCGCTAGTGATCACATTTTGAGGCTTAATGTCGATATATTGTTCCTTAATGGTATCTTCCATCACAATTTGATCCACAAAGGGAACAATGAAGTTCAGTCCTGGTTTTAATGTCCGGTGGTATTTCCCTAAGCGTTCAACGATCGCTTCATTACCCTGATTGATAATTTTTGCTGATCCCAAAGCATAACCGATAAGCGCTAGGACTATAGCAATGATTGGTTCCATTATGTACTCCTGTTTAGGGTTTGCCAGATAGTGTACAAGGCTCAATACTATCTTGTCTTACCTGTAAGTCGAATATTTGCAATTTGTGATTTTCACGACAAGTAAGTTTGAGTTGTATGGATCTTAGCAGGTAAGGAAATTTGGCGGAATGCGATCGCTATTAAACCACCTTGATCACAGGCTGACAAGCAGTGTCAGAGTCATTAACTTTACCAGGAGACCGGAGATAAGAAAGCTTATTTGAACAGCAGTAGGGACACGGCAATGCCCATTAGTGTCAACTTAACGAAAAATGGGCGGTTAGAAACCGCGTCTACACAAGCAAAACCCACCTGCGTGGGTTTGAAAACCTTGATTTTTCATTAGTCCGCGTAGGCGGACTTGGCCTGTATAGCCACGAATTCTA
>DATGXQ010000008.1:0-3221 GCA_035298905.1 Nostocaceae cyanobacterium | reverse complement strand
TACCCAATACCCAATACCCAATACCCAATACCCAGCCTCCACCAATCAGTTCATAACTCAAATCGGATTGCTATATATCTTTGCGTCTATGTTCTAGTTGCCCTAAATTCCTCAATTTGAGCGATTGGATCATAGACAATTCTGTCGTTTGTTAGATGTTTCTTCTCCAGCACAGATAGATATACTGAGGTTGGAAGTCAAGTGCCTGGGAACTCTTTTGACCCTGCGTTGTTTTTTGCAGACTTGGCTAAGTAATCCATAAATTGCCAAAATAATGGGGAGAAACTATGACTGCATACTATCCAACACAGTCAGAGAAAACTAGCTCTCATCTAGGAGCGGATTTTCAACCTTTTATTAATCCACAACTTAATAATCCATATCCATTTTATCAGCGAGCGAGACAAGAAGAACCCCTATTTTTTAGCCCATTGTTGAACGGTTATGTTCTGACTCGTTATGACGATATCCTAGCTGTATTAAAAGACCCAAATAGGTTTTCTTCCGCAGATGTCCTGATGCCAGTTGTTGAATTTACACCCCAAGTTTGGGAAATTCTGCGTCAAGGATTTCCCCTAGTACCTGGTTTACTCAATAGCGATGGTGAAGAACACAAACACTTGCGGACTCCTTTGATGAAAGTGTTTGCTCCTGAGAAGTTGGAGGTGATGGAAGATAAGATTAGGGCGATCGCTCACAGATTAATAGATACTTTTGTTAATGATGGCAGTGCAGATATTATCTCTAAATTTACTTATCCACTGCCTCTAGAGGTCATCCTCACTATGTATGGTATACCTCTAGACCAAATGGCAGACATCAAAAAGTGGTGCTGTGACATGAATGCCTTGTTTTCATCACCACTCACACCAGAAGAACAGCTAAAATGCGCTCACAGCTTTGTCGCTATGCAGCACTTTATCGCAGGTCTGATTGAGGAGAGGCGAAATACACCTCTACCCGATGACATGATCAGCGAGCTAGTAACCTCTGATCTCAACATGGAACAGTTAGTGAGAGTTTTATGGGGATTGATAGACGCTGGACATGAAACAACTTCCCATTTGATTGGAAGTGCTTTAAAACACTTGCTGGAGCGTCCCCAGTTGTGGCAAACTCTCTGCAATAATCCATCACTCATTCCTGCTGCTGTAGAAGAAGTACTAAGATATGACGGCCCTGCCAAAGCTGTAAGTCGTACAACCACCCAAGACGTAGAAGTGCTGGGAGTAAAGCTACCTAAAGGCACTCGCATCTTTTTAATGTATGGTGCTGCTAACCGCGATGAAACCAAGTTCAGTGAAGCAGAAAGCTTGAATATTGAACGTTTCCAACAAACAACACCTAATCATTTAGGCTTTGGTCACGGTATACATCGCTGTATTGGTTCAAACTTAGCTGTGCGAGAAGCACGAATCGCTCTCAAAGCATTGTCTCAGAGACTGCCAAATCTACGACTTAGCCCTGATCAGGAATTTTCCTATATTACTACACTCCTGTTCCGTGGTTTGAGAAATCTATTTGTAGAGTGGGATGTCAACCACTAATTTTCAATATTCCTCTTGGAATTTACTTCTTGTTGGACATGTAGCGAGTGCTTATGTTATGCTTGCGGCAAAAATAATCGTACAAGTTTAAATGGAGGAAATTGCACAAACTTGTAAACCGACTGGTGTATGAATAATGATTGATTCTACACCAAAAACTTCAGCAATATTTTCAGGTGTTAGTGCTTTTTCTGGTGTATTAACATCCCAAATTTGACCCTGTTTTAATAAGGCTATGCGGGAGCTATATCTGGCTGCTAAGTTTAATTCATGTAAAACGGTGACGATGGTTAGGTTTTGTTGTCGATTAAGATTTTGCAGTAATTCTAATAATTGAAGTTGATAATTAATATCTAAATAAGTCGTAGGTTCATCTAACAATAATACTTTGGGTTCTTGTGCTAAGGCTAAAGCTAAAAAAGCCCTTTGTCTTTCACCGCCTGATAGTTGTTCAATTTGGCGATCGCTCATTTTTTCCATTTGGGTTTTCTCAATCGCTGCCTCTACTTTTTGTTTATCTTCTTGAGTTAATTCCCATTGCCACCAAGATTGATAAGGCGTTCTGCCTAAACTTACTAATTGTCGTACAGTTAAACCAGTAGGAATCGATTGTTGTTGAGGTAATAAGGCTAATTTTTGGGCAACTAAATTAGGTGGTTGGGAATGAATTGCTTTACCATCAAGTAAGACCACTCCTTGCTGTGGTGAAAGAATCCGACTAATTAATTTTAATAAAGTAGACTTACCAGAACCATTAGCACCAACTAAACTCAACCATTCTCCCTCGTGCAAAGATAAATTTACATCTTGCACAATTGGTATAACAGAATAGCCACCTGTGAGATTTTGTAATTCAAGTAAATTAGTCATTGGTCATTAGTTATTAATCATTAGTCATTTTCTCCCGTCACCGCGTCCCCCCTCCCCGCGTCTTCCCTCTCCTTGCGGAGACGCTACGCGAACACCGCGTCTCCCCTCTCCTTGCGGAGACGCTACGCGAACACCGCGTCCCCCCTCACCGCGTCTTCCCTTCAACGACGATAAAGCAACCAAATAAACAACGGTGAACCTAACAAAGCCGTCACTGAACCTACTGGTAGTTCTACCGCACCCAAACGAGAAAGTAAATCAGCAAAAACCAATAACCAAGCACCACCGACAGCCGATAAAGGTAAAACAAAACGGTAATCTGTCCCCACAATTAACCGTACACCATGAGGAACCAAAAGACCGACAAAACCGATTAAACCGCTAATACTGACTGCACCTGCGGCTAATAAAGTGGCTACAGCACCGATTAATAAACGCGATCGCACCAAGGAAACCCCCAAACCTACAGTTAAATCTTCACCCAAAGCTAAAACATTGAGCGATCGCGCCAGCAAACACCCCCCCAACAACGCTACAACCACATAGGGTCCTGCTGTATAAACTTCTTGCCAACCCCGACCATTTAAACTACCAACCAACCAACTTAAAGCAGTTTGCACCTGTCCATCTTCTGCCAATAACAACAGCGTACCTTGCACTGAACCAAACAAAGAACTAACCGCCACACCGCCTAAAATCAACCTTTCTATAGAAATTCCCCCGCCACTGCGACCTAGAAAAATTACTACTGCTGAAGTAAAAATTGCTCCCAACCACGCCGCCAACGGAATCGCCAACGGAAAG
>DATGXQ010000007.1:0-27234 GCA_035298905.1 Nostocaceae cyanobacterium | reverse complement strand
CACCCAATATCAACCCTATAGACCAAATAAACTGATTGAACGTTATATTAAAGAATTAATACAAGATTGTGGCCCGGAAAATGAACGCGCGGCTTTATTGGTCTTATATTTATTAACTGATGAAAGTAATAAACGCCCCTTTAAAACTCGGAGCGAATTAGCAGCAGAATTAGCAGAATTAGAAGAAGTTGCCAAGTTAGAATTGATTTTAGAAATTTTAGTGCGGTCTGGGTTAGTCGTACTTTTCCCCGATGTACCCGAACGTTATCAGTTAATTCATGATTATTTAGTAGACTTAATTCGCTACTTGCAACAACAAGAATCTAGCTTACAAGCTCAACTAAATCAATTGCGTTACAAAGTTGAAAGAAGTCAAAAAGAAATTGAACGTCTCAAAAGTGACCTGAGACAGAGTAAACAACAAGCTACTTTAGTTGATACTAACCGCCAACAAGGAGTAGACTTACTCACAGAATTAAGAGAACTTCGCAAACGTGAAGAACTCAGCCAATTAGAAATTGAACAATTAAGAGCAGAATTAAAAGAAAAAGAATTAACCGCCCAATTAGCAGCAAGTCAAGAACAACAAAGACGCAGTGAAATTAAATTAAATCGCACTTTAAAAATTGCCCTTGCTGTTTGTGTAGGTGCTATCTTTGGTTTAACAATTTCTATCATTAATGCCATTGATAGCGAAATTAAAACTATCAGTGCATCCAGTGAAGCCTTATTTGCTTCTCAAAAAGGTGTAGACGCACTCAAAGAAAGTTTAAAAGCTGGGAGAAAATTACAAACCACAATTTGGGTAGATGCTAATACCAGACAACAGGTTTTAACCTCACTCTATCAGTCAATTTATCAAGTCAAAGAACGTAACCGTCTAGAGGGACATTTATCAGGAGTTAATAGTATCTCTTTCAGCCCAGATAATAGATTTATCGCTTCCGCTAGTGCAGATAATACAATTAATTTGTGGCGGACTGACGGCAGTTTAATTAAACCCTTGATAGGTCATGAAGACGTAGTTAATAGTGTAGAATTTAGTCAAGATGGTCAAATTATTATTTCTGCTAGTCAGGATAAAACTGTTAAACTTTGGAATCTAAAAGGTGAAAACCTAGCTACTTTAACAGGTCATGACTCCGTAGTTAATAGTGCTAGTTTTAGTCCTGATGGAAAAATTATTGCTTCTGGTAGTACAGATAAAACCGTAAAATTATGGCAACGAGATAGTAAATTATTAAAAACCTTAACAGGTCATACTCAAGCAGTTTTAGATGTAGCTTGGTCGCCTGATGGTCAAATTCTTGCTTCTGCAAGTGCAGATAATACAATCAAATTATGGAGTCGGGAAGGAAAATTACTGCAAACTTTATCAGGACATAAAGATGCAGTAAAAAGTGTAGCTTGGTCGCCTGATAGTAAAACTCTTGCTTCGGGAAGTTTAGACAAAACAATTAAATTATGGAATCGAGAAGGAAAATTACTGCAAACTTTATCAGGACATAGTAATTTTATTACTAGCGTAACTTATAGTCATGATGGTAAAACTATTGCTTCTTCTAGCACTGATGAAACAGTAAAAATTTGGAGTGCTGGAGGG
This sequence comes from Nostocaceae cyanobacterium, assembly GCA_035298905.1. Classification (GTDB taxonomy): domain Bacteria; phylum Cyanobacteriota; class Cyanobacteriia; order Cyanobacteriales; family Nostocaceae; genus DATGXB01. The sequence continues at coordinate 25,631 of DATGXQ010000007.1, read as the reverse complement.
GCATTATTAGAAACAATTAGAGGACATAATAATTGGGTGAATAGTGTGAGTTTTAGCCCTGATGACCAGACTATTGCCTCAGCAAGTCGAGACAAAACCGTTAAACTCTGGCGTTGGGATCATCTTTCGTTACGTCATTCCCAAAATGAAGATGATTCGATTACGAGTATTAGTTTTAGTCCTGATGGTCAGGTGATAGCTACAGGAAATAAAGATAAAACTATTAAACTTTGGAATCAAAAAGGACAACTATTAAAGACATTAATAGGACATACTGATCAAGTTTGGGGTGTAGCTTGGTCGCCGGATGGTAAATTTATTGCTTCTGCTAGTAAAGATGAAACAGTTAAATTGTGGAGTAGAGATGGTAAACTTTTAAAAACTTTACTAGGTCATCAAAAAACAGTTTTAGCTGTAGCTTGGTCGCCTAATAGTAGAATTATCGCCTCTGGAGGTAAAGATAAAACGGTTAAATTGTGGAATCGAGAAGGTAAGCTACTGAAAGTTTTACAAGGTCATAATGATGCAGTAAATTGGGTCAGTTTTAGCCATGATGGTGAGTTATTAGCCTCTGCTAGTGATGATACAACAGTCAAAATTTGGGGTCGGGATGGAAGCAAACTTGAGAATTTAACTGGACATAACCGACCAATAAATGGTGTAGCTTGGTCGCCAGATGATCAAACTATTGCTTCAGTCAGTATAGATAGTATGGTGAAACTGTGGAATCGGGACGGTAGTCCAAAGAACAGCCTTCCTGGAAATGGTGATCCTTTTATTGGTGTAGCTTGGTCGCCTGATGGTAAAATTTTGGCTGTTAACAGTGATGAAAAAGTCAAGTTGTGGAGTCAAGACGGGACTTTATTAATTGCTTTAAAAGGAGATCAAAATGATAGGTTAACCAGTGTGAGTTTTAGTCCTGATGGTCAGATTTTGGCTATAGGTAGCGATAAGGGCTATTTAATTTTACGGCGACTAGCGGATCTTCAATTAAAGAATTTACTTAAGAATGGTTGCATTTTAATTCAAGATTACCTACAACATAACTCGAAAGTGACAAATAGCGATCGCTCTTTATGCACTACCCAAGTAAAATAAACTGTCAGCCTGGACCCAATTTGGCCAATTTCCACGGGCAAATCTCCTGCTGTAAAAGTTAAGCTAGAAATAACCAATTTTGCCTCACCGTACTATGGCTGAATCTCAACTCCAGCAAATATTACCAACCAGTGAGCAACTACCCTGTTCTGACGACACACCAGTGGATAACGAAGATCAAAATTTTCTTCCTAACTTTTTGTTATTTCTCTTAGATTTCATTTGGTCAGAACGCCAAGACTGGTACTTTGGCGTGGATATGGGCATTTATCACACGACAGGGGTAAGTCATTTAGTACCTGTAATTCCCGATGGCTTTTTAAGTTTGGGAATAGAGCGCCGTAAACAAGGTAAATCACGCCTGAGTTATGTACTCTGGGAAGAAAATTATACACCTCCAATTTTGGCATTAGAAATAGTTTCCCGCACCCCAGGGGATGAGTACGATCGCAAAATGGAAATCTACGCTAATTTGGGGGTCTTATATTACATTATCTACAATCCTGAATACTGGCGCAGAGATGGACATCAACCTTTTGAAGTTTATCGCTTAGTAGATGGGAAGTATCAATTACAAATTGGTGAACCCTATTGGATGCCAGAAGTTAGTTTAGGTATTGGTAGATATAGAAGAATAATTGGTGGAATAGAACGCGAACTACTCTATTGGTATGATGAGCGGGGAAATCGTTATTTAGCTGCTGATGAAGCTGAACAACAAGCCCGTCTAGCCGCAGAAATTGAACGCCAACGGGCAGAAATTGAACGCCAACGAGCGGAACGTCTAGCCGCTAGATTAAAAGAATTAGGAGAAGATTTGGTGGACTTTGATTAATTTTTTGTCAGCGATGAATGGGTGGCAATTGCTACCCATTATCGATGCAAGAACCTGACCTTGAGACGTAAAGTTTGGGACTAGAGGTGATATTCAACGCCTCTACAAAGTTACTGAGTTGGTAATTTAGGATGTTCGGCTGAATATTTGGCGACTAAAGCCGAAATTTCCGGGTTATAGAGTCGCAAATAATTCCAATAATTACCAAATACCTGCCGGACATAATTTCTTGTTTCTTCAAAGGGAATATCTTCGACAAACTCATCAGGGTCTTCTTTGGGGATAGTTTGCAGCCATTTAGCCACATTACCGGGGCCTGCATTATAACTGGCGATCGCTAATAGCGAGTTATTCCCATATTGCTGATGAGTATGGTCTAAATACCAAGTTCCCAACATAATATTATCATTAGGATTTTCCAAACTAATAGTTTTGAAATCTACATTAATTTGGGGAGCAATCCATTTACCTGTATCTGGCATGACTTGCATTAAACCAGTTGCCCCTACAGGTGATTTAATTTTGGCTTCAAATCGGGACTCTTGACGCATTAAAGCAGTAACTAACAAAGGATTTAATTGGCGAGTAGTTGACCATTTTTCAATTTCTTTAAAATAGGGAAATGGGTAACGCGCTTGCCAATAAGTAATTTGTTTACTTAAGGCTTGATATTCCGCCTGTTCTGCTGGCGTTTCCCGATCTTCCAATTGAGATATTGTGTTAATGCCAATTAAATTCTCACCCTTAACTAAACGCATTAAACCTTCAGTAAATTGTTCTCCTATTGTTGGTAAGGATTTATTTTGAAATTCTGTTTCCCATTGTAACCAAGCATCCCGGTCTTGTCCCAATAAATACAACTCTTTAAAAGTTTGAGAACCTGCCAGGGGAACCGGTCGCTGTGGTGGTGTTACGTCTGGGTTCATTAACCGGACATTATTAAAATTGCCGACATTTAACCCTAAAATCGCTGCCGATCGCCAAGCATAATAAGATTGGGGAAAGTTACTCAAAACATATTCATAAGCGGTACGAGATTCTTGGTCTTTACCTAAAGCAGCAGCCCATTTACCGACCCAAAAACCTGCTCTGGGAGCTAAGATACTATCAGGGTTATTAGTGGTTATTGGTTGCGCCCATTGCCAAGCCCCAAGATAATCTTTAGCTTTAGCTTTATTTTGAGCTACCTGCCAGCGATATTCTGCGGCTTCATCAGAACTAGCGTATTTACTTAACAGTAATTGCCAAGTTGCACTAGCTAACTTTTCATTTTTTAAAGTTTGGAGTAATTTGGCTTTTTGAACTATTGCTGCTGGTGCTTGCTGCGGAAATTTATTAATAACTTGCTCAAGATAGGGTATGGCTTGTTGAGAGGGAGAGATTTCTGCTAAACGCAATAATGCTGTTCCCGTTTCTTTAGCGGTGGGGAATTTTTGCACTAATTGTTTATATTGAGCGATCGCTTGATCCCGTTCTTTATTTAACTGCAAACCCCTGGCAATGCGATAAAGATTGCGGGGTGTTGGGGGTGCTTTAGTATAAGCCGTAGCCGCCTTAGTAAATTGATTATTTTCCCAATAAGCTGTACCCACAATTTCCCATTCTGAAGATGAGAGTTTTAATGTGGGCTGTTTTACTAATTGGTCTACAACTCCCACCGTCCCCGGTTCATCATGGGCATATCGAGCCAAAACTAAGCTTAACTTGGGCTGATTAGGATTAGCTTTTAAACGTTGGCGGATAATTTCCCATGTTAGGGGATGGGAAGGAAATTGTGCGATCGCCTGGTCTTGTAGCTTCGGTTGACCGATTAAATAAATCGCCTTGACTGCGGCAGCTTCCTGACCATAATCTCTTACCACCCGTTGCCGCAAATCCGAAGCCTTGCCCTTTTCACCCAGCATATCTTGTGCTTGGGCTTGTTTCAGTAAAATATAAGGGGCTAAAGCTGGATAGTCCTTTTCCAAACCCTCTAGTAAATCCAGCGCCTTTTTCCCTTCTGCCCCCTCGATATAATCACTAGCCAAAAGATAACGAGCGCGTTCTCGGTCAAGTGAATTACCATTTTGGGCAATCTGGGCTAAATTCGCTTCTCTTTCTGGGATGGATAAGGATACCAAAGGAAAGACGGCAGAATTAACCTTACTAGCCTCCGACAACAGTTCTTGTTGACCTTGACTCACCCTAAACCATTGTTGCCAATTCTTGCCAATTTGTGGAGCTGATACCATTGCCCCAGCTAAAAAGGCACACAGACCAGCACCAGCAATCAAATAAATTTGTTTTTTCTGTAGTTTCTTCAGCATTGAGACCCGCTGAAAGTTTCCGATCAATTCTTTGAAACTTTAGCATTACTGGTGAGCAGTGTTATCACTTTCAGTGGAAAATTTGGACTTTTTTAGGTAAAAACACCAATTTTTTCCCTCACCACCTGCTTTTATGGCAACTTTAATTGCCAGTATAGAGATTTTGGCAATAATTTTAGCCGCTAAACATCTATCTTCAGTGGGTGATCTTCTTTTCAGGAAAAATTACTATCTATTATCCAATAATGATTATTTCTGCTGGCAAAAATTCAGCAGGTGAGAATGATACAGCAGAATTCAGAATTCAGGAGTTAGGAATCAGGAGTAAAAGCATCTTGCTGTTGGAGTTTTGATTTTCAGTTTGTACCTGATTCACTTGCAACCTATCGTCTAATACCATTTCTCTATGAAGATGCAATTAGTTAGCTTGCGGAGGCAAGCTTTGTTCTGGTAGCCCCAGGCTTCTAGGCTGTGGGGAAATAAAGTGCAACTTCACATAAAATTGGTATAAGAAGTTAGAAATTTAAGGTTCTCTAAACATCCCAGCCACAAGTCTATTTTTATTTTAAGGGATAAATAGGAAATTTCTAAGCTAGTGTTGATTGGATCACAAAATCTTTCTTGACACTCTATCCTCTATTTTCAGTAAAATACTGCCGATATAATTCACAACTGAGTATTACTTTATCTTTTAACTTTTTAATTAGCCCCATGCTACTTAGTTTATAAGTCATGGTTGAATCTAAGGATATTGGTTGTTGAGCATTTATCACCTGATGTAATGCTTTTGCTAATTCAGGTTGTTCTTCTAATGTTGCTTGATGACGTTGTAAGTGAGAGGAATAAATTCCACTCGATGTAGCAGCTGTATCGAGGAATTGAGTAAAAGTGATTTCACCTCGACTGAGATGATAAATAGCTATATGTACTAATGCTGGATGTCCTGACACCAAAGTCATAAGTTTTGTAGCTTCCTGGCCATCAGTCCAGTCAAGTCCATAGCATTGAGCTAACTGCTGTACTTCCTCTATACTAAAGTTGCTTAATTCGATCGGCAGTCCTACATTAAATGGTGATTGCTTTAACTGGAGAGGTACGTAAATTTCTGTGGAGTGAACTATAATTAACCGTAATTTTTGCCAGATTGGTTCTCTTTTAGCTTCTTCATACCAGGAACGAAGCAGAGGTAAAACATCTTTGGCTACTAAAGGATGCTCAAAAATATAGTTGACTTCATCTAAAGATAAAATCAGAGGAGTATTAATTTGTTTTAATATATAATTGCGTAAATATAGGGAACAACTAATTTTACAGCCAATATCTTCATCCCAATAATCATCTAACTTTGGTTCAAGTTCAAGCTGGCGGGTAACATTGGCACATAGCCAGCGTAAAAAGCGATTGATGTCATTTAAGATTACATCGTCAATTTGCTCTAGATTTAGGCTGACAGTGCGGTATCCTTGTCGGTTAGCGTGATCCAATGCTCTTAGTAATAAAGAAGTTTTCCCCATCTCTTTAGGGGCTTTAATTCGGACTAAAGCGCCAGATTTCTTAATTTCGTCACATATTTGTGTTTCCACCGCAATTCGTTCTACATAAAAAGGAGAATTGAGGGGAACTGCACCACTTGGGTAACAAGGAAAATTAAGGGAGTTGGCAGTATTACTGTTAGACACAGGAAAATAGGGGCTAATGTAGTACAAAGAGACAGGTTCTGATATATCTTTGAGCCTGTACTGTCCCAAATAAATTACATTTACTTGTAATTGATGTTTAACTTGGTTGTAGGCAATTTGAGATAAGCAAATTCCTCCGGGTTGAGCTTGACTGTGGAGTTGTGTTACCAAGTTTACCCCTTGGCCTAAAACATTCTGTTCTCTGAATAATAATTCTCCTAGATGAATGCCAATTTGATATAGTAGCCTATCTGATTCTGGTTTCTCTGTAGAGGCGATCGCTATAGTTTTTTGGATCTCAATCGCACAATTAACTGCGTTGTTGGTACTCTCAAAGGACATCAGTAATCCATCTTGCCAAGATTTGATTACCCTTCCACCAAAATGCTGGCAGTACTGATCCATCTGTTGCCAGTCTTGTTGCACTAGATTCCAAATATACTGCTTGTTTAACTTTTCGGCTGTTGATTCTACTAGCCCTATAAACATCAGGGTTTTAGGGGTAGAAACTCTCTGAGAATTAGCAAGTAGTTGTGCTAGGTTTTGATTTACCCAATTTAAATCGAAGACTCTAGCATAGATTGGGTTTTTAACCGCTAAATGCCCTTCCTGTTGCACAACCAGCCCAGATAACCGTAATTTGAGGTAATCAGGGGAGTTTTGAGCCGGGATAGTTCCCTGTTGGAGAACTTGTAGATATATTCTCAGTAATTTTTCACTTTTTGGAGTATTGCGGAGGATGCGATCGCGTATTGTCCTTAAATGTTCTGGTTCGTCCTGACTTTCCCAATTTTTGATAATTTGGTTTTGCACAATTTGCTCCACCCATAGGGATTCCTCACCCTCTTGAGGAGGAGAAAATCCTGTCTTATTGCAGTAATTGACAATTAACCAACAGAGTTTTTGTGTCAGAAATGGTTGTCCATTAGTCCAATATAAAACTTCTCTTAAAACTGCTTCTGGGTTGGCAAGTTTTCCTATTAACCCATTGACTAAAGGTTGGCTATTTTTTAATTCAAATCCCTGAAGTTCTATAGCACGACCAATATTAAAAGGAGTGGAATAATTTTTATCTTGAATTAAATCTGAGGGTGTAGCTACCCCCAACAAAGCAAAAGAAAGTCGTCTATAATCTGGCTTTATCGCGCGATTTTCATAGCAGTGACGAATCAAAGCAAAAAATTCATCTGTGGAAAACTTCAAACCCAGCACATTATCAATCTCATCAATAAAGATAACAATTTGTCCCTGAATTTGAGTTAACAATACCGTTTCAATAAATTTATTTAAACACTGCACAGGAGAAAGGTCATCGTGTTCCTTTAACCAACTGCGGCGATTTATTTGCAGATGAAAACCACTCACCAACTCTTGAATAATCCCGCCATACCATTGAGGCGCAGTAATTTGCTGGCTACCAATCCCACTTAATTCAATTTCAGCGCAAGCAATTCCTTGAGCTTGCAACTTGGCCATTGTCCGCACTCGCAAACTAGACTTCCCCATCTGTCTAGCGTTGAGAACATAACAATAATCCCCTGCTAATAACCCTGTGTAAAGTTCAGTATCAGCCTGTCGCACCACATAAGTAGGAGCATCAGGTGGGAGGCTACCACCTGGTTGATATTGATAGGTGGTGTTGAGTTTGATAACCATTGATATTTTTTTAGACTATTAAAACCTGCTCCAGCAGCCAATTGTCTCATGGTTTTGGGTTCTTGAATACCTGAAGTTAACTGAAGTTAACTGAACTTAACTGAATTAGCTGAATTGGCCAAGTCCTGAATTTAACTGAATTCTTGAACTGACAAGCTAGGTAAAATTTAAACGCTCACTACATGTTTTTATTATCTTTAAGTCTTTTGACAAGTAAATAAGCACTCATATTTTGAATAATGAACACAAAGTCATATATACAAACTCACCTAGAACCAGAACTTGTGCAGAGCTTATCAGGGCAGGAAATCACTGATGTATTGCCAAAACAAAGGCAATTAAGAGTTGTATCTCCCAATAATTATTGGGATTTTTGGCAAGTATGGGAGTCATCTCAAAATTATTTTTACAAATGTTGCCTACAGTGGATGGGAGGCAATTATCATGATGCTGAAGATGCACTAAATCAGGCAATGCTTAAAGCCTGGAAGGAATGGCCAAAATATGCAAATGAAATTATATATCCTAAAGCTTGGTTAACTCGACGATTTGTAATTGGGAATCATCAATACCCGCAAAAAGCCAGCATGAAGAAATTAACTATAAAGTAACCTTAATATATCTGGAAACTTTAGCACCTCATTGGTACAGTTTACCCAATTCTCTGGCTTGGAGATGAATGCTCACCTCGCTTTAGAGGAAAAGCCAACTAGAAAAGAGTAAAAACGTAAGTATTCAGAATACAGAATCCAGAATTCAGCATTCAAGAGATTTTTACAGTCAAGCTGAATGATTCTCAAGAAATATTACTACTATCTATTCCTGATTGGATCAGCATTCTGACCCGAGGCGGAGCGTCTGGAGGCTCCGCTTCTGACTTCTGACTCCTGAATTCTTACGTAAAAACTAATTACCTTAAGTAAATATGTCCAGAAATACCCGCAAGGATGGAAAAAAAGATTAGAACTAGCCGATTTACTTTATGAAATAGGAAAATGGCAACAGGCAGTTATAGAAAATATCGTCAAGTGATTGAGCGACAACCTCAATTAATTGATGTGCGGCTGCAACTGGGAAAAATCTTACAGATTATGAAAGTGCTTTGAATCAGCAGTTGTTGTATCCAGCTCGTGGGGAAGTGGAGAAAATTGTGCGTCGGCTGAAAGGTAAGAGGGGAAAGGGTTATAGAGATTGAGGAGGAATTTTTGGGGAGAAAATTTGCCTCTAACTCGAAAAATTCACAAATTGGATAGGGGAATCGTTTATAAAGATGTGGGCAAAAAAACTTTTAATTTTCGCTCTCACTCCCATGATAGGATACATCTGGTAAATGATGGGTATTACCCCCCTACTTCAACGATTTTATAGGCTTTTCGGGGGAATATTCAGAAAGCGATCGCTACAAAGCGGGCGTTTCGCCATCGCACCCCAGAAGCTTTGATTTATCGTTTAACTGAGGAGTCTAACCCCCCATTCATCGGCTGTATCCATGATAGGGGATTAGGCTAAATCCCACTGATTGAAGGGGGTAATTTGCTAGATGTTAACCATTTTGATAAAACTCAAGGTACAACTATGATGCAAAGATTGCAAAGAGTAATTGTTGGAGTGCTGTTAACTGTTTTCTTAGCTATTGGTTTCAGCACACCAGTATATGCACAATCACAACAATCACTAGAACCCACAGGTTATCTATTCAGGATCAATGTCTCTTCTGCGGATAACGCCTTGACATTTTACCAGGATATCCTGGGTATGAAACTGGATAAAGAACAAAGTGTCTGTTCTGCAAGTTATTGTTGGCTGGAGTTTCTTGCCCCTGGTGGAAAAGTAAATGTGAAGATTGGAACCGAAGTCAACACTCTTCAAGGAACGGGTAAGGCAGTAATAACAATAGTTGTCAACGACGTAGACGAGGCTAAAGCGTATTTGGAAGCTAAAGGAATTAAGGTAAGTGACATTCTAAACGTTGGTAAAAAGGTGCGGTTAGCATTTTTTACTGATTATGATGGCAACCGGTTAGGTATTCGTGATGAGAAAGGCCCTGAGTAAAATCCGTAAGCTATTCGCTGTCAGCAATGAATATAAACCAGAAATGAGGTTTTTACACTTGATTTATCAGGTTTCGAGGTTAACTGGCAGCTATATCTAATCAATAATATTGGAAAAAACAGCGAAAGTCTTGTCTAGACGGATGTGGCAAAGACTTTCGCTATTAACTTGAAAAACTACTCATTTTAGAATTATTCACTTGAGGTAGTAGAACTTTTTCAGTATATAAATTCCAAAAGCTGATTATTATGCAAAGTTTAATATATCATTGCATAAAGTGTCAGGAACATTTACAATTACCACCTTTCCTGTAGATGGTGAACTTCCAGAAGAAGAATCTAGTAATTCATACACTTTTGCCTTTGACGGTAATGCTATTTATGCTCCATAATTAAGATTATGGGTAATTAGTATTAGCTAACCTACCTGCTCAATTTTTGTGGGAATTAAGTTTATTAATTAAATCATTGGTTAGTTATGATTTACATTTACCTGATCCCTAATTATATCACTAAAATAATTACGATACAATTCACAACGCGGCTCGACCTCATTACCTGCCAGCTTAACTAAACCCATGCTCTGTAACTGATAAGCTGATATAGTTTCCAATCGCACTGGAGCAGTAGAATTAACTACAATTTCAAATGCTGACATAAGTTTTGGTTCTTGTTGCAAACTTAACAAATATTCTCGTAAATGATGACGATAAATTCCTGAATCTGTTGTGGCTTTTGCTAACAATTGCTCAAGGGTAATATCAGGATAACTTTTGAGGTGAGAAAATGCCAGGTGTAATAAGTAAGGATGTCCGCCTACTAATTTTATTAAGGAATCTACTAATGATGGATATCCACTTAATCCAAATTTTTCGGCAAATGCTAACACCTGTTCTCTAGTTAATTCTGGTAACTCAATGGGTAATCCCACATTAAAAGGCGATTGATTAATATTTAGGCGAATATAAACATCAGTAGCGTGAGCAATAACTAATCGCAATTTTTTCCAGTTTTGGCGGATTCTGGCTTTCTCATACCAAGAACGTAACAAGCCAAAAAAGTCTTCATAAACTTCAGGATATGAGAAAAGAGCATCCACATCATCTAAGCATAAAACTAGAGGAATATCAGCTTGAGATAATAAGTACTCTTCTAAATAAATTGTACAGTTGACTTTAGCACCCATAGCCTCTTCATCCCAATATTCATCTATCTGGTTGGGTAAACCTAATTCTCGATTGATATTCAAACAAAACCAGCGCAAAAATTTATTCAAGTCGGTAAAATGAGTTTTTTTATCTGCCATCTCTAAACTTAAACTGACTGTACGATGGCCTTGTTGTGCTAGTTTAGCTAATACACGCTCCATCAAATAGGTTTTACCCATGAATTTTGGTGCTTTGATTCGCACCAGAGAACCAGGTTGTAATAGGGTTTCATAGCACAGTGATTCAATAGGATAGCGTTCTACATACAATTCTGAATCTGGGATGTTCTGTTGAGGTTGAATTAAATAGTTTGTCGATGTTGCTTCTCTTAGTCTGTTATTGATTTGACTTCTATTAGCAGTCATTGATTCTGGCTTTGGTATGTAATATTCAGGTGTGAATTGCTTGTCCCAACTTTGCTTTTCCCAAGCACGCTTTAAAGCCTCCTTAAAATTGCTTTTTCTGACTTTTTCTCCTAAAGCATCTGTCAGCAATTTCCACAGCTTGGGTGCAACGTCTTGACTAACATAACTTGCTGCATATTGATGTTTAGCTGCAATTTGGTCGTATTCTTCCCGTTCCCAGGCTCCTTTGAGGACGATGATTTCAATATCGGTTAAGCTTCGAGCAAACTTTGTGGTAACTGCTTGATTAGCGATTTTAATTGCTTCATTTAAGTTAAAACCCATAACACCAAGGAGTGATAGTTTATATTTAAGCTGATTTACTTGGATTAACTTGCACCCCTATCTTACCATCAATAGCTTTTTTTACAGCAAAGATAAATTTTGATTAATGCTTGAAAAGCTTAACTATTCATTACCTTTTTCAAGTACATCATATAAGTAATAGGACAGAATTAATTACACAATGTTATTGCGTTCGCAATGACTGTAAATATTTTTGTCCATTTACTTATTTTGAGAAATCCAATTACTATCAAAAATTGCTGCATAAATCCGATTGTGGATTTTTAAATAACTTTGTTCCTTAACTAATAATCCTGATAATATTAATTCTCGTTCTTCTGGACTATCAACTGTCTTTACTTTTTCATGCTCTAAAACTTGTCCATAGAGTTCTAGCATTAAAGTAGTTTGTTGTTCACCTTTGAGGATGCGATCGCGTATTGTCCTTAAATGCTCTGGCTCATCCTGCGCTTCCCAATCTTCGATAATATTTGTGTGGATCAAATTCTCAATCCAGGCTTTTTCAGTTTTTTCAGGAACAGCTTCTGAAGAACCACGAATTAATCTGCAAATTTTCTGAGTTAAGAAAGGTTGGCCATTAGTCCAAAACAAAACTTCTTTCAGTACTGCTTGGGGATTCTTAACTTTGTCTGTCAAACCTTGCAGTAGAGGTTGAGCTTCATGTAATTGGAATCCATGCAGTTGAATAGATTGACCAATATTAAAAGGTGTACGACGATAATCAGTGATTAAATCATTAGGAGTAGCCACACCAAATAAAGCAAAACATAACCTTTTATATTCTGGATTAATACCACGCTGATTATAGCAAGAGCGAATTAAAGCAAAGAAATCATTAACTGAAAAATCTAGACCTAAAACACTATCAATTTCATCTAAAAATATAACTATTTGTGGTGTATTATTCTCAGGCAGTTTAACTTCACTTAATATAATTTCTTCCAAAAATATACTTAATCGTTGTACAGGAGAAAGATCCGATTTTTCCTGCCACCAAGCTTTTAAATTTACCTTACCGAACAAATCAAAACTCTGCCATAACTCAACTGCTAATCCCTTATACCATTGTTCTACTGTAATATTCTCATTACCAATGCGGGTCATATCAATGGCTGCACAACAAAAACCCTTTTGCTGTAAATGGTGCATCATCCGCACCATCAAACTTGATTTACCCATTTGTCGGGTATTGAGAATATAACAAAATTCTCCATTTTTTAAAGCTTTGTAGAGGTAACGATCGGCCGATCGCACTACATAAGTCGGAGCATCAACTGGCAAGCTACCACCTACTTGATAATCATAACTAGAAGCTGATTCTGCACTTTTGAGCAGAGCATTTTCAAATTCTAATTTAGCTTGAGTTGCTTTGAGAATTTCCAGAGTTTGTGATAATTCTTGAGTCCGTTCTTCTACTTTTTCCTCTAGGGTGGCATAAAGACGAGAATTTTCGATAGAAATAGCAGCTTGGCTAGAAAGGATATTTAAAACTTTGATCCGGTCTGCTGTAAATGCCCCCGTTGTAAGATTATTTTCTAAATATAAAATCCCGCTTAGTTTTCCTTGATGGAGTAGGGGAATACAGAGAATTGATTTAGGTTGAGTAGCGATAATATAAGGGTCACGGGTAAATTGTCCCTCATTAATGGCATCATTGAGAACTATATTTTCCTGCGTATGGACAACATAGTTGATGATAGCTGTTGAGAGTAATGGTATCTGGGTAGCAGCATCTACAGAGTTTACGGGTATAGATTGTAATATGGTCATTTCAGAGGAGTTGACAGAAGCGATCGCCTCAATCACCCATTTATCATGAGAATGCAAAAGCAAAAACCCTTTTTGAGCACCTGCATTCTCAATCATGATTTTCATTAACTTTGCCAACAAATTACTCAGAATAATTTCTCCAGCTAGGACTTGAGATGCTTTAATAACCGTTGTTAAATCGAGAATTTTTCCATCATTGCCAGTAGTAGAGATAGTTGTTCTGAGGCTTTTAGCTTTCCCTTGATTTCTAGTTAAGATAAAATATTGTGGATATTCATCTTCTAATTGTTTGACTTTAGCTTTAGCACCCCAACTACTGTAACAATAGTGGGAATTTCTCAAATATAACTGCCCTATTTCTTCCCTACCAAGGTTGAGATAAAATTCTGCCGCTCTTTCATAAGCTAGAGCTTCTTCGTGAATAAATTCATATTTTTTAGCACCTTGAATAGCTCGCTCATAAAGCTCCTCTGCTTGCCAATATTGTCCTAAAACTCGTGTTTTTTCGGCAGCTACTAAATCATATTTATGTTGAAAATTAGCTGCACAATTATTAGCCCATATTTTCATATTCTCTTGATTTTTATCTACTTGCTCAAGTAAATCTTTTTGCTGCTTTACGTCACAAGCACTATAATGAGCAAGACAAGAAAGAGAAAAATAGAAATTATGCTGAGGAGCAGTTAGAAATGAACTAGAAGCTTTTACGTATTTTTCTGCTTCAATTCCATTAGCACAAGCACAAGCATAATCTTTTAAAAGATAACAATAAAATGTCTTGGTAAAATAGAAAAAAAAGATTAACCATTGACTATTATTCTGAATCCAATTTTCTAAAAAATTTTTTTCTATTTTTTCACTAATTGTTAATACATTGTAATTATCTAGGCTTAAAAGTTTAATTATTAATTTATGGAATATTTCTATATAAAATATAGAAAACTGTAGTTTTAAATTTTTAATAACTACCGAATATTTTTGGTAATCCTGCTCAACCTCTTCTAAATTTCGTCCCCCAAAGAACTTGATTAAGCAATAATTTATAGCTACATAAGAAGCAAACTCATTTTCTCCAGAATCTATGCCTATTTTAAACCCATGTATTAACTTATTCTGTGCAACTATATTCCTGAGATACTCTTTCCAATGCCATATCTGTCCATAATACATTTGTAAAACAAAAACTTCTAATTTGGTAATCTTAAATTTTTCTACTAACTTGAGAGCTAAATTACCAAACTGATATCCATAATCAATATCTTGTTTTATGCTACACAAAAGCATTCCATAAGTATTATATATATATGCTGCATTAGGTGGATTTCCATATTTTAGGCAAAGGTTAAGCTGGATTAATATTATTTCAACAAATAAAGGGAAGTTGGTCGTATGTGTAGCTGCGATAATTTGTTGCAAGATTTGTATTGCTGCGATTTGATACTTATCAGTCATTACAGGTAATTGATATAAATATTCAAGGCTTTTCTCCTGTAAAAATGATTGAATCAAGTCTTGTTGTCTGGCAATTTTATTTTCTATATCGCCCTGTTCTTGAGAAATATCTATTCCCAACTTTCTTAAAATTTTAATAGCAATGTCTATTGCTTTATTAGCTTGAAATTTCGTACAATAATACAGAATTTGCAACTGATTAACTTTGGCTTGATCAAGAATTTCTTGGGATTGTTGCAGAACAGTATTAGAAAACTCCTCAAATTGCTCAAATTTAGTGTTTAAATAAAGCAACTCTAATGTTTCTATATGCAATTCCCATGTCAATTTATATTGCTCATTCCAGCTATTTGATTCTAAGAGCCTTAATCCCATCTCTAAATATTTAAGAGCAGGTTCATAAGCTGTCGAGGCTTTAGATTTTTTAGCTGCTTGAAGATTCAATTTAGCTAACTCATATTTCTCTAATGGCTCAGTAATTAATTCTAATCCTTCATTAAGCTGATGAACAATATTAAAAATATTTTCTTCTAGTTCCTCTGCTGGCGTATTGTTCTTCAACAAACGACCTATTTGCAAGTGAATAGATTTTTTCTCTGGTTCTAAAATCAGACTATAAGCTGCTTGTTGTACTCGATCGTGTAAAAATTTATAGGGAATAGATGTAGGAGTTTTGGGGGTGAAAGCCGAGGAAATTTCTGAAGTATCACCTAATATTTCTTCCTCACTCCATAGCAAGGGTAATTTATAGTCATTGCTTAAGGGAATAATCAAACCCTCGTGAAGTGCTGGCTGTAGTTCTTGAGCAGTGACAGTAAGTGATTTTCTATTGACAATGGACAGAATTTCTAAATTAAATCTGTTGCCTATACAAGCAGCTAATTTTAAAATATTTTGTGTATTTTGATCTAGTTTTTCAATCTTTCTCACCATCAAGTCAACTACATTATCAGTTATACCTATTTGTTGAATTTGCTCAATATTCCACTGCCAAAAAACCCGGTTATTTGCTCTTTGATGAATAGAAAGTTGAGGAATATTCAAAACTATTAGTTTTTCTTTATACAATGTTTGGAGTAATTGAGTAATAAAGAAAGAATTACCAGCAGTTTTTTTAGTAACTAACTCTGCTAAAGTTTGTACATCTTCTCCAGAGTAATTTAGGGTATCAGCTATTAATTGTTTAACATCGCTGATTCCCAAAGGTTGAAGCATGATTTGATTAACTGTAGCTTCAGCTTTTTTAATTTGCTCTAATGTTTGCATCAAAGGATGGGTAGGACTAACTTCATTATCTCGATATGCCCCTATAATCAATAAATATTGGCTGTCAACATTGGTAATTAATTTTTCAATTAAATTCAAAGATGGTAAATCTGCCCATTGTAAGTCATCGAGAAAGATTGTTAATGGGTGTTCTTTTTGGCTGAAAATGCGGATAAATCTGGCAAAAAATAAGTTAAATCTCTCTTGTGTTTCCGTTGCTCCTAGTTGCTCAACAGGTAGCTGTTTACCGATAATCTTTTCTAAGTCAGGAATGATATCAATAATTATTTGACAATTATTTCCTAAAACTGCTAAGATTTTTTCTTTCCAAGTTTTTAGAATTATTTCCGGTTCACTTAAGAGTTGACGGACTAAACCTTGCAAAGCTTGGGTTATTGCTGCATAAGGTATATTTCGTTGTAACTGGTCAAATTTACCACTAATAAAGTATCCTCTTCGTTTGGTAATTGGTTTATGAATTTCATTGACTAAGGCAGATTTCCCGATACCTGAATAACCGGCAACCAGTATCATCTCAGTAGCACCTTGGCTAACTCGCTCAAATGTAGTTAACAGTTGAGTAATTTCCTGCTCTCGTCCATAGAGTTTTTGTGGAATATGAAACTTATCAGAAATATCCTGAGAGCCTAAAGAAAAATGACCAACTTTTCCTGTAGTCTTTAATTGCTGGAGACAAGTTTCTAAATCTGCTTTAATTCCCCAAGCACTTTGATACCTTTCTTCTGGGGTTTTAGCTAACAATTTGATAATGATATTAGATAACGTTAAAGGAATTGAAGCAATCAGTTCATCTGGTCTTTTTGGCTGTTGTGCGATATGACAATGGACTAATTCTATGGGGTCATTGGTAGTAAAGGGACGTTGATATGTTAACAGCTCATAGAAAGTGACACCCAAAGAATAAAAATCACTCCGGTAATCTATACCCCTGTTCATTCTACCAGTTTGTTCTGGAGATATATAAGCTAATGTTCCTTCTAATTGATTGATATTGCTAATAATCTGATTTTCTTGAGATAAACGAGTAGAAATACCAAAGTCAATAATTTTTATTTGTCCAGTTTTTTGGTTATAGACAATGTTAGCAGGGTTAATGTCTTTGTGGATAATGTTAGCAGCATGAATAGCGGCTAAACTCTCAGTAGCTTGAATTGCAATAGTGAGAAATTGTTCTAAGTTAAACTGAATTTGGGACTTTAACAGGTTTAAAGATTGACCGCCAAAGTCCTCTAAAAACATAATTAAACTATTCTTATATCGCTTTAAATCGTAAGCTTTAATAATACCATCTGCATTTAAAGAACGAGTTATTTCATATTCTTGTTTATATCGAGTTAATTCTGAAGGTGTAGGATAATTCTCTTTAAGAATCTTGAGAATAACTGCTTGATTATCTGGCTTGAGAACACCCCGATAAACCAGCGAATTAGTGCTTTCATATATTTTTTCAGTAATTTGGTAATCTATGATGCTCTCCATCTTGAACCCTTACTTTTTAACCTTTTGGTTTTTTAGTAAATAGTATGCTTAGTTGCATCTGAATTACTCGAAAAATTTGCCTCATAAGGCTTTTACTTGTTTTAGAGTTAACACTTATTTACCTAAGTTAAACTCAAAAGTTACCAGTAATTTTACTGCAAAAGTTTTAGAAATATAGAGTAAATATTTAGCATCAAAATCTCATCTTTTTACTATGTTAATTTTTAAGTAAATGGATGTAAATGATAAATTTAGATTGTTATCGTGAGAAATTTGCAATTAAAAAAAGATTCTTTTTTTGCAGGGTGTGTTAGTGACAGCATAAAGCACCTGTAAATTATATTTGCATAAGATCGTGTCTTAAACTAACTTAACGCACCCCACAAAATTGGACAATTTATTTCTTGGTTTTGGGAGGGTAAAAAGCAATAGCTAGTTGTACTAGTAACACATTATACTAATTACTATCTATTTAATTTCTAGTTGTTTTAAGTAGTAGATAGCGGTATGTAAGGGTATGGTGGTGAGACATATTCTATACCATTATATTTGTTGTCCTTTGTCATGCGATAAAATGGTAATAAGCCTCCTTTATCAGAAGCTTTAGCCCATGTTTTAATCTCTTCAAGAGATAGATTGTTTTCATCAGGTACTGGAGGATAAGGAATAACAACATGATAATTAGTAGAAATATCTACTGGTCCAAATTGTGTTTCAGTTATTTTACCTATATATTCATTCCATGCCACGTCTAGCCCATACCTATGAATTATTTCACCTGTACTAAAAATAGGCTCAGAAATTCGTTGATAAGTACAATCAGTAGGAGGTTTCTTACCTTCTCCAATTTGAAGATATGCCTGTCCTGCTAACAACAGGCTTAAAGCAATTCTCTCCCAAGCTGTACTATTGGGCAAAATCAAAAATCTTGTTTCTTCTTTACCATCTTTTTCAATAATTGTAGTTCTACCCTTTAGTGGATAATAAACATTAAGATTTTCGGGTTCAAGCTCGGATGGGTAAACGCTTTGAGCAATAAAGAAAATCTCTCTAGCTATGAGTCCATTTAATATGTGAGAATCAATTGTATGCCAATTACCATCTTGAAAAAGCTTCCATACTTCTGATTCTTTTGATTCTTTTGATTTTTTTGCTGTTATATAGCAGGACCATGTGTGAGCAATTAGCTGAGATAGTTTGCGGCTCTGTAATAGACTCCGACTTGATGCATAAAAATTATTAGCATCTACTTCATTTATGTTGGTTACGCCCGATGTCTCAGGCTTTGACTTAGATGAGAACATGGCTTCTAGAAAACCACGTTCTAGAGTTACCCCAGGTGAAGGTAAGTGCGAACCTACCGTTTCCTCAAAACCATCAGGATTACTCTTACCAGTAAAATAGGTGTCAAATTCTTTCTTTTTTTTAGCTACTATTTTCGTTTGTATATATTGTCCTACTTTTTTAGTATTTGGTTCAGGTGGAGTAACTACAAGGATTTGATAATAGGTCTCAGAATTAAACCACACGCTTTCTAATGGATTAGATGTTTGTGCTACTTCTTCACTCATGATAGTAGTGTGTCCTTAAGTTTCAAGTCAAATTGTAAAAACGGCTAGGATTAGCCCAAAGAATCTTATTTACGGTTTTTTGAGATAAATAGGTTTCTAGCTCTAAAACTTTGTTCACAATGTCGGGTTGATGATCCATGTGAGGGTAGTCAGAGCCAAAGATTAAGTTATCAGAACCTATGTACTCAATTATTTGAGGTAAACAAGGTTCAGAAGGTTCTATAGATACAAAACATTGACGACGAAAATACTCTGATGGAAGTATTTTTACATGATTTTTGACTTCCCAATGTAAATTTTTATATTCTTCATCTAATCGCCAGAGCCAATAAAGAAGCCAACTACACCCAGATTCTAAAAAGGCTACTCTCAAGCGGGGGTGACGCTCTAAAACTCCTCCTTCAATTAAGGCTAATAAGGCCATCATTTGTTCCATGGGATGGGAACAAGCGTGCAGGGCAAATCGAGTATTAAACCGCTCTGCACCTGTAGTTGGCAAACGACTATGAGTGCCTTCATGTATTCCTACGGCTATTCCCAAATCTTCGCAAGCACTCCAAAATGGTTCATAGGCTATGTCGCTCAAAATTCTTCCTTTGACTGGGTTAGGACGTAAAAATACAGCTTTCCAGCCAAACTCAGCTATGCGCTGTAATTCTGATACCATTTGTTCTGGTGTATGTAAGTTAATCGCTCCGACTCCCTTGAATTTGTCTGGGGCATAACTACAATATTCTTCATATAACCAAGTGTTGTAAGCCTGAGTAAATGCACCCACTACTTCTGCTGGCATGGTATCAATGGCAAAGAGCCACAACCCATAAGTTGGATAAATAAAGGCTATATCTACTCCCATCTGCACCATTGCTTGGAGGTGAGATTCTGGATCATAGCGATGAAAATAAGCATGAGGGTGAGCTTGCATCATTTGCTGATTGCCTTGTTCTCGCACCTGTTGGGATATCTTTTCTACAATTTCTTCCCCTCGAATTTTCATCTCTATTGAGGGTGCAAAGTGCTTAAATTCAGGAGGAAGGTACTTAGTCCACATTTGGATTGGCTCAATCACATGCGAATCAGCATCAATAATTTTATATCCGCGCAACATAGTTCAAAGCTCAACAGTTCTTGTCTATAAAGGTAAAAGTATGATCACTTACATCCACATCGGATAAGGGTTAAGTTGGTCTTCTGTCAAAGGTTCTGACAAATAACCCATTTTGACAGGAATCTCATAAAGTCTTCCTGAACCTAAGCGTTTCCACATATGACGCATTCCTGGTACAATTACTTTAGCTACCTTTAGCCCAATATCAGGACGAGTCTGATCTAGAACTAGCATTTCTAAACCGTTTTGCTCAACGATTTGTTGACAAAGTAGTACATCTTTTAAAAGATCGTCACTGGCTAGTTGGGAATAATCAGTATAAACTTTGCTTTTCTCTGTATTTTCAGGAAGCAGATAAAGTTGATTTGCTACTGTTGCAGATTTCCACCATTCTACTGCTAGAGGATCGGCCGACGGAGGATATTGGGTAGCGCCATCCGCTTTGGTCGATAAAACGTTAGGTAGAATTTGGTTAACTTCTGTTAATGCTCGACTCATGGCAATCTTAGGGTCAAGATGAGCGCCATAGCCTAAGATAATATCTTCTACTTCTTGATCTGTGCGGTGGCTAATGGCAGCGAAAGTGGGAATATTCAAATCGCTAGTAATGTCTAATACCCAAATTTCTCTGTTAATGCTTTGGTAATATTCTTTGAGCCTGTTAAGGTAAGAGTCGTTGAAACTATCTAAATCTACTTGAGGCTTTTGTAGACGGTTATACCACCATAGTGCTACAGAGTCACGCTCAACTAATTCCATAAATCCTTGCAGGATAGCTTCTTCAATGGTATTACCCGCCGCACAGCCGTTGGAGTCTGCCCAACAGTCAGGTTGATGGGACTGGGGATAGCCATAGTAGCAGTAAGCTGTGGGTAAATATTTGAATTCTTGGTAGGTTAATGACCAAACTGGTGTCCAGTCAATTTCTCTTTCTGTGTCAAAGGGTTCTGGTACTTTCTGGAACCAACCTTTACACTGGGCATTCCATTCTTCCCGATTTTCGTATTGCTGTGGGCTAAAATTCATACAGGCATTGGGATGAATAGCTTTATCCCCCATATTTTGATAACTACCTCTGCGTCTAATTTCATTTCCCTGAAATACACCAGAATACCTTTCAATAGCTTCGCAGAAACCGCTTGCTCTAGCTTGAATATCTGTTCTACCTTTTCCAGCACTTCTACCTCCAATATTTTGGCGTAAACTGTCTAAATCATCAAAGATACTTCTAAAATGGTGTCGTGCTATATAGGTATGAGTTAACCCATTTCCTGGTATCTTCATGAGTTCTCGAACAATACCTGTAATTGGACTAATATGATGCTGATACTTTCTTAAAGTTTCTTGGGGTGAGCAATAACGATGTCCTCCATCTGTGGTGAAAGTTTTCGTGCGGTGTCCTAAAACAACGGGTAGGGGCTGATGCTCTGATCCATGAGCTATCTGTCCACAGCTAGGACATTGAGGACGTTTAACAAGAGTATGGTCTTGATGTTGAAGAGTGAGTGTATCATAGGTAATTAAATTACCTTCTAGTCGGGGGTTTTCACCTTGAATAATCCATTTAAAAATTTCTGTGGTTGCTATTCCTAGCGCAGTTTGTACTGTAGAAGCGAGAAAACCCAGAGGAGGAAATAAACGTGTGGAAGTTTGTTTATGTCTTTGGATAAAGCTTTGAATGGGTTGATTATCTCGGATGCGAGAGGCTAAACATTCCCAGCATCCTGTTTTGTGAGGATGAAAAATCGGTCCGATCCAAATAATTGTACCCAAGGGGTTAAGCAGCATCCAGGGGGATTGAGATTTTAAGGCTTGTTGATTAAATTCATTTAGTTGGGGGTGGAGATAATTATCAGTTAAAACTATTGTGAGATTTCCTTCTTTAGCTATCTGAATATGCAGGGACTCAAGCATAACGATGAAGTTCTCCTTAGCCAGAGAATCATCACCTTTGACTGTTACTGTAGTTGATTGCAACCTTCGGTAAGCTACAGCAGGAGTAATATTAAGATGATGGCAGAAGATTGCTAAGTTTGAGGGTAATGAATCATCTTGTTCAACCACATAGCCCTGCTGTTGCATTTGGAAGAGAGCATATTGAGCCTTGACACTAACATTAAGAAGGTTCTCGAAAAATTTGGCTCTTTCCTGAGAGTATTGTTGTTCTTGGAGTAGTTCTCGTTGGATTGTTTCGATAATTTCGTCAACACTAAGCTGACTATTGCGGATCAAAGAGGCTATACGATAAGAGAGGCGATCGCTCAACCAAATTCCTTCTCTTTCTGATAATATATACACCTGGTCTGGCTCTAGAGTTTCGATGGAGTAAGAAGGCTTGAAATGCGGTTTATTGAACATTGTTTTGTTCTTTTAAAAAGTTCTGGTAGGAATCGTGCAGAAATTTACGCTAAGGCTAAAATTTACTTTGGTTGGGTAAAGGTTAAAGTGATAAATATTCAGAGTTAGACATAGACTTTTCTAATATCTATTAGTTTCAATCTATACTTAAACGTAAAGTACTGCTGAGTTAGAATTATATCATGTGTAGCAATGAGATTTTGTAGTATGAACTGAAAAAGAGAGTAAGTATATTTCTGCCTTTCTCTTCAAACAGCAAAACTGCTCATACAGCAGAATTCAGAAGTCAGAGGTCAGGATTCAGGAGTGATACCATTTCACTTTATTAATGATACAGATACATTCGGACGGACATGGCATTGCCCATTTGTGTCAACTTAACGAAAAATGGGCGGTTAGAAACCGCGTCTACACAGGCAAAACCCACCTGCGTGGGTTTCAAAACCTTGATTTTTAATTAGTCCGCGTAGGCGGACTTGGCCTGTGTAGCCACGAATTCTATTCGTTAGGGCTTTAAGTTTACACTGGTGGGCATTGCCATGTCCCTACAAGCAATCTATATGTATCAGGGTTTTCGGAAAATGGTATTAGTTGCTGGAGGCAATAACTTATTCACAGCAGCAGCCATTTTATCCCCCACCACATCAAGCTCATAAGCACAAACCACTTCAGGAATATTCTGCAACAAATCTACAAGTAAACTACTGACACTATCCACAGTCATGTAAATTATTCAGTTTTAAGGCTTTTGCCTCAGCCCGTCTAATAAGTAGTTAAGCAAAATTTATCACCTATAATAGTAATAGTGGTGTAAAATATATCATCAAGTAAACCATTAAGGGTAAAAGACAGATAAAAATACGATTTATTCAAGATTTAATTTATGACACAATTAAGCTACTGAAAATAATAAGTTCTTAGGAGTTATCAATTTAGCTAAAACAAAATCAAAAAATATAAGACTAGCAATTACCAGCAAGGTTTCAATCAAAAATAGTTCAGTATCCAGAATAATTAATAATGCCTGTTTGTCCTGATTTTTGAATCCTCACTTCTTCTTGAAGAAGAGTCTTTAAATACCTTGCTTATCCTTTAAGTTCAAATCTAATTTGACCAATAATGCGAGATAATCTATGCTAAATTCAGATGTTATAAAACTTGCCAAACAGGGTAATATAGAAGCAATTTCTCTACTATTGAACCAAAATTTACAAGCTAAAAATATTACTGCCATAGTAGATTTTTATGATGATGGGTTACAAGTAAAACTAGAATCACCTCAATTGCTAAATCAAGAATATTTAGTATCTGGACTGCGATTATTTTTTACTAATTTGGCTATTGAATTAGTTAAAAATATTAAGGTTTACGGCTGGACAACAGGAAAAGATTTTCCCGATTGGAGTGAAGATATAGCCATTAATCCAAGTGAGCAAGCTAAATCAAACGAATATTTATCAAACTATTCTTTTCCTCCAAAATCTGATTCCTCTAATTCAAGTCAAGCACCAAAAGTTACAGATACTTTTAAATATTATTCTTCCCAAGAAGAAAGCTATAGACCACCCTGTCCACGTACTTATTTAATACCCTCAATTTTAATCACTCTATTTGCTTTTATGCCTGTGGGAATTGTAGCAATTATTTTTGCTGCTCAGGTCAAAAGTAAATATGAATATGGTGATTATGATGGTGCTGAATCTGCATCTAATACAGCTAAACTAATGTGTATTATTGGTACTGTTATTGCTGTACCAGGATACTTAATATTTTTATTCGCAATAGTTTCGATGATGTCTACTGTATCTTTTGTTGATAATAGTGTGAATAAAGCTAAACAAGCAGAAGCTAAATATTATTTAGGTACGATTTTGGGAGGACAAAAGACGTTTTATACAAAAAATCAGAAATTTTCCTCTAAATTATCTGATTTGCGTTTAGATATACCTTTAAAAACGTCTAGTTACAGTTATGAAATCAAGGCTGAAGAAACTAACGCTATCATTACAGCTACGGCTCTTACAGATGAGATTAGCAGTTTTACCGGAGCAATATTTGTTATTTCCACAAAATCAGGAAGTAAAGATAAAAAAATCACGATTACGGAAATATGTGAAAGTAATGAGCCATCAAAAATCGCCCCAGATACACCAAAATTAGTGAATAATAAAATTGTCTGTGCTGCTGGTTCTATTTCTTTTACAGCTAAACCAAAAAGCAATACTTCCTTGCCACCATTTTAACTATAAATTTGATGAATAGTCAGCTTCTATAGTTTTTACTATTTTTTATAGCAGGGAACAGGAAGGTTGAAAATCTCTTGGTGTATAGCTTTTTTCTTAAAATTTTTACCTAATTTACCTGAAAGCTGCTGCATTTAATCATGTGTTACTAATGTAAGCAAGTTTTCTAGGATAATTTATGAGTCAGAAAAAGCTAAAATTCAAAAAATATCTAATTTACTTCACAGCATCCATTGTGATTTTTCTCTGCTTAGGATGGATGATATTATATTTTTTAATAAACAATATAAAAATGGTCAAGCTGTTAGAGCCTAAAGACTATGTTTATCTTATTAATAAAATGCAATATGTTAATTATTTTGAGAATAATAAATTTATAAAAAATTACTCCGAATTAGGCTTGGAATATGAAGAGTTGAAATTAGGAAAATTTCGAGGTAAATACTCTTACATTATAGAAGTGGATAATAATAAAGCTCTAGTAAAAGCTGCGCCAAAAATAGAGGGAATAAAAAGCTATATAGGAGTTGTATTTGTTAGCAAAACAGCAAAAGATAAAAGTATCATGACAGTCTGCGAAAGTAATGAACCATCAAGAATAGTACCGCCAGTACCTAAATTAGTAGGAGAAAAACTTGTGTGCCTTCCAGGTTCTACAGAGATTAATAGAAACTCCTAACCCTCTTATGTCAGACTGGGGGAATAAGAAAGAAGAAAAAGTAGAGATTATCCAGAAGGGACATAAGCATGAAAATGATTCATGAAGTCAATAAGTTTAAGCAAAGTGTAATATAAACTAGGGAGTCTAAAAACAGATAGC
>DATGXQ010000006.1:0-45959 GCA_035298905.1 Nostocaceae cyanobacterium | reverse complement strand
CCCTCTATCCCCTGCCCCCTCCTGTCCACTGACAACTGACACAACAATGGCTAAAGTCCTGCTAGAAAGCGTCAAACGCAAATTTAACAATGTCACTGCCATCGAGGACATTAACTTAGATATTCCTGACGGGGAATTTTGGGTATTAGTCGGGCCTTCTGGTTGTGGAAAATCCACCATTTTAAGGACGATCGCTGGTTTGGAAACTATCACCTCTGGTAAATTGTTCATAGGCGATCGCTTGGTGAATAATGTCCCAGCCAGACAACGCGATGTAGCGATGGTATTTCAGAACTATGCGTTATATCCTCACATGACCGTATCCCAAAATATTGCCTTTGGGTTAGAAATGCGAAAGGTGGACTCTAAGACCATCCAAGAACGAGTGATAACCGTAGCGCGATCGCTGTCCTTAGAACACCTGTTAGACCGTAAACCCAAGCAGCTATCAGGGGGACAACAGCAAAGAGTAGCATTAGGAAGAGCGATCGCTCGTCAACCGCAATTATTCTTAATGGATGAACCATTATCCAATTTAGATGCTCAGTTAAGAGATGATACCAGAGCAGAATTAAAACAACTGCATCAAAAATTAGGAATTACTACTATTTATGTTACTCATGACCAAGTTGAAGCCATGACCTTGGCTGATAAAATTGTCGTCTTAAATCGGGGGAGAATCCAGCAAATTGGTGAACCACAAAATATTTATAATTTACCAGCTAATGAAATGGTAGCTACTTTCATCGGTAATCCGCCCATGAATATATTACCTGCCATCTACAACAATGATAGCTTTAATATTAATGGACAAATTATTGCCATTCCCCCAGAATTACAGAAAAATTTACCTTTAACTCTAGGACAAAATATCAACTTAGGTATTCGACCAGAACATATCAATATCACCCAATCAGAATCAAATAATCAGCCAGCAATACTATTAGTAGAAGTTAAGGTAGTAGAACCCTTGGGAAGAGAGACATTGATTCGGGTCAGTTTACCCAACTCCTCTAATTTGTTAAACGTGCAAGTAGGTGGAGGGGTAAAATTGAGGTCGGGTGATTCCCTCCATCTGCAATTAGATTTAACCAAAATATTTGTCTTTAACTCTAACACAGGTGAAAGAATCTATCCTTGACAAAAATCTGTCAATACTAGGAAAATTGACAAGTTTTAGCGTTAGGACACAGCATCAATTAAATGTAAGAGTTCAGAAGTCAGGAGTCAGGAATCAGAATACTTGCCAAATCGAGAATTTAAATGATAGGTATTTTGTGAAAATCATGACTTTAATCATTATCAGTGAAAAAATTTAAGTATGTGTAGGGTGGGAATTGTTGCAGAGAATCTTCAGTCAAAGCGGAAATTTTTAGAAGATGCCCACCCTACGTATTTTTCTACGTATTTTTCAAAAATCAGATCGGCAATTATTTGTAAAAAAATTTAAGTATGTGTGGGTTGGGCATTGTTGCAGAGAATCTTCAGTCAAAGCGGAAATTTTGAGAAAATGCCCACCCTACGTATTTTTCAAAAATCAGATCGTCATCCTATAGTGTACTTCACTTAAATAGAAACTGCTGTAATTAATTATTATCATCAGGTGGATTTGCAGAATTATTGTCTACAATTTCTATTTTACTAATTAAAGATTCCTCACGAGTTTTACCGCAAGGTTCCGCACTTTGGCAATCATTAACTTTTTCTAAAGAATAACTAAGTCGGACTTTTTTATTTAAAACATCCTTTTGTTCACAAACTTCAAAAGTTGCACCTAAATTTTGTACCTTTCCCTCTTCATCTACTAAAGTTACATAACAGCTGATATCACCACTTACTAACTCTGTAACTGTTCCTACTTTTGGTTGTTGCGTTTCTGTTCTTGCGACTGGTGTAGATTCTGGAGTAGGTTTCGTTGTAGTCGCTGGTGTACTTGTTGGGGAAACTGCGGGTTGTTCAACAATATT
The DNA here is from genome assembly GCA_035298905.1 of Nostocaceae cyanobacterium. Taxonomy (GTDB): domain Bacteria; phylum Cyanobacteriota; class Cyanobacteriia; order Cyanobacteriales; family Nostocaceae; genus DATGXB01. The sequence goes on along the minus strand of DATGXQ010000006.1, from coordinate 43,992 downwards.
GCTAGTAGTGTCCTGGTTGGTTTTAGTTGGTTCATCACCGCAACTTACCAACCAAGTGCTAGAGAAAATTAAAGCAACAAGGGGAATTAATTTTTTCATTATTTTGCTAGTGCCTTGATTTAGTCTAATTTACTATATTTGTAAGTACAACAGGAAACAGGGAACAGAGAACAGGGTTGAAAGTCTCTTAGCATCAGGCTTTGTTTCTAAATCTTGTACCTCATTTACCTGAAATGTGCCATAAAAAAGTAGCATTCTTGTTTAGCTTTGATAACAAGATTTTTTAATTTGCCTTTTACATAGTATACGTAAATTGGGTTGAGAAACAAAACCCAACATGATCAAAGTTTTGTTGGGTGTCACTTCTTACTTTACGGAAAGCAAGCTACGTTCCAAACTACAAATTAAATTTTTTCTCATAACGGGGTTAAAACTAAAGTTCCAGATTCGATTAAACCCAAAGAATTACGTTTACCAAACCGCCAATGTTGACGATATTGATTGAGAAAATTTTGTCCGATAATTCCTTGGATTCCTGGTAATGTTAAAATTGGACTATTTTCGAGAATATAAGCTTCCAATTTAGTAGCTTGGTGTTGTTGTAACTGAATTTTTGCTAAAGTAATTTTTTTAGCGTTTTCTGTGCCACCAAAACCTAAAATTTCTTCTCTTTCAGCCATGTTCAGATCAATTCTCAACTTTTGGGCTAAATCTTTTGATATAATCATTGATGTAGCACCAGTATCAACAATAAAGTTGAATGGTCCTTGATTATTGATATAAACTTGAGCAGTTAAAATTCCAAAATTTCCCCGCAAAGGAATTGCACCACTCACAGGTTGAGAAGGTGGTAATAATTGTAATTGTCGGTTTTGAGGATTAATAATTAAATCAAAATGACTTAAAAAATCTAATCCTAAAACTCCTGCTAAATTATCTGGTATTGATGCTGAAGGAAGTCCTAAAACATATAAATTCGTAACACTGGCTGCACTAACAGATAATGTCGGTAAAGTGAACACACTAGCAGGAACTTGTGAGAGATTACCACCAATAACTGGTTTTTGTTGTAAAAGTCCAGGGGGTACAGCGACACTTTTTAAACCTAGTTGTCTCGCTAGTTGAGAGTTAACTATTGTTTGACCAGAACCAGTATCTAGCAAAAAAGTTTTGTTGGTATTACCAATACTGACGGGAATAGTATAAATTTGGTTTTCCGCTAGATAACTAAGTGTAATATTGGCTTTTCCCTTGGCAATACGTTGAGGAAGTTTAGCACCAGAAACTTCAATTAAAGCAGCTACACGATCATTGGCATCAGGACGCAATTTTCCATTACTGTCTAATAATATTTCTTTAGCTATACAATCTGTGGCGGCATTTTGCAGTTGTGTTTCATTAGCTATATTGGGGTTAGGAATTTTCTTTTCTACACATCTGATAAATGTTTGTAGAAGTTGACGACCAAGGGTTTGTCTGTTAGTTTGACCAAGTGCGGGTGTAGGGAGAAATGAAGAAATACTAGCCAAAAAAATGCTAGTAAGTAGCACACCAAACAGCTTGTTTCTGCGTTGGTGTGAGTTTTGTACTCTGGTGGAAGTTGAGGAAAACATCAGAAATTGATTGATTTTAGTTACAATTCTGTTGTAACTGAGATTTAGCTAAATCACCAGGTGAAAATGCGCCGTTTTCGGTAATAATTGCTGTAATTAACTCAGCAGGGGTAACATCAAAGGCTGGGTTATAAAAATCCACTCCTTTGGGTGTAAGTTGAGTATCACCAACTTGGTATATTTCTGTGGGGTCTCTTTCTTCAATAGGAATTTGACGACCGTTAGCTAGTTGAAAGTCAACAGTAGATAAAGGCGCGGCAACGAAAAAGGGGATATTATGGGCTTTGGCAACTATAGCTAAACTGTAAGTACCGATTTTATTGGCTGTATCACCATTAGCAGCGATTCTATCCGCACCAACAACCACTGCATGTATTAATCCTTTTTGCATACAATGGGCAGCCATATTATCTGTAATAACTGTGACGGGTATTCCTTCTTGTACACATTCCCAAGCGGTGAGTTTTGCACCTTGTAAACGGGGACGAGTTTCGTCTGCAAATACTCTGGTGAGTCTTCCTTGTTTCCATGCGGAACGAACTACACCTAATGCTGTTCCGTACCCTGCGGTAGCTAATGCACCGGCGTTACAGTGGGTAAGGAGGGTGAGTTGTTCGGGGTTTTGGGGTAATGCTTTTAAACCGTGATCACCTATAGCTTGACAGGTTTGTAAGTCTTCATGTTGGATGATTTGGGCAGTTTCTAGGAGAACTTGTTTAATTTGCTCTACATCTCCTAAAGTTTCATAGGCTGTCTTCATCATCCGAGCGATCGCCCAAAATAAGTTTACCGCAGTGGGACGGGTAGCCCGCAATAAATCGGCGACTTTTTCTAATTGTGCCAGAAATTCCTGGCGATCGCTGGTCTCAATCTCCCTCGCACCCAGGTACATGCCATAAGCAGCAGCCACACCAATAGCTGGCGCACCTCTGACAATCATAGTCTTAATAGCTACCGCCATATCTTCACTACGACTAATTTCTACCACTGAATATTCTTGCGGTAAGCGGGTTTGATCAATCAGTAAAACAGCGTTATTGTGCCAAACAACTGGAAAAACTTGATTCGTCATACTTTTCGATTTGGGATTGCCAAAGGTTGATATGTAATTGATTCTGAACTAGCACATTAACACTATTCTTTGTCTGTGTCCCCCCTTCCTGGGTCTGCTCAATTACTTTGCAATACTTAATGTTAGAGAATCTAATAATTAGTAATTCATAATATTGTGATCATCAATACATACTTTTTTGGGTCTTTCTGTGTAAGCTGTATCTGCTAAGTCAGATTGCTACATAAATTTGTGGTAATTCGACAGCACCACCCTCATCTTGTCATGATATTAACCCTACTAACAGTTAAACGATTTCATTGTTTGTAAAGCAATTAGTGGGCTTTATTTTGAATTTTGAATTTTGAATTGGTATGACGCTGTATTACAGCAGATTTCAGGTAAATGAGGTACAAATTTTAGGAACAAAGCTTTATGCTAAGAGACTTTCATATCTGTTCCCTGTTCCCTGTTCCCTGTTCCCTGCTGTAGAAGCCATTAGCTAAAAGCCAGACCGCAGGAAAGAAAAAGCTTATGAGCAAAACACGCAAATTTCGTTTAGGTGCATTTATTCAAGCCACTGGACACCATGTTGCTGCTTGGTTACATCCCGATTCACGAGCAGATGCAGGTTTCAATTTTGAGCATTACAAAGAAATTACCCAAACCGCCGAACGTGGTTTGTTTGATGCAGTTTTTCTGGCGGATAGCCCTGGAGTTTGGGGTGGTTCTCCAGAAACTCAAAAACGCAATGGTAAGCTGGTGCATTTTGAGCCTGTTACCCTCTTTTCTGCTTTGTCTTCCGTTACCCAAAACATTGGCTTTATTGCTACTGCTTCTACCACTTATGAAGAACCCTACACTCTGGCGCGGAAGTTTGCTTCTTTGGATCATTTGAGTAAGGGGCGGGCTGGTTGGAATGTAGTCACTACCGGCAATGAGAATGCGGCTGCTAATTTCGGACTAGAACATCACCCAGAACACAACCAGCGTTATGAACGGGCTGAGGAGTTTGTAGAAGTAGTCAAGGGGTTGTGGGATAGTTGGGATGATGATGCCTTCATTCGTGACAGAGAATCTGGTATCTATTTTGAACCCGATAAACTGCATATACTCAACCACAAAGGTAAACATTTTTCTGTTAGGGGACCTTTGAACGTTGGCCGTCCGCCCCAAGGTTATCCAGTGATTGTCCAGGCTGGAGCATCTGAAGCTGGCAGAGACTTAGCGGCGCGTACTGCGGAAGTGATTTTCACCGCCAATCAAACCCTCGCTGATGCTCAGGAATTTTATGCCGATGTCAAAGGTAGATTAGCAAAATATGGGCGATCGCCAGACGATCTGAAAATCATGCCTGGGGCTTTTCCCATCATTGGCCGGACTGAAGAAGAAGCTCAGGAAAAGTACAAATTCCTACAATCTTTAATTCATCCTGATGTCGCCTGGGGTATTTTAAAGAACTATTACAAAGGTGTGGATTTGTCGAAATATTCCCTAGATGATCCAGCACCTGAACTGCCCAACGACACCAACACCAACAAAAGTCGTCTCAAACTCGTTAAAGATTTAGCTCAACGTGGTTCTCTAACACTACGCCAATTGTATCTTGCCTTAGCTACTGCACGCGGTCATCGCACCATCATCGGTACTCCTGAAAGTATTGCCGACCAGTTAGAAGAATGGTTTAACAACGGGGCAGCAGATGGTTTTAATATCATGCCACCAGTTTTACCAACAGGATTAGATGACTTTGTAAATTTAGTAATTCCCATTCTTCAAAAACGCGGTTTATTCCGTACTGAATACGAGGGTCAGACATTGCGTGAAAACCTGGGCTTAAGCCGTCCAGAGAATCGTTTTGCTATCAAACAGAAAGAGCAAGAATTGGCATTAGTCTAAATAGATTTTTCCAATTTTTCACAGAATGATTAAGCCACATCTTTTAAAGTGCAAATTTTGCCGATCGCCTCCAATAACTTGTAAAGAAATTAACTGGTACAGCCTAGTAGAAATAACCATCCAGTTAACAAAGCTGTAGAGACGTTCCATGGAACGTCTCTACTAAAGAAACAAGAAATCTGTTTTCTAACAAAACTCTTAATTTAACAAGGAAAAAAACATGACTGAATATAGCCGTTTAAAGACTTCACCCTCTGCTGCTATCAGAGCTACCCTTGATTATCCGGTCATTGATACTGACATTCATACTAATGATTTCACACCAGCTCTTGAAGATTATATTGCTAATTACGGTGGTGCGAAACTCGTAGATGAATTACGTAAAGCAGAAGCTTCTCGTCTGAATTCCAAAGTCAATGGTAAAGATTGGTATCAACAAACTCCAGAAGAACGGCAATATAATCGCACAATTCGCTCTCCTTGGTGGGCTAGAGTTACCCGTAATACCCTGGATTTAGCTACTTACACCTTGCCTGAACTGCTCTATGAACGTCAAGCAGAGCAAGGATCAGACTATTCAGTGTTGTTTCCTAATAATGTCCTCGCACCTGCTGGAGCAAAACCAGAGCATCGGCAAGCACTACAACGAGCAGTTAACCACTATCATGCTGACTTGTATCGTAAATATAGCGATCGCCTGACGGTGGTAGCTGGTATTCCGATGACTACTCCCCAAGAAGCCATTGAAGAATTAGAATTTGCCGTAAAAACACTAGGACTAAAAGTTGCTAATATTCCTGGTGGTGTGAAACGACCAATCAAGGCGATCGCTGATAAATATCCTCCAGAGCAATTCCCAGAAATCGCCAAATATGCTTCCTATATCGACTTTTACGGCTTAGATAGTGAATACGACTACGATCCCTTCTGGGCTAAAGCTGTAGAACTAGGTGTACCCATTACTACCCACTATGGCAGTCAAGGTTGGACTGGGCGCTCCTCCATCAGTAACTACATGAATAACCACATCGGTCATTTTGCTGATGGTTCTCAAGCTTTTGCTAAAGCGTTATTCTTTGGTGGTGTAACCAAGCGTTTCCCACAGTTGCGAGTAGCGATGTTAGAAGGTGGTGCTGATTGGGGCGCACATGTCTATATTCATTTGGTCGATCGCTTCTCCAAACGTAATATCAAAGACCTGCAAAACTATAACCCAGAACTCACCAATGCTGATGAGTTATTCGCATTATTTGAAAAGTTTGGTAGTGAGTTCCTGCAAGCACATCCTCTGACTAAAGAAGAATTAACTAAGAGCGTCTTAGGTTCTTCCTTCAACCGTCATAGCCGCTCACCCATTGGCAGCGAACTAGAAGACTTTGCCGCCGCAGGTATTGAAACAATTGAAGATATCCGCGATCGCTGGGTGAACAGTTTCTTCTTTGGTTCAGAGTCGGACGATCGCACCATCGGGGCAGCATTCAACGACAAAGCCAATCCTTTGGGTGTGAAAATCAACGCCATTTATTCCTCTGATGTTGGTCACTGGGATGTACCCGACCTCACCAGCCCACTGGCTGAAAGCTGGGATTTGGTCAGAGAAGGGGTGATTACTGAAGCTGACTTTAAGGCTTATGTGTTTGGCAATCCTTATAAGTTCTACACCCAAGCCAATCCCAACTTCTTTAAAGGAACAGCGCTCGAATCCAAAGTAAGTAACATCGAATCTCAAACGCTAGATAAGAGCTTAGTAGTAGCTTAAGCCACAGCAGAGGTTTTGTATAAAGTTTCATCAATCAATACAGGGGTTCCACTATTAACGGGGGCTGGATTTTTCCTAGTCCCCAGTTCCTAATCATCTCCAATCAAACACTTCAGGAATTAAAACTATGCCTATAGAAAAACACTCCGGTTCATTGCCTTATCTTTTTTCTCCTGCTGCTGATACGCAAAAACCAGCCCCCCTGGTGTTATTTCTGCATGGAGCGCGAGACAGAGGCACGGATCTAAATCTACTATTGAAATGGGGTTTACCCCGTTTTGTAGATATATCCAGCCCATTACCTTATTTCTTCGTCGCACCCCAGATTAATGAAGGACAGACTTGGGTCGATCGAGAGTCGGATATAATTGCTTTGCTTGATGAACTGATTGCTTCCCAAGCCATAGATCCGTCCCGTATCATCTTGTCTGGATTCAGTTTAGGTACGGCTGGAGCATGGCATATTGCCGCTTCCCATCCTGGTCGTTTTGCCGGTTTGGTCGCGGTTTCTGGTCGTGTACCAAAGACATTGGAAACAAGCCAACTGGCTGCACTCAAGGAAATTCCTATTCAGATATTCCAAGGTGGAAAAGACGAAAAACTGTCAATTGATGATACACAGCAGATTGTCGATACCTTGCGCGGGCTAGGGGGAAAAGTAGATTTTACCGTGCTGCCTGATGGCGACCATTTTATTGCTGATGAAGTTTACAGTGATGCGAAATTGCAACAGTGGCTGATTTCACAGAGTATTCGTCAAGCTTCTGTAGTGGCTTAACTGGGTATTGCTCAAGAAAATAGGGTGATGAATTTTTAACGCAGATAGACGCAGATAAACGCAGATGAATATTTTTCATCCTGAATAACCTTTGTAAAATCTGGCTTTTTGAATTTTGAATTTTGAATTTTGAATTTTGAGGGAAGGGACGTGACTTTACCAACAACTAAGCTCGGTAAAACCGGTTTGACAGTTTCCCGTCTCTGTCTTGGTACGATGACCTTTGGATTACAGACAGATGAAGAGACTTCCTGGCGGATTCTAGATACTGCTGCTGATGAGGGAATCAACTTTCTGGATACAGCCGATGTTTATCCCCTTGGGGGTGGTCTAGCTACAGCTGGACGTACTGAGGAAATTATCGGACGCTGGCTCAAGGGTAAACGGGAACATTTTATCCTAGCTACTAAGTGTGTCGGTCGGGTTGGGTCTGCACCTTGGAATCAGGGTGCTTCACGCAAACATATTTTAGATGCGATCGATGCTTCCCTCCGTAGGCTGGGAACTGATTATGTTGATTTGTATCAATTACACTCTGACGACGCTTCAACCCCGCTTGATGAGACTTTGGAGGCATTAGATACAGTAGTCCGTACGGGCAAAGCACGCTACATTGGTGTTTCTAATTTCTTAGCATATCGACTCAGCCGCGCCTTGGGTCGTGCTGATGTGCGAAATCTCACTCGTTTTGTCTCCGTTCAGCCCCGCTACAATCTGTTATTCCGAGAAATTGAGCGCGAATTATTGCCTTTAGCCCAAGAGGAAGGATTAGGCGTAATTCCTTACAATCCCTTAGCTGGTGGTTTGTTGACCGGTAAACATAGCCTTGCTCAAGGTCCCACATCAGGCACTCGTTTTACTCTCGGTACAGCCGCAGAACGTTATCAAGAGCGTTACTGGCATGAGCGGGAGTTTAATACAGTTGAGGAATTACGTACAGTGGCGGATCTGGCTGGATTTTCCCTTACCACTTTGGCAGTAGCTTGGGTGTTATCTAATCCTGTTATTACCGCCCCAATCATCGGTGCTAGCCGTCCAGAACAACTGATTGAAACTCTCAAAGCAGTGGAACTAAAACTTGATGATGCTCTCAAACAAAAACTAGACGACCTCACTGCCGAGTACCGCAAGGGAGATTCTTTGCGCTAGTTCAAGGAGGCAGAAGAGACGCGGGGACGCGGAGAAAGAAATACAGAAAATTCTCCCCTCTCCCCTCTCCGTGTCACCCCTCTCTTCTTCTCCCCATCTCCCCATCTCCTCATCTCCCTTTCCCTATTTGTAAATTTAATGCTGTACGACTACTTATGATTAACCGCCGTCGTTTTCTCAATTTTGCTACATCTAGTGTGGGTGGTTTTTCTTTGGCATATATGTTGGGAAGTTGTAGCCAACAGAGCCAACAAAATGTAGCGAATAGTACCAATTCCTTGGGGATAAAAGTGAAGGTACTACGCATGGGTTATCAAAGTGCAGGGGATCTTGTCCGCAATCGCCAAGTTTTAGAAAAACGCTTAGAACCACTGGGAATTAAGGTAGAGTGGTTGCAATTTGTCCAAGGGCCGCAACTCATGGAAGGGATGCGTGCGGGTAAGGTTGATATAGGATCAGTTGGCGAAACGCCACCGATTTTTGCCCAAGTCGCTGGTTCAGACCTGGTTTATGTTGTTGGTACACAAAGAACACCAACGACAGGGAGAAGTAGTGTGATTGCTGTACCACCAGAATCTCCACTGCAAAAGTTTGAGGAGATTAAGGGGCAAGAGGTATATTTTCAAAAAGGCTCGGCATCACACTATTTTATTCTCAGAGCGTTACAGTCAATTGGTTTGACAATTAACGATATCAAAATTAAAAGTATACCGACAATTGAAGCACGGGCAGCTTTTCTAGAAGGAAAAATTCCCGTTTGGATGACCAGTGATCCTCACTATGCGATCGCCGAAAAGATGGGTCGCATTCGTGTTCTTAAAGATTCTGTTGGGCTAGATTCTCCTGGTGCATACTATGTTGCTGATAGGAAGTTTGCCCAAGAAAATCCTGGCTTGCTCAAAATTATTATTGAAGAACTTCATGCCCTAGATAAATGGGCAGATGCAAATCGAGATGAAGTGAAAAAACTGATCATCAAAGAACAAAAACTTGATGAAGATGTAGCTGCCAGGGTCATGTCTCGTCGTACTTTTGCAGGACGCAGAGGTTTAAGCCCAGCACTAATAGCAGAGCAACAGCGTGTAGCAGATTTGTTTTTTGAAGCGGGTGTCATACCCAAAAAAATTGATATTAAAGAAGCATTACTGCCGCCTGATTTATATGCTGCGATTACACCACCAGAAATTATGGTTTAGTCAATTCGCAATACCGCTACACCCAAGCAAGCTAGGTGATCAGCACTTTCCTAGCAAAAAGGACGAGTAGGCGATCGTGAACTACTTGCAGCAAAAAGTCTTGAACGCCATAGGGCGGCTAGATCAGCCGTCCATTTTAATTTTTCAGAACCACTGGTTACTACGAGATAGATTTTCATGACAAAAAAGGTGAGACTTTCCAAATCTTTTCAACGTGCTGCTAATGCACCAAATCTGCCTGATACAACTTTTAGGTTCATTTGCTATTTCGTGAACCAGTTTCGCTGGTGGTATGTAGCAATGGTCATTTTAGAGACATTGCACGCCACCTGTGGTATTATGCTGCCTTATGCCATTGGGGAAATAATCCGCAGCGTGACGCGATCGACGGGAGATAGCAAGCCCATTCTTGATGCTATGAGTCAACCCCTGATGTTATTCACTGCTTTAAGTGTGGGTGAAGTGATATTCGGGCGATCGGCGGGACTGTTGCAAACTATCCTCCATCCCATCCACCGCCAGCACATTGTCCGTTCTCTATACGCCTACTTACAACATCATTCCCATCGTTACCTGAGTAGTAGTTTTGCTGGGGCTTTGGCACATCGCATTAGTGAAGCTTCTTTGGGTGTCACCCAGACGATGCAGATGTTGATTACGGAATTTATGTCTGTAATTATCGTGTATATTGTCTCCACAATTTTACTGTACCGTGCCTATCCTCCTCTTGCTGCATTTGTGGGTGTGTGGGCGGTTCTCTTCATCAGTATTTCGTTCTGGTTAGCTACTCGCTGCCGAATTTACTCTCGTAGAGCCGCAGCCGCTAGAAGTGAGACAACTGGCATCATCGTAGATGCGGTGACAAATCTCAGCAGTACCCGACTGTTTGCCCGTCTGGGTTTTGAGCGACGTTATTTGAATGAGCAATTAAAGCAAGAACTCAAAGAAGTGAGAAAATCCAACTGGTATTCAGAGCGAATTCGCTGGTTTCAATTCATTTCAGCAGCCATTCTGAAAATTGGTACTTTGTATTACTCCCTGTCTCTTTGGAGTCAGGGGAAGATTGCTGCGGCTGACTTTGTAGTAGCCACCAGCTTGTCGTTATTAATCATCAGTGAAGCCCGCAATTTAAGCCGACGCTTTCTAGAGTTCTTTGAACATATCGGTAATGTTGCCAATGGTGTTTACACAATTGTTCAACCCCATGAGTTGATTGATCGGGAACAAGCGATCGCTTATCCTATTACCCAAGGTAAAATTGAGTTTAAACAAGTCAACTTCAGCTACACAGAAGGGAGAAAAGTATTTGAGAATCTGTCTATCACTATCCAACCAGGTGAACGGGTGGGATTAGTCGGTTTTTCTGGTTCAGGAAAATCTACCTTTGTGAATCTGATTTTGCGGCTATTTGACCCCCAATCTGGGCAAATTCTGATTGATGGGGTTGATATTCGAGACATGACTCAAGATGCTCTACACTCGCAAATCAGCTTGATTCCTCAAGACCCGTCTTTATTTCATCGCACATTGATAGAAAATATTCGTTACGGACGCATAGATGCAACTGATGAGGAAGTAATTGAGGCAGCACGCAAAGCTTATGCCCATGATTTTATCAGCCAAATCAAAGAAGGTTATGATGCTCTGGTGGGAGAACGAGGTGTTAAACTATCTGGAGGACAAAGACAGCGCATTGCGATCGCTAGGGTAATTCTTAAAGATGCACCGATCCTGATTTTAGATGAAGCCACCTCTAGCCTCGATTCAATTACTGAAAAAGCGATTCAGGATACCTTAGATTTAGCCATGCATGGAAAAACGGTAATTGTAGTTGCTCATCGACTGTCTACCATTGCCCATCTTGATCGAATTTTAGTGTTTGAACATGGTCGAATTGTCGAAGATGGTACGCACACTAAATTATTGGCACGTGGGGGTGCATACCACAGGCTATGGAAAATGCAAGCAGGTGGATTCTTACCCGTTGCAGCTAATAATTAATCAGTTTGACAAACTGCTATAGTTTGCCGCCTATTTTGGCGGTATCCTTTTTTTAAGGGAAGTAGGCGATCATCATCGCAATTTTAGGGTGATTTCTAGCGATCGCTTCTGGTACATTTCCCAAAAGTGAGAAAATTTGGCTTTTGTGTTCTACAGCCCCATTTAACAATAATAAATCATTACTTTTAAGCAGGAGGGAAACTTGCTTAACAAAATTACCCGGTACTGTTTGCATTCTTGTATCTGTTGGTAAACCTAAACTTTGTAAATTAACTTCCGTTTCTCTTCCTGTCACCACTTGTAAAAGTTGTAAAGATGCTTTTAACTCGGTTGCTAAAATTTTAGCTAATTGTACACTTTGTGCAAAAGAACTTGCATAAACTTGTTGACTGGTAAAAGCCAGAAATATCCGTGATGTATGTTCAACTGGTAAAGGTAAGCGAGTGAGTAAAACCGGAACAGAACTGCGTTGTACTACTTTATCTATGACACCACCAAACAAATTTTCCTGGTAGGTAGAATAACCTTTCCAACCACAAACAATCACACTGGCTTGTTTTTCTTCTGCTACACGAGCGATTCCTTTGTCAATCGATTCATCTATTCTGGCAATAGGGGTAACATTAGTTACTGCTGCATGGGCAATCATTTCCGCAGTAGAGAGTAACTGCATTTGTCGAGTTTTATCAGCAATAGAAATGGGTGCAGATGTTTCAATTAAAATGTGCAGAGGTAATAGAGTTCCTGATGCAGACTTAGCCAACAAAATCGCCAAGTGTAATAAATTTTCTTCCGTGTTAGGATTAGCTACGGGAACTAAAACGCGATCGCCTAAACTGCCATTTTCCTGTTTTTGGCTTATTCCTTCTTCCGGTCTGAGTTGTTGTCCCCATTTGGCTGTCACCCAAGGAGAAGCAACACAGGTAACTAAAATCATAGCGATCGTGCCGTTTACCGTCAACTGATCCACCAATTTGATATTGTAAGCAACAGTAATCGCCGCTAAAGTAGAAGCAGCTTGAGCTACAGATAACCCAAACATGACCATCACCTGATCAAAATTGTAGGCGAATAACTTCCCCACACCCCAAGCCGGCAGATATTTAGCCACTATTGCTACCCCTACCATAACTGCTGAGACGAGGAGCGATCGCGGATCTTGGACTAAAATGCGAGGATTGACTAACATTCCCACAGAAATCAGGAAAAATGGCACAAATAGCGTATTACCAATAAATTGCAAGCGATTCATCAACGGACTAAGTTGGGGTATTAACTGAGTAATAGCTACTCCCGCCAAAAAAGCACCAATAATTGGTTCAATTTGTACTAATTCTGCACCGTAGGAAACTACAAACAAAGTCGCTAAAACAAAAGTAAACTCTGCACCCTCATCATGTCCAAAGCGTTGAAAAAACCACCTTCCCACACGAGGTACACCCCAAAGAGTGAGAAAGGTGTAAATAATTAAAGAAGGGATAAGAAATAACCAAAACCAGAAAGTTAAATTACCTTGATGCGCCCTCACTACTACTGCTAAAACTAACAAAGCTAAGGTATTAGTGATGAGAGTACCGCCTAAAGTTGCAGTCAAGAGTGGCGATCGCATGATTCCCAACTTACCAGCGATCGGTAACGCCAGCAAGGTATGAGAAGCAAAGCAAGAAGCAACCAAAATCGCGGGTAAAAACCCATAACCGATGGATAACATCGCCACAGTTCCTAACCCCATCGGAACTGCAAACGTCAGCAACCCAAAAATTACCGCCGCTTTAGCGTTATATTTCAAATCATCTAAACTGGTTTCTAGTCCCGCCATAAACATTAGGAACAACAACCCCACTGTTCCCAACAGCACAATAGTACTATCTCGCGCCAACAATCCTAAACCATGAGGCCCCACTATCACCCCCGCCAAAATTAACCCAACAATACCCGGTAAACGCATCCTTTCAAATAGCAACGGGGCAATTAACATAATGCCCAAAATCATCAGAAATACTGGTACTGGTTCCTTAATGGGAGTAGAAACCACTGCGGGAATCAACAAATCTAATAATCTCATAGGTATTTGGTTGGGTACTCACAGCAATCAAACCATTAGTAGCTTCTCAAAACCAAAACCTAAAAGTAACTATTTGCAGATATATTTTCAGCTTTTCACTGCTTATTGGTGATTAATCTTTAATTCTTAGAGGTAAAAATCATGTTGGCAACAACATAATAATTATCTCTGTTTTCTTCCTCTCAGCATTTACAGGCGGGATACTAATACCAATTCAAAATTCAAAATAGCCTTCGGCAAGGCTTCGCCAACAAAATTCAAAATGGGGAATACCGGATTTGATAAGGGTTTGACGATTTATATCTGTTACACTCTTTTAGTGAATTGGTATAAAGATTCTCTTATCAATTTTCTTTGATAATTCGCGCTAACTTAGCACTAATTAACTCGGAGAAAGATTGACCCATTAAATTAGCAGCTACACTCACACATTTATCAGCAATCAGCAATAAAGTTTGCTTGTGTAAACATTTTACTATTTAAAGATACTGCCGCAATTCTTCTAATACCATTTTCCGAAAACCCTGATAAATATAGATTGCTTGTAGGGACATGGCAATGCCCATTAGTGTCAACTTAACGGAAAATGGGCGGTTAGAAACCGCGTCTACACAAGCAAGACGCGTAGCGGCTTCCCGTAGGGAAGGCCACCTGCGTGGGTTAGAAAACTATTAGTCCGCGTAGGCGGACTTGGCCTGTGTAGCCAAGCCACTGCGTTGGGCGGGTTTCCCGACTTGTTCGCGCAGCGTTCCCGCAGGGTAGCAAGTGGCGCACGAATTCTATTCGTTAGGGCTTAAGTTTACACTGGTGAACTTTACCCTTTCCCCTCTTGTGCGGAAGTTACTTGTACAAAAATCAGAACTGACTACAAAGCACTAAGTTTCTTTTCCACTAACTCATTAGTTAGTTTAGGTTCAGCACGTTTGTTAGTCTTCTTCAGCACTTGTCCCACAAAGAACCCTTTGAGGTTGACGTTACCGTTGCGATATTTTTCTACTTCTTTTGGGTTAGCAGCAATGACTTCATCAATAATTGGTTCGAGCACACTAGGATCAGAAATTAACTCTTGACCAGCAAAGGCTTTTTCTGGAGGAACACCATTGAGTAAGTCGGTTAATTTCTCTTTAGCTTGAGCATTACTAATCTTACCCTTTTCAATCCGCAGAATTACATCCGCTAAGTTAGCTGGAGTTAGGGAAATATCCGCAATATTCAACTTTTGCTTATTTAAATAAGCTGCAATATCTTGAGTAATCCAGTTAGCTGCTGCTTTGGGATTAGCACCAGCTGCGAGAACCGCTTCAAAGTATTCGCTAACAGAATGTTCTTCTGTCAAAACGCGGGTATCATACGCAGATAAACCTAACACATTTTCATAGCGATCGCGTTTTTGTGCTGGTAGTTCTGGTAACTCACTTTTCCATTGATTTAACTGTTCCTCAGACACCTCAATTGGTGCTAAATCTGGTTCTGGGAAATAACGATAATCGCTAGAACCCTCCTTAGTCCGCATACTGATAGTACGTTGTGAACCTTCTTCCCATAACCGCGTCTCTTGGATAATACGTTCACCCGCTTCTATAGCAGCAATTTGACGTTCAATCTCATATTCGATCGCGCGTTGAATAGCGTTAAAGGAGTTCATATTTTTGATTTCGACTTTAGTCCCGAACTCCTTTTGTCCCACCGGACGGACAGAAATATTCACATCACAACGCAGTGAACCTTCTTGCATATTCCCATCACTAACACCAAGATAACGTAAAATCCGACGTAGTTCTTGGGCATATTCCGCCGCTTCTTGTCCTGTCCGTAAATCAGGTTCAGAAACGATTTCCACCAAAGGGACACCAGCACGATTATAGTCTACCAGAGAGTAGGAAGAACCAGCCAGGCGATCGCTACCAGCGTGTACTAACTTACCTGCGTCCTCTTCCATGTGCAAACGAGTAATACCGATGCGCTTACGCACCAGATTTCCTTCCCCATCCACCAACTCTATTTCTAACCAACCATGTTCTGCGATCGGTAAGTCATATTGAGAAATTTGGTAATTTTTCGGTAAATCAGGATAAAAATATTGTTTGCGGTCAAATTTGCTATACTTTGCTATTTGACAATTTAGAGCTAAACCCGCTTTTACAGCATATTCCAGCACCTTAGCATTCAGTACAGGCAAAACGCCAGGTAAACCCATACACACAGGGTCAATATTTGTATTGGGGTCAGCACCAAAAGCCGTAGAACTGCTAGAAAAGATTTTAGTGTTTGTACTCAGTTGACAATGGGTTTCTAAACCTATAATTGCTTCGTAAGCGGTTTTAGCGGGTGCAGCAGTGGTCATACTATCTCAATTTAAGCTTTTTCATTCTTCAGATTACTATTGTAGCTTTGTCCAGTCTCATCCACACCAGATGTTTAAATAATTAGTCAAATCAACTTTTTCAATGCTAAAATTACATCCAAGAATTTACTGCAATCACAGAAAAAATGAACGATTCAGAACGTCTAGAAAAATTAATTGAGTCTAATGCTAAAGCCATTCAAGCACTAACAGATTTAGCAACTCGCATTTTACCCAGACTTGATGATATGCAAAGGCAAATTACCAACATTCAACGACAAATGATTGACAATCAAAGAAGAATTGACGATAACACAGCCGACATTAGAGAACTAACTTTAGAAAACCAGGGAATTTTGAAATATCTGGAATCTTTAAATAAATGAAATTTCCTATATCAGCAACTTTGCTGAAAATTTAAAATTATCATTCTAGAATATTTAGAATTCCTAGAGTAACAATAAATATACCCAAAGCTGATGATAAAAAAACATCCCGTTGTTATTGATTTATTTGCTGGTGCTGGTGGCTTTGGTTTAGGTTTCGAGATAGCAGGTTTTTCTGTTCCTCTATCCCTAGAAGTTGATACTTGGGCTTGCGATACTCTGCGCTACAATCATCCAGAAATGACAGTGATTCAAAATGATATCTGTGAGTTTAATACTTTGAGTAATGTCAAAAACATTTGTAAATACAAACCAGATATTATAATTGGTGGTCCCCCCTGTCAAGGTTTTAGCGTTGCTGGTCCCGCACAAAAAGATCCTAAAGATCCCAGAAATAGTTTATTTATTAACTTTGCTCAATGGATCGAATTTCTAGAACCTCAAGCATTTGTGATGGAAAATGTTAAAGGTTTACTTTCTCGGAGAAATGTAGAAGGTGTAAAGGTCATAGATATTATTAAACGCACTTTTGAAAATCTAGGTTATTTTGTAGAGTTGTGGTTATTAAACGCTGCTGAGTATGGTGTACCACAAATTAGAGAACGAGTCTTTATTGTCGGGAATAAAACAGGAAAAAAATTAGGTGAACCACCAAAAACACATTCTTTAGATTTGTTAAAAATAAATATTTCTCAGTTGTCAATCTTTGAACATATAAATTTACTTCCTGCTTTAACCTTGTGGGATGCAATATCAGATTTACCAGCTTTGAATGCACGTGAAGGAGAAGAAGAACAAGCTTATATTTCTCAACCACAAAATCACTATCAACAATGGATTAAAAATAATAGTCAAGTTATCTACAATCATGTAGCAATGGATCATTCTGAGAGACTTGTAGAACGTTTTAAACAAATTAAATGGGGTGAATCTAGTGCTGATGTACCACAAGAATATAGAGCAAAACGTCGTAGTGGAAATGGTGAAATATCTGAACAAGTTTATGATCAAAACAATCGTCGGTTACATCCTGATCAACCAGCGTATACAATAACAGCCTCATTTTATGCTAATTTTCTACATCCTTTCCAACATCGTAACTTAACAGCGCGTGAAGGTGCGCGAGTACAATCTTTTCCTGATACTTATCGGTTTTTAGGGAAAAAAACTGTTGTATCTCACAAATTATTACAAAGAGAAAATAGACTTAATGAAAAGTTTCTTTGCCAGTATAATCAAATAGGTAATGCTGTACCGCCACTTTTAGCGAGAGCGATCGCACTGCATCTTCAAGATAAACTAGAACTATGTCCACAACCGATAGAAATCCTTTAGTTCATGGTTCAAACCTGGAACAAAAGGAGAAACACCGCAAAAAATACAGGGATGCTGACAGTAGAAAATATTTACAAGAAATTAGGATAGAGTATGATCAATGGCACTCAGCAAATGTGGAATTAATTGGACCGACATCAACACCTACAGATAATGATAATACTATTATTGCTCAACGAGTAGAGCTTCTTGCCAGATATAAAGATTTTTTAGATCAACAACATTATGCAGAAAAATTTGATTCACGCTCAAACCTTCACTCTAGTGTATTAGAAGAATTTCTTTATTATTTATTTAGAGATTTAGCGAAGGATTTTGGAGAAAACGCACTTATCGGTAAGTCGCATACTTTTAAAGATATTTTCTTTGTTCCACCAAAATATGCTGAAATGTTAAAACGTCCCTATGCCAGAATTGAAAGAAAAGATCATGATTTTGTAATTGGTGCAACTATTCAAGCATCATTTGAAGCTGTAACACCACCAGAAGAAAAAGAAAGTCCTGGTGAAGTATTAACAGTTGTCACAGAAGAACCAGAGAATTACTCAGAGGTGACAATTTCCGGTAATACAGAAACTCATATTTTTGACATTCCAGTGATTGTAATTGAATGTAAAACTTATCTTGATAAAACGATGCTGGAAAGCTCATCACGAGCAGCAGAAGATTTAAAAGCCAGAAATCCCAACAGTTTGTATATTGTGTTGATGGAATGGATAAAATTAACGAGTGATGTAAATTTGCGAAAATACAAAATTGATCAAATTTATGTACTGCGTCAACAAAAAAATACTGACCGAGAATTTAGATATGAAGAAAGCTATATTAAAAACCCCATTAATCCGGCTGTAGTTCAGCATTTATTTAATAAAGTGCGAAAACATTTAACAGCAGATTGGACTAGAGGAATAGAACACGGTATACAACGCGGTTGGTTAATTGAAGAATAGTCTTTGTAGCAACTATCTTAGTAGATATAATCTTCTCTCTAGAGTCTATGTTTAAAATACAACTAGCGCACCCTAGAAATTTATATAAAAAATACTGCTTTTAGTGGATGCTTTGAATTAGCTTAATATTATTTCTCAACAGTTCATTGACCAAAGCTTGAATATCAATATTTTTCTCTTTAGCAATTTGATTTAAAAAGCTATCTACATCTGGTTATAGATAGATAGGATATTGAAAACTAGCATCAGGATAATAAAACTTTCCTTGTTCTGCTTTTGAAAAATCATATTCGTCTTTCATGATTTTCTTGGTTAATCAGATTTTCTACTAGCTAAATTTCTAAAATAGACCTAGCGCATTCTACAAACTTATTCCATTGTCTGTTCGATGATAAAGCGAATATCTGTAACCGCTATATCATCTTGATCAGATTTAGAATAGATTGTTAATAAAATGATATTAGTAGAAGTTTGTAAAAGATCACTATTTTTAATCCTCACTTTGTAAACTTGATATTCTTCTCCCAAGCCTACAAGACGATCGCCTGTAATTTCTCCTTGCTGTAACTGCAAAATAATGGGTTCAATATCATCACGAATTTTTCGATATCGTTTTGATAATTTGTACAATTATTTTTCAAATTCAGGAGAAAAATGCACAAAAATGGGATTTATATCATTCATTTTCAATTCTCTCCCATAACTCAGAAATAGGTCTGGTTTTTCCTGTTTTTACTTCTTGAAAAGCTCTAGTTAAACTCTCCTTTATTTCCTCAATTGGTGTATCATCAAGGTCAATATCATCATCTATATTATCTCCCAGTATTTCTTTTAAATACTGGAATAAACGCAACTGTTCATCTAAGCTAAACTTTTGAATTTCTGTAATTACTTCGTTATAGGTCATGATGGTAATTTGAGGAAAGATTTATATTATATTTTAGCGAATTTATCTCTTTAATATTCCTGACTTCTGCAAAAATTAGAGAGTCTAGTTTCTGTCTCTTTCCCAATCACCAATCCCCAATCCCCAATCCCCAATCACCAATCCCCCAACTGATGCACATCGGCTTAGAATATAAAAAACAGACTTGAGCAAAGAGAATCAGAAAGCCGTGAGTCAGAACGGGACACAGCCGCAAAGCAGCGCAACCACATATTACACCCTGCTAGGTTTGCATCCCTCAGCGTCAGCGATCGATATCCGTCGCGCTTTTCGGGAACTTAGCAAACAATATCATCCTGATACCACCGAGTTACCTGCTAATATTGCTACTGTTAAGTTTCAGCAAATTAACGAAGCTTATGCTACTCTGAGTAGTCCAGAGCGCCGATTAAGCTATGATTTAAAAATAGGCTATTCTCGATATGGGGTAATTCAAGCACCTGCGGACTTAAATCATCCAGTACATAAACCTCATGATTGGTCAAAATCCATGTATCTGGACGCAAGCGATCGCCCCTTGTCCCCCGGAGAAATTTTTGCTTTGTTTATTATGGGGGTAACTTTAATCGGTTGTTTAGTTTTAGCGATCGCTGTAGCTGTAATACGCGGTGACACACCCCTATACACCCAACCACCAACCCCCCAACCGCAAATCACCTACATTTCCCCAAACTCTCCAAGTTACCCTTTTTGAATTTTGAATTTTGAATTTTTAATTGTCTATGCTTCCCCCTGACACACCCCTGTATAACCATCCCCTCCCTCAAATCGAACAGTGGCTAAAAGATCACGGTTGTCAACAAGACCGAGACCAGCTACACTGCTGGCGTGTGCAGCGTCCTCACTGGGAAGCAGAACTTTGGCTAGATATTGAGCAAATTAGTGTCCGTTACATCCAAGCAGCAGAAAACGGCCAGGATATTCAACGCTCTTTTAAATATTCCCTTAGTCGGGAAGATATAGAACAAGCTATTTTTGCTGGCCCATGAGGAAGAGAGGGGAGACGGGGAGACGCGGAGAATTTATTTTCTTTCCCAATACCCCATACCCAATCCCCAATACCCCATCCCTACACCTTTCCAAACCGCCTTTCCCTCTGCTGGTAGGCAGATAAGGCCCGATGAAATTCAGCACGATCGAAATCTGGCCAGAGAGTATCAGTAATATAAATTTCACCATAGGCCATTTGCCAAAGTAAGAAATTAGATAACCGCATTTCCCCACTAGTACGAATTAACAAGTCTGGATCACCAATACCTGCAGTGTAAAGATGACTTTCAAAAATTTCCTCAGAAATTTCATCCGGCTTTAATAAACCTTGTTGGACTTTTTCGGCGATCGCTTGACAAGCTTGTAATATTTCTTGTCTTCCACCATAATTAGTGGCGATAGAGAACCGAATCCCTGTATTATTGCGGGTTGTAGCCATTGAATGGGCGATTTCTTCTTGGAGAGATTTTGGCAACACCTGTAAATTACCTACAAACTGAATTTGTACATCCTCTTCCACCATTTCCCGCAATTCTTGGCGCAAAACCACCTGAAATAAAGTCATTAAAAAATCTACTTCTTCTTGGGGTCTTTGCCAATTTTCTGTAGAAAAAGCGTATGCTGTTAAGGCTTTAATTCCCCAATCTTTACAACAGCGTAGCAAATCCTTGAGGGCATCTACGCCCCGTTTATGACCCATAATGCGCGGTAAACCTCGACGTTTTGCCCATCTACCATTACCATCCATAATTACCGCAACGTGCTTGGGCAGTAGTTCTAGTTTTAAATCAGCAGGTAAAGATTGCAATTCAGTTTGTGATGTTGTCATTTCTTATCTCTTGAGGCGGTCGATGGTGATCTGAGTAAACGTGAAACAATGGTTAAGCCCTTACCACCAATCTGACGAATCAAACTGAAAAGACCAGGCGCGACAGCTTCCCGATCTACAGATGGAGACAACCGCGCCTCCAAAGACTCTTTTAGCTTCCTAATCGTCAGCGGCCTGTAAAGGGTTCCGCGTTCTGCTAGGGAAATAGAACCTGTTTCTTCCGATACCACTACACAAATACAATTTTCGACCCGCTCAGTAATTCCCATCGCTGCCCGATGGCGTGTTCCCAACTGGCGCGAGGCTGTGCGTCCCGAAAGTGGTAAAATTATACCTGATGCCACTATCCGCGAACCGCGAATTAAAGTCGCTCCATCGTGTAACAAGGTTTTTGGTTGAAATATTGTCTGAATTAGTTCTTTAGAAACCTCCGCATTTAACTTCACACCAGGCACAGAAAAATCTCGCTCATCAATTGGCCCTGCGGTTTCCAAAATCAGCAAAGCACCAATCCGATTTTTTGATAATTCTTTCACTGCCTCTACAATTTCATCAATCACACTATCAGACTTAGGGACAGCCAAGCGGTCAGGTTGAAACAACTGCCAAAATTCGCCGCGCCCTAGCTGTTCTAGAAATCGGCGAAATTCTGACTGTAGTGCCACCGCCATGGCTACAGCACAGCCAATCACTAGCTTTTCCAGGACAAAATTTAACAGGGGTAGGCCCAAATTGCTACTTAGTGCAGATGCCAGCATCAAAATTATAAATCCCCGCACCATCCATAGCGTCCGACGTTCACTAATAATTACTAGGATCATATACGTCAGCGCCAGCACTAATACAATATCCAGAGCCTTCAGCAGCAAGGACTGCGACCATCCCAGGTTTGTCAGCCATTGCTTCCACCAATCTCTCATGACATCTGGATTACTAATTTAGTCATTAGTCATTAGTCCCTAGTCATTGGTTCTTAGCTAATGACTAATGACCAATGACTAATCACCATTGACTACTTCAGTCTTTCTGGTAGGCAATCTTGTCGAATCAGGTCTTGATAAGTTTCGCGCCGCAAAATTAGATTTGCTTCGCCATTCGCCACTAAAACAGCTGCCGGTTTGGGCAAGCGGTTGTAGTTAGATGCCATACTGTAATTGTACGCACCCGTTGCCATCACTACGAGAATATCGCCTGGTTCCGTTGTTGGTAGTTGGGCATTCTTAATCAGAATGTCTCCTGATTCGCAATGTTTTCCAGCTAATGTTGCTGTCTGGGTTAAGGGAGCAGACATTTTATTAGCTACGAGGGCGCGATAAACTGATTGGTAGGTAATGGGGCGTGGGTTGTCGGACATTCCCCCGTCGATCGCTACATAAGTACGAATTTCGGGAATGACTTTGCTAGCACCAATAGTGTAGGCGGTGACACAAGCAGTCGCAATCAGTGATCGCCCTGGTTCACTCAATAATTTTGGTAAGGGGAGATTTTCGGCAGCACAAGCTTGTTGCACTACTTCACAAATCGCCTTGACCCATTCCTCGATGCTAGGGGGATCATCTGATTCTACATACTTAATCCCTAAACCGCCACCTACATTTAATTCACTAATTTCTAAACCATATTTGGCTGCATCCCTTAACCACTGCACCAGGAGGGCGGCTAAGTCTTGATGGGGTTGACGTTCAAAGATTTGGGAACCAATATGAGCGTGCAAGCCTACGCAGTTTAAACTAGGTTGTTTACTCACAAAGGTAAATACCTGATCTAAATCGTTAGGATCAAAGCCAAATTTGCTGTCTAAATGTCCAGTGCGAATATATTCATGAGTATGGCACTCAATCCCTGGTGTGAGTCTTAACATGATGCGAATCGGCGGATAATTTACTGCCAATTCGGCTAAGGTTTGTAACTCATACCAGTTATCCACCACAATGGTGCAATTGGATTCGATCGCCAAAATTAGCTCCTCACGAGATTTATTATTCCCGTGTAAATAGATTTTATCAGGACTAACTCCGGCATTCAGGGCAGTGTACAACTCTCCACCCGATACCACATCGATTCCCAATCCTTCAGAAGCCGCGATCGCACAAACGGCTAGACAATTCCAAGCCTTGGAAGCGTACAATACTTGAGATTCACCCTTGTAGTATTGTTTAAAACTATCTCGATATTGTCTGCAAGCTGTCCGCAGGGTTTCTTCATCTAAAATGTACAGTGGTGAACCAAATTGTTCCACCAGGGTTGTGATCTCACACCCACCGATTTCTAAGCTATCATGCTGATTAACCTTGGCTGTTAAGGGTAACAGTTCTTGATTTGGCGAAACCTGAGCGCCATGACTGCGCTTTTGAGGTAAATATTGACTACCAGAAGCTTGAACCCCGACAGGGTGAGTCGATACCATAACTAATTATGTGTTGTCCTTATAAAAATATAGGGCTGGAATAAGTCTGCCGCTTTACCAGTTTACAAAAAAGCGCGGGATGTCTGAAAGTAACTTGAAGAAGGAGGCAGGGGAGATGGGGAGGTGGGGAGGTGGGGAGAAAGAATTTGTCATTCAAATATCTGCGCTTCCACCACCAAATATTTGTCAATTAATTAGCAACTAACATAGTTATAGAAAAACAACTCTTGAAAGGAGCATAGGGAAAGAAGTAATTAGTGTAAGATTTTAGTGGGACTTTCTTATCCTGTTTAGCTAAAGTAATCAGGAAACATTTATAAGTTTTCTCCCCATCGCCCCATCTCCCCATCCCCCCATCTCCCCATTTCTCTACCCCCGCCCTAAATCGCCGTGACCCTATCGGAATTAAAAGTTCAGTCTTTGACTCTTGAACACCTGTCTGCTTTACTAGAACTAGATCAAGCCTGTTTTAATGGTTTGTGGACTATGGAAGGCTACCAAAGAGAGTTAGCTAGTCCTAATAGTCATTTTTTGGGTTTATTTTCTTCTATCTCCAGTTGTCAACTCATAGGTATGGGTTGTTTTTGGTCAATTTTAGAGGAAGCCCACATTACAATTTTGGCTATTCATCCTCAGTATCAGCGTCAGGGCTTGGGACAGGCTTTGTTATATTCTTTACTGGAAACAGCAGGTGATTGCGGTTTAGAGAGAGCTACTCTAGAAGTGAGAGCTTCCAATCAAGGGGCTATTTCTTTATATCAAAAATTCGGCTTTAAAACAGCAGGGCGCAGACGGCATTACTACAAAGATAATAATGAAGATGCTTTGATTTTGTGGCTGTCTGAATTACAACATCCCCAGTTTTTCACCACTCTAAACAAATGGCAGACCATGATTAGCGATCGCCTCAAACAATCTTCTTGGTCATTGGGGATTGGTGAACGGTGATTGGGGATTGGGGATTGGGGAACGGTGATTGGGGATTGGTGACTGGGGATTGGTGACTGGGAAATCAAACAATTATTTCTCCCTTCTTCTCCCACCTGTCAATACCCAGCAACTCACCCTAAGAATAAAATTAGCTATCAACTACCAAACTGAAGGCTATTTGCTCATTACTAATAGCTAATTGCTTGTAATAACCCTGTAAATAACTTTATAAGAAGTTACTACTTTGGGTAGAGAAAGTCATTGAAATATTTTAATCAATATTTTTTTGCGATAAGAAAAAGTTATGAGTAAGCACAAAAGCTTGACAAGTGTATCATATTTATGATAAATAATTCTATTTGGGATAACCTAAAAAAGCGCCTAAATCGCAGGTCTGTTGTTTGATGGTTAGCCCCAGAACCTTGGCAAAACTAAGCTCCTCAGTACACCAGCCACATAAAAAGTAATAAATAGCTAATACTTAACTCATTAACTTGTGTAATGATTCTTGGATGTCTATTCTTGTGACAAAGATGTCCAAACCTTTAGCCTGTGCTAAAATCAGCGTACCGGCACGACGCAGGTGATGGGAAAAAGCCTATGTTTGAACGCTTCACAGAAAAAGCCATTAAGGTAATCATGCTGGCCCAAGAAGAGGCCCGCCGTTTAGGTCACAATTTCGTCGGGACTGAGCAGATCCTCCTGGGTCTGATCGGCGAAGGGACTGGAGTGGCCGCTAAGGTGCTGAAATCCATGGGCGTTAATCTCAAAGACGCTCGGATCGAGGTAGAAAAAATCATAGGCCGGGGTTCTGGTTTTGTAGCGGTAGAAATTCCGTTTACGCCAAGAGCCAAACGGGTTCTAGAACTATCTCTGGAAGAAGCACGCCAACTGGGGCATAACTACATTGGCACCGAGCATCTGCTGTTGGGCCTAATCCGTGAAGGGGAAGGTGTAGCAGCCAGGGTGCTAGAAAACCTGGGTGTAGATTTGTCTAAGGTGAGAACCCAAGTGATCCGCATGTTGGGTGAAACAGCCGAAGTTACCCCTGGTGGGTCATCCGGTCGCACTAAAACCCCGACTTTGGATGAATTTGGCTCGAATTTAACCCAAATGGCCATCGACAACAAATTAGATCCGGTTGTCGGTCGCGCCAAGGAAATTGAACGGGTAATTCAAATATTGGGTCGCCGGACAAAGAATAACCCAGTGCTGATTGGTGAACCAGGGGTCGGTAAAACAGCGATCGCTGAAGGGTTAGCGACACGTATTGCTAATAAAGATGTCCCAGACATTCTAGAAGATAAACGAGTTGTCACCTTAGATATAGGTTTACTGGTAGCAGGGACTAAATACCGGGGTGAATTTGAAGAACGCCTGAAGAAAATCATGGATGAAATTCGCCAGGCGGGTAATGTAATTCTAGTCATCGACGAGGTCCATACCTTGATTGGTGCTGGTGCGGCCGAAGGGGCGATCGATGCGGCGAATATCTTAAAGCCAGCTTTGGCCAGAGGAGAATTGCAATGTATCGGTGCAACTACTCTCGATGAATATCGTAAACACATTGAGCGAGATGCAGCCCTAGAGCGACGTTTTCAGCCCGTAATGGTCGGTGAACCATCCGTTGATGAAACAATTGAAATTTTATATGGTTTGCGCGATCGCTATGAAGCCCACCATAAATTAAAAATTTCCGATGAGGCATTAGTAGCCGCCGCCAAATTGTCCGATCGTTATATCAGCGATCGCTATTTGCCAGATAAAGCTATTGACTTAATTGACGAAGCCGGTTCTCGCGTCCGTTTAATTAACTCCCAATTGCCCCCCGCAGCCAAAGAGTTAGATAAAGAATTACGGCAAATCTTAAAAGAAAAGGATGACGCTGTCCGTTCCCAGGACTTTGATCGAGCAGGAGAATTGCGCGATCGGGAAATGGAAATTAAAGCCGAAATTCGTGCGATCGCCCAAAGCAAAACCAACGGTGCAGGTGGTGACGGATTAGAACCCGTCGTTACCGAAGAAGATATTGCCCATATCGTCGCCTCTTGGACTGGTGTCCCAGTTAACAAACTCACCGAGTCCGAATCCGAGAAACTGCTGCACATGGAAGACACCTTGCATCAGCGTTTAATCGGACAAGACGACGCAGTAAAAGCGGTATCTCGTGCCATTCGTCGCGCGCGTGTTGGGTTGAAGAATCCTAATAGACCGATCGCTAGTTTTGTCTTCTCTGGTCCCACCGGCGTAGGTAAAACCGAACTAGCCAAATCACTAGCGTCTTACTTCTTCGGCTCAGAAGAAGCAATGATCCGCCTAGACATGTCCGAATACATGGAGCGCCACACAGTTAGCAAACTGATCGGTTCACCTCCAGGTTACGTCGGCTACAACGAAGGTGGACAATTAACAGAAGCCGTCCGCCGTCGTCCTTACACTGTAGTGCTATTCGACGAAATCGAAAAAGCCCACCCCGATGTCTTCAATATGCTATTGCAAATTTTGGAAGACGGACGGTTAACAGATGCTAAAGGTCGGACAGTAGACTTTAAGAACACCCTGTTAATTCTCACCTCCAACATTGGTTCTAAGGTGATTGAAAAAGGTGGAAGCGGTATCGGTTTCGAGTTTGCAGAAGACGCAACCGAATCTCAGTACAACCGCATTCGCTCTTTGGTGAACGAAGAATTAAAACAATACTTCCGTCCAGAGTTCCTCAACCGGTTAGATGAAATCATCGTCTTCCGTCAGCTAAACAAAGCGGAAGTTACCCAGATTGCGGACATCATGCTCAAAGAAGTATTTGGCCGCCTAACCGAAAAAGGCATCACCTTAGAAGTTACAGAACGCTTCAAAGACCGCCTAATTCAAGAAGGATACAGCCCCAGCTACGGTGCAAGACCATTAAGAAGAGCAATCATGCGCTTGTTAGAAGATAGCTTGGCTGAAGAAATCCTCTCAGGTCGCATCAAAGATGGTGATGTGGCTGTCGTTGACGTAGACGAAAATGGCACAGTGCAAGTTAGCTCACGCACCAACCGGGAATTATTACCCCAAGGCGTTGAGTCATAGTTAATATTTGGGATTTAATCTCAACTTAATTTAAAAGCGGTAGAGGAAATATATTCTCTACCGTTTTTTGTACTAAGCAAAAGCGTAAAAAAGAGAATGGTAAAAATATCTTATTTGTTGGTTTTTTACTTTCGGTCTCAATGAAACAGGTACTTGTAAACTAATATGATATACTGATTAATAGGAATCTCTAAAATTATATGATTCTCGCATCTTAGATTTTATTAGTAAAAATATAAGGACGTAAATATGAGTGCAAATAGTTATTTAATTTCAGGTGAAACTTTTACTTTTCAAGATAGGTTAGATATTTCTCAAGTCTTTCTTTCAGACAACGAAATTAACGAAAAATACAAGAAAGGAGAGATTAGAATTGTAACGGAACAAGCTCGTTACCCGCTTGATAGCATAAAACCTATGCTTGATAGTAATAAGTATATCCTTAATCCTGAATACCAACGCAGAAAAAGGTGGGACGATACTCGAAAATCTCGTTTGATAGAATCATTCATCATGAATGTCCCTATTCCACCTATCTTTCTGTATGAAATAGATTATTCTATTTATGAAGTTATGGATGGACAGCAAAGGCTAACGGCTATCTATGATTTTTATAAAGGAAATTTTAAACTAGAAGGATTAGAATATTGGCAGGAACTTAACGGGCGAAAATATGAAAATTTGCCTGAGCAAGTTAGAAGAGGGATAGATAGACGCTATTTATCATCTATTGTTTTATTACAAGAAACAGCTAAAAGCAAGGAAGAAGCCGAACACCTCAAACAGATAGTTTTTGAAAGATTGAATAGTGGAGGAGAGAAACTAACTCCACAGGAAACAAGAAATGCCTTACACAATGGTAAGTTTAACCAATTGTGTATAATACTTGCTCAAAATGACTCCTTCCGTAAAATGTGGAAACTACCTTTAGAAAGCGAAGGAGAACAAAAATTACTTAAAAGCGAATCCTATCGCAAAATGAAAGATGTTGAACTGGTTTTGCGCTTTTTTGCTTATCGTCATATAGACAATTTAAAATCCCCAGTGGATAAATTCTTAGATGAGTATTTAAAGCAAGCAAATAATTATCCAGATGAGACGATTGAAAATCTTGGAAATCTTTTCAATGAAACTATTCAATTGATTTATTATATATTAGGAGATTCAGCTTTTATACCTCCAAAAGAAAAGCGTAACAAGAAAAAGCCATTAAAAACTATTTATGACCCAATAATGCAGGTATTTGCCAATAATATTTCTTACAAGGAAAGTTTGATCAGAAATAAAACTTCTATTAAAGATAATTTATATTCAGATCAAGAATTACTATACATGAAGGAAGAAAATAATAGATTCATTTTTGATGGTAGATATAATAACAAACAAGATGTAGAAGCGCGCATTAAGTATTTCCATAACTTTCTACAAAGCTATATTTAATCAAGTTTGGTAGAAATTATGAATATAGAATCATTAGAAAGTTTCAAAAAAGAAATCAATCAAATTAGAGAGTATTTAAAACACATTCAGTATGTAAATAATGTAGCTGCTTCTAACGTTTTAGAAACTGATAATGAACAACTTAAAGAATTACTCAATAAGCTGAATAATCACTATCGAAGTTTTAGAACAGATAAAAGAATATTTGAATATAAAGCTTCTATAATTTCACTTTATGGACTTCTAGAAAAGTATGTAGAAATTTGGATTAAAGAATATCTATATTCATTATCTATTATAGTACCTGAATATCATCAAATAGATGAAAAAATTAGAGATAATCATTTTGAACTTTCTTTAAAGTTGATAACCACTATTACAAGTAGAGAAAGTGCGAAATATCAACATCTTACCAAAGAAGAGGTTTTAAGGAAATTAAATGAGTGTATATTTAATCCTACTAAATACCAAATTAATACAGAAGCATTTGTACTTCTATCTGGTAATTTAAAACATAATAAAATTGTAGAACTGTTCAATAAACTAAACTTAGATTTAAACGATGAACTATTAAAAAATGAAGAACTGAACAATGAATTTGGCTTACAAGCAAATACTATCTCCAGAATAGAAAAAGATATTTTGTATAATAAAATAAACGAATTGGTTGAAAGGAGAAACCAAATTGCTCACGGTTCAGAAGAAGTAGATGATATTTTAGGTATATCTGAATTAGAGCCTTATATTCAATTTTTAGAGAAATATTGTCAAGCTATTTTTCAGACATTATTTGAACAAGTTATCAAACAGGAATCAATACATACTTTTCAGCAATTAGAAAATGTAATTAAAATTTTCGGTAATAAAGTATTAGCATTTGAGATTGAAAATTATACGATAAAAGTTGGAGATATGCTAATTATCCACACGAAAGAAGGTAGATTTTATAAAAAACCTATTTTAACCATTCAATTAGATAAGAAAGAAGAACCAGAATTTATAATTACGGAAAAAACAAAGATTGCTGTAAGTGTAGATCATAAAATAAAAGATAATCACACATTTTACATAGTGAAGAAATAATTTGTTTGCTATGGCGGGAGGTGTAATTTTAGTGGAAGTGGTAATACTCCCTGATTAACTCAAAAACTTGATATTATTATTATTATTAGTACAAAGCTATGCAAAATTGATTAACTATGACTGAATTACTACAACGTGCTATAGCAGAAATTGAAAAATTACCAGCAGAAGAACAGAATACTATAGCTACTCGTATTTTAGCGGAACTAAAAGATGAACAAGAAATAAAAAACTTACAATCTATTTTATTAAGTCGTGAAGAAGTCGCTCAACGCGCTCAAAAACTCTATGATGAGGGTATTCGTCAACAAGTGGAAACAGAAGAAAATATCGGTAAAATGGTGATTATTGATATAGAAACTGGTGAATATTCTGTTGATAAAACAGGCATAGAATCAGCCCATTATTTACGGAATAACAACAGATTTGCTCGACTTTTTGGCATTGGTATTGGTTATAAAGTTGCTTTTTCTTTCTGTGGTGATATGGAACGTGATTATCGGTGATAAGTAAATTGAGGAAAATATTCTCCTCTATTTACTTATGATTATTTATTTCTCCACAGGTGTGAGTTTTAAAGGATATAAAGGTTCAGAACCATTTAATTGCCAAATTCGGAATACTAATACAGCAGCTACGGTTAGCCATACACAAGAAAAAGATAAGGTCATTCCCGCTACAGGAACAGTTTGCCAATAAATTGCTGTTACTACTAAAGCAGATAACCAAGGGCCTAAAATCACTACAGGAACAGCAGCACCTAATCTTCTCTCTACGGTAAAAATCGTATTCCAAGTATCCCCTAAAGCCAGATGTATCACAAACAGAATTAAAGGTAGCACTAAAAATTGGTGATTCTCATGTTGCCAAATTAATACAGAAGCAATTACCCGCAAAACGCTAATTATCATCCAAACTATGGGAAACGCTAACGGTGGAGGGGCCCATTTTGGTCTGATTATTTGGTCATAGGTTTGAGGAGAACGGGTATTGTCTAAAAGGGAAAAAATGCGGGAACGGAGACTTAATAGAGCAAAAAATAATGTAGCCAATAAAGTGCTAAACCAACTGGGGAAAGAAGAATTATTATCAATCAAGATTACTAATTTTTCCATTCCCAGCAACACAAGAATCATGACTGCTATTTGTAGAATAGTTCCTAGTTTATAAACTATGACTGCTCTAATATCTAGTTCTTGCGTAGTAGCTATTGAGGGATTTGGAAGCGGTTTTTGATTCCCAGTTTTGACCCCCATTACTGTATTGACGAACTGTTCAAGTATTCCATTATGGGATTGATTCATAATTAAGCCGCGTGTAGTTTGCTAGTATCGTTTCAAGGCTAAAATGTGGCAATAGAATGTTTGTGTAGGATGCGTCCCCCGACGCATCAGAACAACGGAAAAGGCAACATTATCCATATTCGTGCGTTAGGGAATGCACACTACCAATGCACAAATTTAGGCTTGTCATGCCACTAGTTGGTAATAATAATTTATTATATGATAGTTGGTAGGAAGTAATTAATCTTTAGAAAATCATCTTCTTTTTCTCTTTATTTATAACTACTCACTGCTTCGTTTTGCATCTTCATATCATTGGCTTCTACTTGCTCGTTTAATCTAAACTCTCCAGCCCGCCAACTTTCAGCTATATCTTTGATAAAACTTGCAAAAGGAATAGCCACTAACAAACCCAAAACACCGCCTAATTTTGCCCCTACTAATAAGGAAATTACTACCCAAACAGGATTTAAACCTGTCAAATTTCCTAAAACGCGGGGGGCAACAATATTAGAATTAATTTGGTCAATAATTACAGCTATAGCTGCGACTTCCATTCCTTGCCAAAAGTTTTCTAGTGTTACTAATACACTAACTATAGCAATCCCTACACCTGTACCAAAGGGAAAGAGTGAAAAGAAGCCAATGCCTAAACCAAAAAGCAAGGGTAAAGGAATTTGTAGTGCAAAAAAGGCTAATGTTACTGTTACTGCTAGAACTGCACCTAATGTCACTTGACCAATAAAATAATTCTGAAAGTCTTCCCGTAATAATTGCCTAACTTTTGTGCCAATATGCGATGGAACCCATTGATAAAGTCCATCCCATAAACTCTGACCGTTAATGACTAAGTAGACAGTTAAGACTATTGTTAATATTAAATTAAACACTACTCCAATAGTATCAAAGGCAAAACTAACAATCTTCGCTGTAAATGTCTGAAATTGGCTAGAAACTCGATCTAAAACTTGTGTGGCTAAACCACCTAAATTTACTGGTAACTGTTGAGTTAATACCCAATTTTGTAAAGCTTCTACTTGTTGAGCGCCAGAATCAAACCAGGAAGGAAGGACATTTGCTAATTCATTCAACTGCTGTAAAATTAAGGGGATTAAAATTACACCTACTGCTCCTAAAATTAATATAGCTAATGCTAATACTGCTATAATCGCCAGGTTTCTCCCTACACCCCTTTTGTGTAAAAATTGGATGGGATAATCTAAAACAAACGCTAAAAGAAGAGCAATGGAAACAATACTAACTAAGGGTTGAAAGTATTTAATCACCTGGATTAGTACCCAACCATTAAGAATAATCACTGGAAAGGCTAATCCAATATTTAACCAACGCGGTAGTTGATTTATTGTTTGCATGTGACGAACTCCACTTTAGGTTGATTTGATCATTAAGTATTTGCTGAGAAAAATTCAGTAATTTCTTGTAAGTATTCCTCTTCTGTCATGCTAAATTCTAGGTCATTGAACCCGTACTGATCAACATTGGAGTAATCACTACCATAGAGGATCATAGTTTCAACTTCCTCTCCCCGTTGTAGCAAATCACCTGTTAATTCTTGAATGGGAATCGATGACCAATTTATCTGGACTGATGCACCCATCAACAAATCTTCCTGGCAAACTACTCTTTCTGATACACTAATGGGATTCGCTTGTTCATCTAGCTTAAAGTTGATTCCATTTTGTCCATGCACAGTCATATATGGTAGGAAATTAATCTGTTGCTTTTCTTCTCCTTGTAAAAAGGTACGCAGGGTTATATTTTCTTTGTAACAGTAAAGTAAGCCAATTTCCGCAGCTAATTCTATTTTTAAATCAGTCTCTAAAGCTGTGGTAATTTCATTGAGGTTATTAGACAAAAAAGCATGAGCTTTTCTGGCAGCACCAGGGGAGATGGATAATTCAAGCAGGGAAAAACTTTTCATTTTTGATTGATAAAATCTAGCATAATAATGTGATGTATATCTCCGATTGGTCTGGCTTCTCCAGCTATAGCAGAATAACAGTTACCTCGGCGAATATCTGCTGAAGTTAATAATCCCATATCCCAGCCTTCACCTAGCACTAGTTGATCTATTTCTACTAATAATGGTGCTTGATAAACATGATGAATTACATTGTTACTGTCATAATCTCCAAATTTAGCAAAACTTGGTAATTGATAACCAGTTTCTTCTAAAATCTCGCGCTGGAGGGCTATTTCTTCCTCTTCATTATGTTCGATATGTCCACCAAATAAGCCCCAACAGCCTGGATGAGCAATGTTAGGGATATTATCGCGCAGTTGCATGAGATATTTATCGTTTTGGTAGAGAATAGCGATCGCCACTCTAACTTTCTGCTGTGTCATCATTTCCTCTATGCTTAAATGTGTTGTGTAGCGATAAAATCTAGCATAATTTTTTGGTGGGACGTTCCTAAAGGTCGCACTTCTCCTGCATTAGCTGAATAACAGTTACCCCGACGGATATCTTCTGTTGTTAATAACCCCATGTCCCAACCTTCCTTTAATACCAGTTCTTGGATATCTACTTTTAAAGGTGCATGAAATACATGGCGGATAGCCCTTTCATCTGGGTATACACCAAACTTGGTAAATGAGGGTAACTGATAGCTAATTTCTTCTAAAACTTCCCGTTGGAGGGCTGTTTCTGGTGTTTCTCCCGCTTCCAAATGTCCACCAAATAAACCCCAACAACCAGGTGCAGCAATATTAGGGATGTTATCACGCAGTTGCATGAAGAATTTATCGTTTTGAGTGAGAATAGCGATCGCTACTTGTGGTCTTTGGTCATTCATAGCTAATCTTCTATGAGATAAACTTCTCCGTACTCTCGGCCACCCAAAGGGATACTTTGGTATTGCACTTTACCCTTTAATACTACCTGCTGTCCCACTTGTAAATTATTTTGATTAGTTACAACCCAGATTTTACCCGTCGAGTCATCAATCTGATATACTTTTTGACCAATTAAAGCAGCTTGTTTTGCGATCGTCCCTTGGATATAAACTGTTACCTGCTTACCTTGTGCTGGTTGTTTAATTTCCCGAATTGGTGTAACGTTAGCATTTTGGGGAAGTTTATTTCTACCCAAATCAGCATTTTGGAAATTACTACAGCTATACAGTCCCGCAATCAAAACAAAAGTCAATCCCCAACGGTAAGGAAAATCAGCCTTACCAGAGAAGATAATGGCGGGGAAATCCTTCACTGGTGGCATAAAAGCTAGAGATTGAGCGAATTTTAGCATTACTGCTTTCCTTGTCACCGTTTTCTGCGGTTTAGTCCCTATCAAGCTTAACAAGGAAGTTGCTATCTACAACCTCAGAGGTGACAGTTCACTTTGAGATGGCATGATTAAAGTACAATTCTTGTAGGACAGGCATCTTCTAGCAATTAAAGATTAAAAATTAATACAGTAGGGAACAGGGAACAGGGAACAGGGAACAGGGGTGAAAGTCTCTTAGCATAAAGCTTTGTTCCTAAAATTTGTACCTCATTTACCTGAAATCTGCTGTAATTAAAAATGGGGAAGGCGAGATTTAACCGGATTTTCCCAATTTACATCCTCAGCCGCTAGAAAAGCTCAAGACAACTAACTGACAAGACTGTGTTCTATATTGCCAGGTTGTCTCTTCCTATATCAAAAACTAATTGATAGCGTTCCGGCGATAAGCGGCGCAAAACTTTCAAATATTCTTCCGCTTCGGGACGGGTGCGAAATCTGGCAACGCAGACATTGACGGGAGTCAGCAAGCGAAAGATTGCCCAAGGAGCGAGTCTTGTGCGATAATCCATGTTCTTCAGTATTGCTCAATGCCAGCTTAGTTAGTAGCTAGGCTGGGTTTACTCTGTTAAAAATTGACTATTTACAGTTTCTTTGTCAGGACATGACAATATGCCATGTACTGCTTATGCTGGGTTAGCATTTGGCGAGACACTTGAAATCGGCTAAAATAACTGTCTCTGAAGTAAATCAGTTTTTTTAGCTTGCTTTTTATGCCTGATGACATGAATGATACGTCCTCTTGTTCTTGAAGTCAAGACGTTTTGTTCATGAAGTTAATGTCTATGATAGAAGAAACAGAACAAAATTCCGAAAAGTCTCCCTTGAGGCTATTGAGAGAGAAAGCGGGGCTGACACGGCCTCAAGTTAGAGATATGATTGGAGTTTCCGAGCGCCGACAAGCGGACTGGGAAACTGGTAAAGCTATGCCCAACGCTGAAAATATTGCTGCGCTGTGTCGTTTGTATCAAGTGCCGTTAAAAAAAATGTTCGAGTCTTTGGGTGTGGATGTTTCGCACATACCCGATGATTGATTATTTTCCTCCGTGGCGAAATTTGAGAAAATAGTCAAGTAATATGGCGATCGCGCAAGTCATTTACTCGACCGATTCTTTTGTCTATTACTAGACATCATGTCTAAGTAAAACAATGGTAAAGAAAAGACCAAATAGAGAGATAGACGGGAATGAGTCACCCTTGAGAAGCCTAAGAAACGAGTTAGGAATGTCTCAAGAAGAGTTTGGGCGGTATATTGGTACAACTAGCAGAACTATCAGCCGTTGGGAAAATGGCGATAGTGTGCCAACTTTTACAGTTTCACAAATGAAAGCACTGGATAGGTTACTGAAATCTCACGGTAAAACGATACAAGATTTACCAAACGACTTCGCACCACAGAAGCCGCAACCTACAAGTGAAGAAACTGTAGATGTCAATGATTAGTTATTTTCCTCCTTTTGGACAAAACTAGATAAATTGCTAATTTTCCCGCTTTTGCTGGGTTAGCATTTGATGAGACATTATAGTAAACTTGCCAAAATAACTTTAGCTGAGTTAGTTTTCTTGGCTGGTCTTTTAGTTTATTGATAAGTCTCATTATGAGGCATCATCCTGCGCCTGTCAACTAGAGGCATCAAAATGAGATATAAACGTTTACAATGGAAAAAAATAAGAAGCAAAAGCAAGAAAGTGATTCACCTCTAGAAGCTTTGAGGATAGAGCGAACAAACTTAAATCAAGATGAGTTTGCGATGCGTTGCGGTATCCCAAGAGCGACTTATCAGCGTTGGATAGCTGGCAAAACCGAAGCGCGGGTTAGCATTTCGCAGCTAAAGAAAATTTGCAATGAGTTAAATATTGAACGTATAGATGAGTTACCTAATGATTTTGGCCCTCCAAAACCTGATGCAGAAAAGAGTGAATTGTAAAATACTAGATGAAATGCCAATTTACTCGCTTTTGCTGGGTTAGCATGAGTGAGAAATTATAATAAGTTGCCAAAATAACTGTTACTTTGTTGAGTAAGTTATGTTGGCTAGGTTTTTGTTGTCGTTATTATGAGTATACGCATAATGGTTGATGCTGTCAATGCGTACACGCATAAATTTTGTGGAAATGCCTAGAAACAAGCGTGTACAAGATCCTGAGAAAATATCTCGTTTACAGCTACTCCGCGAAGCTGTAGGTTTGTCGCAGACTGAGTTAGCGAAAAGAATACCCGATAAAACTGGCAAAAAGACATTAAATCAATCAGCTATTAGCCGGTGGGAAAGTGGGGAAGATAGACCAGAGTTAACCATTCCCCAAGTCAAAGCTTTATGTCGTGCTTTGGGTAAATCTCTTGATGAGTTACCCGATGATTTCGGCCCACCAAAACGCGATATAGAAGAGACGGAATAGTTTCGATTTATACAACCTAGTCAGAATTTGGATAAGGTATAACCGATACTTTATCAATTACATCTATTTCAATTTCGGCTTCCTTAAACAGTTTTTCACTGTTATTATATAATGGATATAACTTCTCAACTATATCAGAATCTAGCCTAATTGATATTCGTCCTTCTACTTCCATTGAATAATCCTCATCAACTGAATAAGTATAATCATTACGTTCATCAATAACCATATTTTCCATTTGCTCTTGATCAAGTGACCAATAATCTTTTTTATTGAGCAAGTATGATAATCTGGTCTCTATCTTGAGATTAAAAGGTACACTGAAGTAATCTAAACCATAATAGCTAATTTGTTCATAGTGAAAATTTATTGGCCCCTCAATATTGCCTAAATAATCAATTTTAGCTTGGTGATTATCATTGGGAATATCTCGCGATTTAATAAATGTGCCTTTGAACTCTTCGGCTAATTCGGATTCTATTAAATAAACAATAGATTCATTTTTAAGGATTGAATTGATTGCATCACGAATAATTGTGATTTTGTGGTTATATGCCTCTCTTTCTTCAAGCTCTTTAATTAATTTCTGAGAAAAATCTGATTCAATCAAATCTTCTAAAGTATTGAAAGTAACAATATTTTGGCTTGTTTTTTTGAGAGCATCACTAAGATTATTATCATTGGTGACTACATATACTTCTTTTAAACTTGGGGACAAATCAAGAATAGATTGATATATAAAGGCATCTGGAAAATCTGCACGTGATTTCTTTGTTTTAAACGGAGGGTCACCCAGAAAATAGGATTGAATAACTTTATTACCATGTAATTCATTTACAGGTAATATTTGTATTGACATCTCCTTACACCATGAATTAAACTCATCTTCAATAAAACTATCAGATTTATCTTCAATTGATTTAAAATTGTTTAAGCTTTCATCTAAAAGTTTTATAACTGAGTCAGGAAGTACTTTTTTTCGTAAGTGCTGAATATTAGCAATTATTGGTTGTAAATGTGACTTATATAATTCTTTTTCCTGAGAGATAAATTCTTGCTTAACAACATAAGAGATATAAATTTGAGCCTTACCCGCTTGAACAAGTTGTTTTAGAGATTGAAAAGCAGCTTTCTTGCGAGCTGGATCACTTCTAAGAGCAGTTGTGTCAATTACAATATGTAACATATAATTTGGTATGCCCCTTGTCTATAACTTATACCAATGTAAAGTTACGAATAAATTTGAAACTTGAAATGAACGGATAGTAAGCTTTATAACACAAAACTGACTATCGTAGTGATGCTAATAAATAATCAAAATAACATATTTTGAATAAAATAAAGCAAAGTAGTAAGCTAAATACCACTAAAATTTACTCATACCATGGTATTAAGAGTAGCTATTTATACAGATTTAATGTATCGCTCTTCCTTCCTCTTCTTTCGTGTCCTTCCCTTCGGGACGCTACGCGAGCGGTTCAAACTCTTTCACCTATTGAAAAGCTCGACAAGCCCAAATAGTATATTGATGAGGAGAGATAAACCAAAAGCTATTAATAATAAAAGTAAAAATAATGAAATATCACCATATTGATTAAATTGTGTTCCTGAAGTATGAGCAGAAAAGAGAGTATTGGGACAAACTGACTGCATGGCTAAACGGATACTGGTAATAGTTGCTAAACCCCAAATACAAAAGAAGATGATTTTAGCAATAGTTAAATGAATAAATTGTAAGAAGTGAGTTTGAGAATTTTGGATAAATTTATAGGTGTATCCCCAAGCACAAATTAAGGCAATGCCAAAACTGCCGTAAACACCAACGGAAAACCAAATACAATCACTAGATGGTTGAGCGAAAGCCAAAAACATCCAGAAAGCTCCACAAAAATAGACCAGGTTGGGGAGAAGATACCGCCAGCGCATAAAATCAGTGTTTTACCAATATTTGTATCATAATGGCACGCGCTCCTCAAATGCCAAGATGCGATCGCCTAATTTTTCTAATCATTTACAGTTTCTATAATCCGACATTCTACATTGATAAACAAGGATAGAATCAGTGTTATTAACAATAACAGTAAAAAATGAAATATTAGCATATTGATTCAATTTAGTTCCTGAAGTGTGAGCAAGAAAATATTATTTTGATTATGTGAATGTATAGATAGAACAACGATAACAGTTGTTAACAACGATATATAGTAATCCGATTTGAGTCATGAACTTACTGGTGGAGGCGGGGTATTGGGTATTGGGTATTGGGTATTGGGACTGTTCACATCTCATTTAGGATTACTATACTTCCAAAATTAACTAGGAATTACATAACACAGGAAAGGATGAATATGATTTAATATCTATATTCAT
Source organism: Nostocaceae cyanobacterium (assembly GCA_035298905.1). GTDB lineage: Bacteria > Cyanobacteriota > Cyanobacteriia > Cyanobacteriales > Nostocaceae > DATGXB01. Next base: position 4,412 of record DATGXQ010000006.1, on the reverse strand, counting down.
ACAGCACTTTTGGAGTAAATGAAGTACAGAAGTTAATAACAAAGCCTGATGTTAAAGGAGTTTCAACCCTGTTCCCTGTTCCCTGTTCCCTGTTCCCTGCTGTAAATAAATCACTATTACCACTATTCAATTGATATGAGTCTTTTTTGTCTAGTTCACGGTGCTTTCCAAGGTAGCTGGTGTTGGGATTTGCTCATTCCCTATTTAGAAGCACAGGGTCATCAAACCGTAGCAATGGATTTACCAATTGAAGATTCATCTGCTACTTTGTCTCAATTTGCGGATGCAGTAATTCAAGTGCTGCCAAAAACTGATGATGATATTGTCCTGGTTGGTCACTCAATGGCTGGTACTGTAATTCCCCTGGTTGCAGAAGCAGTAAAAGTACGTCAACTGGTGTTTTTGGCTGCACTAATTCCCTATCCTGGAATCAGTACATTCGACCAATTTGCTCATACTCTTGATGCTGATACACTCAAATCATTAAATTACCAGCCAAAAGACACAATTCAATTTGAACAGTTTCACTCAGAGCCTGGTATGTTTGAACCAGCTTCCATCGGCAAAGATTTTTCCGATCAAGCAGTATTGATCGATTTGTTCTTCCATGATTGTCAACCGGATGTCATACAGTGGGGAATCTCGAAAAGTCGTTCCCAACAATCTATGGCTTATATTTATGAAATCAATCCGCTCAAAGCTTTACCTGCGGTTGAGCGTAAGTATATTGTTTGTACCAATGACCGAATATTATCTCCTGTGTGGTCACGTTACGCCGCACGTAAGCGTTTAGGAGTCGATGCCATTGAGTTAGCTTCTGGACATTGCCCGCATTTGTCTTGTCCTGACCTTCTAGCCTCAGTATTAACTAATGAATAAAGCGATGCGCTCAACCTGAAGATTGGAATCTAGACCCACAAAACAGCTACACTAATAGACTCTAGACAATCTTTTGCAAACCTTATGGACACACACACCGCTAAACTGCTAGACGGAAAAGCATTAGCCGCCAAGATTAACAAAGAACTTATCACTACTATTCAAGAATCACAAGCTAAATTTGGCCGTCCTCCTGGTTTAGCGGTGGTGATGGTTGGTGATAACCCCGCTTCAGCCGCTTATGTCCGCAATAAGGAAAAAACTTGCACTAAATTGGGTATGGTTTCTTTTGGTAAACACTACCCTACAGAAACCAGCCAAGCCGAACTAGAGGAAGTTATCGCCCAACTCAACGAAGATCCGCGAGTAGATGGCATTTTAGTACAATTGCCTTTACCTAAACATTTAGATGCGGTGGCACTGTTGCACCAAATCAAACCAGAAAAAGATGCAGATGGACTGCACCCGGTAAACTTGGGGCGTTTAGTGCGGGGTGAAGTCGGTTTACGCAGTTGTACACCTGCTGGTGTGATGCGACTTTTGGCAGAATATCAAATCCCTCTAGCGGGAAAACACGCTGTAGTGGTAGGACGGAGTATTTTAGTCGGTAAGCCGATGGCCTTGATGCTGCTAGAAGCCAATGCTACAGTGACGATCGCTCACTCTCGCACCCAGGATTTAAAGGCGATCGCCAAAAATGCTGATATTCTGGTGGCTGCTGTGGGTATACCAGAATTAATCACTGCTGAGATGGTGAAACCAGGCGCAGTAGTCATAGATGTGGGGATGAATCGAATTACAGATGCCAGTGGCAATAGTCGATTAGTGGGGGATGTGCAATTTGAGGCGATCGCTCATGTGGCAGAATATATTACTCCCGTGCCTGGTGGTATCGGTCCGATGACAGTAGCCATGTTAATGCAAAATACTGTTGCCAGCTATTTACAGACTCACAACAATTAAGCTCTGATTAATATTGAATAGCTCAGTGAGTGTTTCAGCTCCACCGCACCGTAAAATTGTGACGTGTCAGGAAAACCAAAATTTTGAGATTGTTAGGAAATTAAGCATGGTAGCAACAGGTAACATCAAAACAACATCAGAATCAGCAAGGTTTGACCTAGCCGCTTATCTTAAAGAAAGACAACAGCTGTGTGAAACCGCTATGGATCAAGCAATTCCTGTTGTTTATCCAGAAAAGATTTATGAAGCTATGCGCTACTCACTACTGGCTAATGGTAAGCGAGTACGCCCTACTTTAACCCTTGCTACCTGTGAAATGCTGAACGGCACAATTGAAATGGCTATGCCGACAGCTTGCGCTGTGGAAATGATCCACACTATGTCATTGATTCATGATGATTTACCGGCGATGGATAATGACGATTACCGTCGCGGCAGATTGACTAATCACAAGGTCTATGGCGAAGATGTAGCGATTTTAGCTGGAGATGGTTTATTAGCTTTCGCTTTTGAACATGTGGCTGCTGCTACTCCCCAAGATGTACCTAGAGACCGAGTTTTACAAGTAATTGCCCGTTTAGGGAAAGCTTTAGGGGCGGCGGGTTTAGTCGGTGGTCAAGTGGTAGATTTAGAATCAGAAGGCAAAACTGATATCTCCATTGAAACACTGAACTTTATTCATAACCACAAAACAGCCGCTTTATTAGAAGCCTCCGTAGTTTGTGGAGGAATCATTGCTGGTGCATCTGCCCAAGATGTGCAAAAATTGACCCGTTACTCCCAGAACATCGGGTTAGCATTCCAAATCATTGATGATATTCTAGATATTACCCAAACTCAAGAGCAATTAGGTAAAACTGCTGGTAAAGACCTGGCAGCTAAAAAAGTTACCTATCCTAGTTTGTGGGGTATAGAAGAATCACAGAAAAAAGCACAAGAATTAATTGCCGAAGCTTGTGCAGAGCTAGAACCTTACGGGGAAAAAGCTGTACCATTACAAGCGATCGCTCACTTTATTGTTAGTCGCAATCACTAAACCCAAATCGGTTTTTAGCTAGTGCTTTCTTTCCCTCACTATACAAGTGTTGCTCACATTATACTAACCTCACCAAAATACCATGCAGGACATAGGCGACATCTTAAACAACCGGGTGCTGCTGGTTGCTCTGGTAGCTTGTTTTGCAGCTCAAGGACTAAAGCTGATTATCGAGGCAATTAGACATCGAAAATTAAATGTTAGCGTCCTTGTCACTACGGGCGGGATGCCTAGCGCTCATTCTGCTTTAGTCACAGCTTTAGCTGCTGGTGTTGGTCAAACAGTAGGTTGGTCATCGCCGGAATTTGCATTAGCTACGGTTTTTGCCATCATTGTCATGTACGATGCCGCAGGAGTACGCCAAGCAGCCGGTAAGCAAGCGCGGATACTCAATCAAATGATTGATGAGTTATTTGATGAAAAACCAGACTTTAGCCAAGACCGACTCAAGGAGTTACTTGGACATACACCAGTTCAAGTCATAGCTGGTTCAGCACTGGGGATTACTGTCTATTGGCTCTCCCGGTTGACATATTAGTAAGTGGTCAGTAGTCGTTTAAGTAGTCAAGCAAAATACAGCAGAATTCAGGAGTCAGGAGTCAGAAGTGAAAGCCTCTCGCTGTATGAGTTTTGGTTTTCAGTTCGTACCTCATTCACTTGCAAAATGCTGTAAATTATACAAATTCTTTGCTTGTCTGTTCCCTGTTCCCTGTTAAGAGTTCCCTTACTTAATACTGACGACTGAGCGCAATAATACAACTTTGCGACCATCTGCTAACACTGCCAAAAAGCCGCTTTCACTGAGTTTTTGTAAGGTGTTGTATGCTTCTCTTTGATTGGTAGTATAAACCGCCAATAAATAAGGGCGCTGTCCATAGGAGACTAAACCCACGTCTCCACCTACAGCTTTTTGTACACTATTAGCCAGTTCTGGACGGTTGAAATAATCTACCAGGACTGCATAACCTTCTCCTAATACTCTGGGGTTATAAGCGACTGTTGCAGAGGGGGCAGCAGCTGTACGAGTAGGGGTTGTAGTTGATGGAATAGCTTTTGTAGTAGTTGGTTTAACGGTAGTAGTTGGTGTAGGAGGAGTGGCTGCTGGGGGTGTTGTTGCTGATTGTGTGGGACGGGTGGCAATAATGGCAGATAGGCCGACAATATTATTAATGTATCTAGCCCAACGGTTGGCATCATCAACTTGTTTAAAACCACCAATTCGGGTAACAGTTTCGTTGATATATTTACAAGTAGTAGTTTTAATTTCCGAAGGTAAAGCGTTACGTAGCTGCTTTTGACTATCAACGCTGGGACTGACAACTAATAATAGATACTCTCCCGCGTTGGGAGGTTGACAAGTGGGTAAATTTTGTTGAGCGAACACAGGTCGATCGCTGTTAATGAAAGGGGCGATCGCTAAAATAATCACACTTGGTAAAATCGGCAATCTCTGCCAAAAATTGAGACGCATAAATAATAAATTTGGATTCTCGCAGATTGATTAAAAGGAGATAGGAGGAAGCAGGGACACGGG
>DATGXQ010000005.1:0-14692 GCA_035298905.1 Nostocaceae cyanobacterium | reverse complement strand
CCCTCCCCGTGTCTCCCCTCCCCGTGTCCCCCTGTCTCTTCTGCCCCCCTAATTTTGAATTTGGAATTGTGAATTTTGAATTTTGAATTGCTTATGGCTGCGAGCTACTCAGTAAAAATCTTGTTAATTGAAGACAACTTGGCAGAAGCTCGGTTGTTACACGAGTTTCTCAAGCAAGCCAAATTTCAGGAATTTAGTTTAGTTCATGTTCAACGACTAAGAGATGCATGTCATGAACTCAATCAACATCCTTATGATGTGATTTTGTTAGATTTAACCCTGCCTGATAGTCAAGGTTTATCATCTCTACCTTTATTAATAGCCCAAGTGCCTAGTACACCAATTGTTGTGCTGACTAATACCAATGATGAGGAACTAGCAATAGAAGCAGTACGCCAAGGAGCGCAAGATTACTTAGTCAAAAGGCAAGTTAACCCAGAAGTTTTAGTGCGATCGCTCCGTTATGCCATTGAACGGAAACAGGTACTAGAAAAACTACTAACAGTCAATAAAGCATTAGAAACTAGAGTTGAAGAACGTACTGCGGAACTGGTGAAAGCTAAAGAACTCAATCAGTTTAAATCTGAATTTGTCTCCATGCTTTCCCATGACATCCGTAATCCGCTAAATACAATTCTCCTGGCAGCAGGGTTACTACAAAACAATGATGAAAAACTCTCCAAAGAGAAAAAAACTACTCACCTACAGTTAATCCGTTCAGCAATTAAAAACGTAGCTAAATTATTAGATGAAGTGTCATTAATTGGCAAAGCTGACTCTGGTCAATTACCATGTCAGGTTATTGCCTTAGATTTAGAAGCTTTTTGCCGCCAAATCGTAGAAGAAGCCCGCTTAACAGCCCTAGATAAACATTTAACTCTAGAATTTATTAGTTGTGGTGATTTTCATGGTGCAATGTGGGATGAAAACTTATTACGGCATATTTTAGGAAATTTACTGAATAATGCTATTAAATACTCACCTATAGGTGGTCAAGTACAATTTCAATTAACTCGCCAAGACCAAACAGTAATTTTTCGAGTTCAAGATTGGGGAATTGGTATTGCACCAGCAGACCAAAAGCACTTATTTCAACCATTTCATCGCGGAGAAAACGTAGGACAAATTCCTGGTACTGGTTTAGGGTTAGCAATTGTTAAAAAATGTGTAGAAGCCCACGGTGGCGCGATTAAAGTTGATAGCCAATTGGCAGTAGGTTCAACCTTTACTGTTACCCTAACACTCATGAATAATTAGTTGCTATACAGCAGGGAACAGGGAACTATTAACAGAATTGAAACTCCTTTAGCATCAGGCTTTATTATTAACATTTGTAGTTACAGCAGGGAACAGGAGAAGCAGCAAGCACAGAAAATCTACAGTGATCAAAAGTTCTCATAGCTGAGATTCAATTCTTGTGTAAGATACGTTGCTTAGTGTTGAGCAGAAAATTTCGGGAAATAGCTCCTATCTACAAAAATTTATATCAACTTTTAATGCTCTAGTCCATCTGCTTTATAAATTTTCACTATTAACATTAATTAATAACTGTATAGCTATCTATCTAGATAAAAATTATTATTTTACATCTAATACCTGCTTTTAAAACAAATTTACTAGCTGTAAATCAATCTGGAGAGGTATTTACTAAAATACTTTTGTGGTCAATTTAAGTATTTGTATACATATATCAACAATCTACTTACTTAAATGCTGATTAACTCTATACTGATAAGTGTCTAGAGCCTGAACTAATTGCATAAAAGTCAATAATGAGGATGAGTATCTTTTTAGCGAGGAGGCATAAAGATTTAATCAAGTAACTTGTTGTCAATGGTGCAACTATTACTGCGAGTGTTAAGTCTAAGCTGTATGTGTATCATGCCTGGCGTACCGAGTTTAGGTTTGGCCACAAATCTACTGAGTTTAGTTATCAACATTTTCAATTGTAATTTTTGATGCGCTTATGCTTAACTATCAATTGACTGATGGAAGCAAAGAACAAACCAATTTCGTTGGAAAGTGTTTAACACCTTTTCAGCGTAAGCTTCTACAAAAGAGTCTGCAAGATCACTGTTCTGAGTCCTATCGTCAAAGAATTGAAATCATGTTATTAGCTGATGAAGGAAAAACCCAGACAGAAATTTGCCGAATTTTGGGATGTTGCCCAGCCACAGCTAGACACTGGATACATATAGCGCGGATGGGAATGGCACATCAATGGCAAGATTGTCCAATTGGTCGTCCGAAGACAGTAAATGAAGAGTATTTAGAAAGATTAAAAGAATTAATAAATAGTAGTCCCCATGACTATGGTTATTCCTTTAGGAAGTGGACAGCCAACTGGTTGCAGAAACATTTGGCTAAAGAGTTGGGAATTAAAGTGAGCGATCGCCACATTAAACGACTACTCAAACAGATGGGTTTATCTACGAAAAACAAACCTGTCGCTAATGAAGAAAATCAACAACTATCTAAAGACAGAAAAATCCTAATCAGTGACCTAAAAACAGCAAATTCATCTGATAATGTTGAATTCTTTTCTCTTCATTTGGCCAAATTAGGAACAGCTTTAGAAATTCATGGTACACAATCTCTCTGAGCAAGCAGCTATTCTGCAACAGTTAAATCATGCCCTTGGTTATTCTCTAACTGAAGTAGAAATTCAACCTTATCTACCCAAAATTAGAACCCTCAACCCCAAAGTTGGGAAATTCTGGCAAGGCATTGATGTTGAGCCTGGTATTTACATTGTCATCAGCGGTAAAGTCAGACTACTAGACCAGAATGAAGAACTAATCGATACATTAGAAACCGGCGCATCATTTGGTGAATTTACCTTATTTTCTCCATCCGAATTTCCACATTATGGTGCTAGAGCCAGCATCAATTTGCAACTTTGCTTTGTGCCAGGTGAAGTATTAACACCACTGATGAGCAAGTATCCCCAAATTCGGGAACATCTGTGGCAAAAAGCAAAATCGCGTGGTCATCAAGTTAGTCCAGATGACTCGACAAGAGTCACTTCCACCCCCGTTAACAACTACCTAGAAAACACAATACCTGTACCCCCACCCACACCAGAACCCAAGGGGGAACCAAAAATTAGCAAAGCCTATTTTCCCAGTCCTAGCCAAAGAGTCGGGCATTTTTGGCAACGCATTACTAGACGTTATCCTTTTTTTGCTCAACAGAGTGCATCTGACTGTGGTGCAGCTTGCTTAGTGATGGTCTCCCGCTACTGGGGTAAACGCTTTAGCGTAAATCGTCTCCGAGAAATCGCCAACGTAGACCGTAACGGTGCGTCTTTAAAAGGATTATTAACTGCTGCTGAAAGCTTAGGTTTTGCGGCTAGACCAGTCAAAGCTTCTCTGAACCAACTAGCTAAACAGAAATTACCAGCGATCGCGCACTGGGAAGGTAAGCATTATATCGTCGTCTATGAAATCACAAACAAACATGTCATAGTTGCAGATCCGGCGATCGGTCAACGTACCCTGACCCACGCAGAATTTAAAGCCGACTGGACTGGCTACACCTTACTACTGCAACCAACAGTCTTACTAAAAGAAGCACAAGAAGCTTCAACCCCCTTTTGGCAATTTTTTGAATTACTCAAACCCCACTCTTTACTATTATTTGAAATCTTCATTGCTTCTGTATTTATCCAAATCTTTGGACTAATTACACCATTATTTACCCAATTAATTTTAGACCGGGTAGTTGTACAGCGTTCTGAACTGACTCTTACCGCAGTCGGCATAGGTTTAATCATGTTTAACCTGTTTCGTGTAGCCATGACAGGTTTAAGACAATATCTATTAGACCATACCGCCAACCGTCTTGACTTAGCCCTAATTGTCGGGTTTATTCGTCATACCCTGCGGCTACCCATGAGTTTCTTTGAGTCCCGTTATGTCGGTGACATTATCTCTCGTGTCCAAGAAAACCGGAAAATTCAACGCTTTCTTTCTGGCGAAGCCTTATCTATTCTCTTAGACTTAATTACCGTCTTTATTTATGTCGGTTTAATGTTGTGGTATAACTGGCAAATGGCATTGCTATCGCTATTGATCATCCCCCCATTTGCTTTGTTAGCATTAATAGCCACACCCTTTTTACAAAGAATTTCCAGAGAAATATTTAGTGCTGTTGCTAAAGAAAGCAGTTACCTAATTGAAGCTTTAACTGGAGTCAGAACAGTCAAAGCCACCGCCGTAGAACAAACAGTACGTTGGCATTGGGAAGAACTATTAAATAAAGAAGTCAAAACCAATTTTTCAGGACAAGTAATCAGTAACCGCTTGCAGATTTTTAGTAATACAATTCAAAGCGTAATTAGCACTGGTTTACTATGGTATGGCGCACATTTAGTAATTCATAACCAATTAACCATCGGTCAATTAGTTGCTTTTAATATGCTACTGGGGAATATTATTAGCCCCTTTCAGCGTCTCATTGTATTGTGGAATCAATTGCAAGAAGTGATTATTGCCGTAGAAAGAATTAATGATGTTTTAGACACAGAACCAGAAGAGGATTTACAGCAAGAAGTTAGACAAAATTTACCCAGAATTAGAGGAAATATTCGTTTTGAAGGCGTAACCTTCCGCTATCATCCAGAAAGCGATATTAATATCCTAGAAAACCTTACCTTTGAAGTTAAACCAGGGCAAATGGTAGCTTTAGTGGGTCGCAGTGGTTCAGGTAAAACTACTATTTCTAAATTAGCACTGGGTTTATATCCTCCTACTGATGGCAAAATCTTAATTGATGGTCATGATATTACCAGTATTTCTTTACGTTCCTTACGTCAACAAGTCGGTGTAGTTGACCAAGACACATTTTTATTTGGTGGCACAATTCGAGAAAATATTAGCTTAGGCCATCCTGGCACACCTTTAGCAGAAGTTATCGAAGCTGCAAAACTCGCCGGTGCTGATGAATTTATTAGAAAATTACCAATGGGGTATGAAAGCCAAATTGGTGAAGGTGGAGGATTATTATCTGGTGGACAAAGACAAAGAATTGCAATTGCTAGAGCGTTATTAGGTAATCCTCGGCTGTTAATTTTAGATGAAGCAACTTCCCATCTAGACACCGAATCGGAGAGAATTATTCAGCAGAATCTCAATACCATTCTCAAAGGTAGAACGACATTAGTAATTGCTCACCGCCTTTCTACTATCCGTAATGCAGATTTAATTCTCGTCCTAGATAAAGGGGTATTGATTGAAAGCGGTACACATGAGGAATTAATGGCCAGACGTGGACATTATTATTATCTTAACCAACAGCAATTAAATGTAGTAGTATCGTAAATAATTGTTGCAGTCTCTAGGTTGTGTTGAGAAAACTAATATTAACCAGAGTTCATAAAATTGTAGCCAGGAAGGATTATGACCAATACAGTAAACGGACGAGTAACACAAGCACTAATAACAGAAGAAATTATATCTCATCAACAACTGCAAGAAACTCCTGCAACCTTACTCCCAGAATTGCCAGAAGAAGTTATTAGAGAAGACTGGTCAGAAATTACTAAGGAATCACTTGATAGTTTACCCAAAGTATGGACAAGAGGCATACTCTACTTTTTAATTATATTTGTGTCGATAATTCTACCTTGGGCGATGTTATTTAAAGTAGATGAAACAGGAACAGCCAGAGGCAGAATTGAGCCAAAAGATAGAACAATTAAACTAGATGCATCTGTTGCTGGTACTGTATCAGAAATTAATGTTAAAGAAGGAGAATTTGTCAAAGCTGGACAGACAATCATGTTATTAGAATCAGAATTAGTTAAATCAGATTTACGCCAAGTACAAGATAAATTAGAAGGTCAATTAAATCGCTTATCACAGCTAAATTCATCCAGAAGCCAGTTAATCATATCTTTAACAACTCAACAGCAGCAAAATCAATCACAACAATTAGAAAAACAGGCACAAATTGACCAAGCTAGACAAAATTTAATCACTTTAAGAAATGCTTATTCATTCCAAAAAGATGAAAAATTATCACAATTAAACCAAGCACAACAAACCCTAGAACATAGTGTAACTACTAGTAAATTAGTAGGCAGTAGCTTGGCAAGTACACAAAGAGAAGTAGAGAGATATAGAAAGTTACGTCAAGAAGGGGTTGTTCCAGAAATTAATGTTGTAGAAAAGTTAGATAATGCCAAAGATAAACAGAGATTATATGAACAAAGTAGGTCAGATATTGAGCAAGCCAGGTTACGTTTAACAGAACAAAAAAGTAGTTATGAGCGAAATTTAAAACAAGCGATCGCTGATATTCAACAAGCAGAATTAAGATTACAAGAACAGTTAAGAAGTTATCAAACTTTAGTCCGTTCTGGTCAGTTAGCAGTATTGAGAATCGAAGAACAACAGAAAAATTTAGAAACAGATATTACATCTTTAAAATCAGAAATTGCTCAAACTCAAAGCCAAATTTCCTCTTTAAAATTTCAGTTAGGACAAAGAGCTTTAAAAGCACCAGTTGATGGTACATTATTCCAACTACCTATTCAAAAAGCCGGTGCAGTCGTACAACTAGGAACAATGGTAGCTGAAATAGCACCACAAAATTCACCCTTAATTATTCGCGCTCAAATGGCTACAACCGAAAGTGGTTCTCTAAGAAAAGGATTACCAGTCAAACTCAAATTTGATGCTTATCCTTTTCAGGATTATGGTGTTATAACTGGAGAATTAGTAGAGATTTCCCCCACTACCGTAGAAGTAGATACACCTAATGGTAAAGTAGCAGCATATAACTTAGAAGTTGCACTCAAACAAACTTGTATTCCTTCAGCTAACAAGTGTACCCCCTTACGTCCAGGTGACACAGCCACAGCCGAAGTTATCGTGCGTCAGCGTCGCATTATTGATTTCTTAATTGATCCATTTAAGAAGTTACAGCAAGGGGGAGTAAAATTGTAGCTGTTCCATTCTAGTTTGTGTATTTGAGTTTGTGTAGTTTCTCGTTCTCCCTTTTCATTCGATTAATTTATACAGAAAGGGCAAGAGTTAGCATTTTGTTTGTAATTGCATCTTACTAAATTTCAGGCTCAGAATTATGTTGCAATCTATCACCATTACCCCAGAAGATATTCTTCAGCAAATTAAATTATCCTGTCAGATACCTACAATAATTGAGCAAATAATTAATCGCAAAGTGATTATGGCTGCGGCTGAAGAATTAGGTATACAAGTAGATACTGAAGAACTTCAAAAAGCAGCAGATCAAACAAGATTAGCTAGTAAACTGCATAGTTCTGATGATACTTGGGCATGGTTAGAAAAACATGGCTTATCCTTAGATGATTTTGAAGAAATTGTCTACAATGGTGTACTTTTTGTTAAATTAAGTCAAAAACTATTTACAGATAAAGTAGAACCCTTTTTCTATGAGCATCAACTAGAATATGTTGGTGTAGTTATGTATGAAGTTCTATTAGATGATGAAGATTTAGCATTAGAACTTTACTATGCTATTCAGGAAGGTGAAATGAACTATTTTGAAGTAGCTCAAAAATACATTCAAGATATAGAACTACAGCGCACATTTGGATATAAAGGAATACTAAAACGTAAGGATTTAAAACCAGAAATATCTGCTGCTGTGTTTTCTGCTAAACCACCACAGCTACTTAAACCCATAGTTACATCAAAGGGAGTAAGTTTAATTTTTGTCAAAGAGATGATTCAACCACAATTAGATCATCAACTCCGCTACCAAATCATGTCAGATTTATTTTCTATTTATCTCAAGGAGCAAGCTGCAAAAATCGAAATAGTGAAGAAAATCAATGGTAATTCAGGCGTTGTGTAATCAGGCTCTGACTTGAACAATTTTATCGAATAAATCTGTAGTTAATCACTCCCTATTTCTCGGTTTCTCGGTTAAGTATTTGGGTAAATTGATTGAGCAAATGTACCCAACTTACCGATTTTTGAGTAGGTTGAAATAATGATATTAATTGACAAATTAAGTAAATATAGCGTTGCTAGGAAATAATATAATTATTGGTCATAGAAATTTTTTTATGGAACGTCCATAATAGTGATTTTAGTCTCATGTGAAGTTATTTCCATCTCTAAAATAAGCCAGGGCTATTTCATTCTCATTCATTCCGCCTCAGACTAAACTATCAGGCTCATAGAACAACTCGGCTCAAGCCAACTATTAATTATGAATTTATTCCGTTTTAACGGGCTTGAGCTATTAGCCCAAAATTGATTTTAGGGCTTCTATGTCAAGAACGAAATAGACCTGTAAAACAAGCAACGCTGTAAATACTTGTATTAGCACTAACATACAATAAAATTAATGCTAGCTTTAGCAGTAAAAGCGGCAGCAGCTGGAGTGGATGTTCCTCCATTAACAGCGTTTAGATTATTACCTTTTAATTCATCCAAAAAAGTTTCAGAATCAGAGAACAAGCTCAAGCCAGTTGGCTGTAAATTATTAATCTTAATAGAAGCCATAAAATTTAGTCTCCACTTTTATTGGTTCTCAGAAAATTTGCTCGGTAATTTAGTCCTATCTGGTTGTAATCATATATTCACTTTGCTAAAATTTCCAGATATTAGTATAAGATAAATGGGACATAAAAAATTCAGTTATGAGTCAAAAATATAATATCTAAATTTGTCAATATTTTATTTCATAAAATAACAATAAAGTGAAGTGTAAATTTTACACCTCACTTTCTCAAATTAAATTGCTTAAGGAAGAATTATCTAATTATTCTGATTCTGCAAGGTAAATACCTAAAGCTACTGCGCCAGCACTTAAGGCTAGACTAGCACAAAAAGCAGTGCTAGTAATAGTAAGTTTAATAGTAGTAGTAGTAGCAGGAGCAGCACCACCATTAACATAGCTAAGTTCATCAGTAGTTAAATCACTGAGGAAGCTCTCAGAATCAATGAACAATTCAGCACCAACTGGACGAATATCCTGAATAGCGATCGCAGCCATGATTTTTCCTCTTTGTTGTTAATTATTAATTTGGCGAATTGACTTTTAAATCAAGGTTTTTATCCAATTACAGCAATTTGCTAAGTGCATAACCACCAGCAACAGCAAGCGCACCAACGACTGCACCAGCAGCTGCAGCGCAACCAGCAGAGCTAAGAGTGACAGTTGGTGTTGCTCCTCCATTAACATTACCCAGGTCATCACTGGATAAGTCATATAAGAAGCTTTCAGAATCAGTGAACAAATCTAAACCAGTTGATTGCAATTGCTCAATGGTAATAGCAGCCATGAACCGACCTCTTTATTTCATTGGTTTATGGAAATTTTCTAACCATCTGGATATAAATTTTATTGGATTTATTCAATAAAACAAGATAAGAATACTAGATAAAAGTGACATAAATATATCAGTTGTGTGTCAAAAATAATGGAGAGTATTTTTGGTGTGATTAGGATATTTTATTAAATTTTAATCTCAGATAAAGTTTTAGTATTTGTAATAGTACAATAGATGATATAGCAATCCTAAATGAAATGTGAACAAACTCAAGGTTACAAGCCTGGCCTTATAGGGGTGAGGACACGGCATAGATCACATTTCGGTTTGACAACAATATTTCTAATGCCGTGTCCCTACTTTCAATTTTTATTCTCTTCACTGACTAACTACTATAAGTTCATAACTCAAATAGGAATGCTATATAGAGTATCCAATATATTGGACACCCTAAAATTAAACTCTAATTAATAAACTACTTTTTTATTGCTGGAAGTGAGCTTGTACATTAGAAATTTTACATAAGGCTAGTAGCAGATGAAAGTTCAGCATAACTTCCTACTTGTAACAAACTCTGAAAAAGCAATTCCAAAATTTGTTCTCTGACTTCCTCATTGAGTTCGGTAATAATCCATTTCTCAACTCTGAGGATGTGATAACCTAATTTTGTTTGCACTGGGCCGACTATTTCACCTTCCTTTGCATTAACAAGAGCTTGAGCAATTTCGGGTGCTAATTCTGACCAGAAGCGAATACCTACAAAACCACCATTTTCTCTAGAATTTTTGCCTTTTGAGTGTTCTAGTGCTAAAGCACAAAAAGTAGCTTTTTCTTCTTTCAAAGCTTGGACAATTTTTTTTGCTTCGAGCAAATCACGCACTAAAATCTGAGATATTGCTACACGCTTATAATCATCTCTTTGTGTGACATAATGAGTATCTAAAGATATACCAAAGAGAAACTCCTTCAATTTTCTTGTTAGTAAGGATAAACGAATGCCCTCCGACCATTCTTCAGGAGTAATTTGTTGTTGCTCCAGCCAATTAAAAGTTTCTGACGCAGTTAGTAAGTTGTTTTTTTGACGAAATGTATCACCATCTGTTTGCAATTCTTCATCAGTAGTTGTGATGTTGAGTTGTTCACAAAGTTTTAAGACCAGAGTATCGCGTTTAACGGCATCTGTTATTTCTGCTATTTTGTAATAACGGTGCAGATAGGCAATTATTTCTTCATTTGTTGGTGAGGAAATTTTAGGTAATACTAATCCTTGTAAAATTTCTTTCATAATTGGTTAAAAATTAGCGATAAATGAATAATTCAGGTGAGATATCTGAGCATGAAATTTTATGACGGTGCAAATCACCGTACAAATTTAGGTATGCGATTTCATTTGGGGTAAGTTTGCCTTGTTGTATACTAGCGATCGCCGCATCAATTTCTTCACGATTTTGCCATCCGGTCAAGCAGACATCCACACAGTTTTGACTCAAGGAGTAGCGATAAAAGTCAGGTACAGCAGGTTGCCAGCATTTTTCGGGCAATCCGTGGGGAAATTTATAGAGGGGACCTGTGTGAGAAGTTGTTGACTTAAAAGTAACAATTCCTGGTCTTTGCTGATTTTGAGCATCTAGCTGATTTAATAATAGGTTTTGGGCAGACCTATGAGCAATATTATGTCTGACCATAATCACATCTAACAAGGGACTGTTAGACCATTTCTGAGCAAGATTGATATCATGAAAAGAAGCACCAATATATCTCACGATACCCATCTTTTTGAGACGCTCAGAAGTGCCAACTATTTGTTCTATAAAGCGTTGATAAACAGAATTTGCACCTCTTAAATCTGGAGATAATTGTAAACAATTCTCTAAATTTGTCCCGTCTTGGGAACCAAACCAACCCCAAAAAAATACATCTATGTATTCAATTTTCAGTTCTATAAACTGATCCAGTAAAGCAGCGATCGCCATTTCTGGATTTTTCATATAAGTTACAGTTGCTAACACCACTTTCTCACGCACTGAGGAGCTACGTCCACACAATTTTTGTAACGCTCCAGACATAAAACTATAAATATAGTGGTGCAAGTCACTGGAATAGAAGAAGTAGTTAATTCCTTGATCAAATGCATACAAAGCATCTTCACTAGAAATACCACCACCACCACCTAAACCCAGACAACTAACCTTTAAGCCAGTTCGTCCTAGTGGACGGTAAAAAGGTATATCTGATTCAGTAAATTCAGGTTTTGTGTGGTCAATTTGCTCTGACGGAATACTAGATTGTGGTGTAATATCATTGATTCGCATGAGTTCAATAATTAGTATATATCTTCAGAATTAGCATTCAAGTAGGGGCGCTGTATGTCAATCTCCAAGAGAGAAAAATTCCTAAGTATAGCTTTGATTTTTCCCTCTGTGGAATTATCTCCTTGATGCCAAGCTTCTAGTAAACCATTAGCTACTATCTGACAGCGATTCAGTCCAAAACTCTCATTTTCAGTAAATTTTTGGTCTGGTTCTTCGGCTAAACCTAAACCTGGTACAAGCTGTTTTGTAAAAAGGGGAATTTCTGGCAGGAAATATGATTTATTTTCTGTATACACCACCTGCAATACTTCTTTTATTACTTCATAATCCCTTTTATCAAAGTACAATACTCCTGAATCATGACGTTTGTAATCTTGGGGATTGTACAAAACTTTAAAACTAAAAGGAATAGCATGAAGATTTAATTGCTTTGTGATATTTCCCATTACTCTTACAGCACCTTCAGGAGTAAAATGAAAATAGACACGCACAATTACGGGCTGACCGTTCTGATTGTTAGTGTCTAATCGACTAATGCCAGAATTACCAATTGATACGTAGAAACCATTTTGAACACGGTTCTTGGGTAAAAGAATGGCTACTGAATCACCAATTACAGCAGCTTTTTCAGCAGGTTGAAGATGCTTATCTCTTTGAATATGTAATCTTAAACCACCTTTAGTTACTGCTAAACTACCATCTGTTTCTTCTCTGATTACAGACCAGCCAGGGTCAAAATTACCTTCACCAAAATTATTTTCATGTAATTGTTGATAGAATGCTAAATCTACACCCAAATAAGAATTATTTTCTAAATCTAGAGGTAAAGTCTTGGCATCTCCGTCCAATGCTAAAGTTTCCTGCATAGAGGCATTGTAATAAATACCATAAAGAAAACTCCGCAGTTGTAAACCCAGATATTTTTGCTGTATCTGGTTGGGCATTTTCTGAAATCTTTCTACTACATCATTGGGTAACTCCAGAGGTTTGTAGTCTGGATGGTGAATAGAAAAATCGGATTTAATTTCTATTTTGCTGACGATATCTTGCAGGATATCTAGTAATCTTTCAGATGAATTTATTGTGATGTGAGTTGGATCTGAATTTAAAAGTTGCATAATTTTTAGTGTCAATAAATTATCTTAAACAGTGACATTAGACTTGATTAAATTATCAATGGTAGTACCAAAAACCGTGGGGATTGATGCTTCAGGACGACATAATAATGTTTTTGCTACTTGCAGCATAGCAATTCCTGTATTACCAAAGGATTTTTGATACTGAATCATGGCTTGAATTTGCTGGATTAAGGCTAAACCAGAAAACTGCACGATTCGCAGTAAGAAATCAGGACGGTGTTCTAAAATTTCTGGAAATGTTTGTAAATAAGCTTTGGTTAATGCAGCTATGGAAGGCTGGAGAAATTCTAAGGGTGTGATGGCTAAACGCAGAGATTCTTCAATGCTAAGAGAGGTACTGATAACTAATCTTCCTAGCCACAATTGTAAGTAGCTACTAATTAATGTTCCTAAATCAAAAGCTGGATCTCCCCAAGCCGATCGCTCCCAATCAATCAAGCGAATAGGGTTATTGTTGCTATTTTGCCAATCTTTGTAAAGAAGGATGTTATTGAGTTTTAGGTCATTGTGAGTCAGACAAGAGGGAGTAATGGCGTTACCCAAAGAAGCGATCGCTTGTCCTAAGCTATCATAACGTTGATAGAGTGCAAAGAATCTTAACCCATCACCAGGAATTAAACCAAATACTTCTGGTTCAACTCGTTCTAATCTTTGAATTAAAAAAGATACTTGATTAACCTTTAAATTATCTGATTTTTCAGATAAAAATTCTGCATATTCCTGGCGGTTAAATGTGTCTCTGTGAATCATTCCTAAAAGATGACCAATAGCCGCAGCAATTTCTAAAGGAAAAATATTTTCCTTGGTATAGAATTCCATTAAGTCTTGATAATCATCTAAATATTTCAAGACAATAATCGAGTTCTCTGCATCAAAATTTAGTACCTCTGGCAAAAATTGACTTAAATAATCATAATTGGGAAGTTTATGTAGTAATTCGTGAACTCCCCACTCAGCTAAAAATTCACCAGCCGTTTTACCTTCTTGGTTAATTCGTTCTTGTTTAACAAGTAGCTTATGACCATCAGGAAATGTGAGTAATAAATTAAAATTCTTAGCTAGTATTGGTTGTATATCACTAGGATAGTTGTTAGAACTACTATATAAACCTTGTTGAACTAAATAATCAAAAACATTCTGTGAATTTAAGTTGAAAGCCATAATCGTTAATCAATTTCTCCAACTAAAAATTTAATTAAAAGTGTTTTATTTGCTGATTTTTAAATAGGTTGATAAAACACTTATTGGCATCATATATTTATAGGTTTCATTGATTCAGGTATTTATTTATTTAAAATAATTATATACCTAAATCAAGCTACTTAACTCTACTACTAGCTTACAGTGGGTAAAGTAGATGAAAATGCCCAATTATACAACAGCTATGACTACTGCTTCTACTTCAAGCTTAGGAATTAAGATCAATGGAGATGTTGTTGGGGATGTGGTCGTTCTGTACAATGATACTTTATAAATAAGTGGATCTAATCCCCCATGAACACTGAGAGCATCAGTTTCGGATAATTGATCCAAATAGCTTTCTGAATCTGCAAATAAATCTCTGCCAGTGAGTGATAAATTTTGGATATTGATGGTAGCCATAGTTTAAATCCTTAAGTCTAGTTACTATTTTTTAAAAAGCTAAATATTATGCTATCTTCCATAAAGCTATGCTGGCAACTATGACAACTTTTTTTTCGGGACATAATTGTTTTATTATTGACAAATTAAATTTTCTGAGAAAATTTGACTAATTGAGGAAGAACTTAGCGTAAGAATTCAGGAGCCAGGAGCCAGAATAGTTACCAAAAGAGGAATCGATAGTAGTGATATTTGGAGAATCTCAGTCAGCTTGACTCTTAAAGTCTTTTTAATTCTGAATTCTGAATTCTGAATTCTGAATCCTTACAACTTAGCCATAAAGAAGGTTAGCAAAAATTATCTTTTACTAACCTAGCTGATTTTATTACTAC
>DATGXQ010000004.1:0-6590 GCA_035298905.1 Nostocaceae cyanobacterium | reverse complement strand
AAACCCATTTTTCTGGAACGCATTAATACTTATAATGGGAATTCTAAACGGATTCTTGATGAAGCTTACGCTCGGTTGGGTATCCCTGCTGACCACTGGATTACTCCTGAAAAAATAGCGAGAGAGCAGGCTGAATTAAAGCTAATTGATTTCATTTGGGGTTGCAGTCCAGAAGTTATCAAATCGTTTCAGGAAGCCGGAGTTCCAGACGAGAAAATTATCCCAACCAGTTATGGGTGGTGTCCCACTCGGTTTCCGACGATTCATGCTGAAAAACCCCCAACAGATGAGTTTACAGTTCTTTTTTTGGGCACTGTTGGTGTCAGAAAAGGAGTTCACTTGCTTTTGCGGGCTTGGGAGCGAGCAAATATTAAAAAGGGACGACTGATTATTTTTGGTCAAATTGAACCTGCGATTGCCGAAACCTGTCGCGATCTTCTGGCGCGTCCTGATGTAATTCACCGTGAATTTAGTATCAATTATGCCTCTGCCTATCGCGAAGCTGACTTGTTTGCCTTTCCCAGTCTGGAGGAAGGCAGTCCCCTTGTAACCTATGAAGCGATGGCACATGGCTTACCCATGCTCATGTCACCAATGGGTGCAGGTGGTGTTGTCCGAGATGGGATGGATGGTTTAGTTCTTCCCCCCTATGAGGAGGATGCCTGGGTAGAAGCCTTGCGTAAGTTAGCCGATAACCCCGACTTACGCCAAAAGTTCGGGGCGTCGGGGCGTCAGTGGGTTCAAGAGTTTACCTGGGAAAAGGTCGCAGCTAGACGTGCAGAGTCGATGCTCTCAAAACTGAAAGCTGCTTAAGCGGATAAAGGGATAGTCAACTGCATCCCATTCCAGGAATATTCTTCATCAGTTGACTTTAGGACTTATCTAGGATGCTCTAGGAGGAACTGATAATTTTTGCAGGTATCCCAACCGCTGTAGCTCCCTCCGGTACATCATTGAGTACCACTGCATTCGCCCCAATTTTGGCATGGTTACCGATCGTCACGGCGCGAATAATTTTTGCCCCTGCACCGATATCGACATGACCACCCATTTTTACCCCAGCAACAACGGTTACTTGTTGCAAAATTAAACAATTGGGGCCAATCGTGGCATCGGGGTGAATCACAACCCCAATGGGATGAGTCAAGAGAAGTCCTCCCCCCAATTGACAGTTTATGGGGATATCTGAGCCGGCGACGACGCTCCAGAATCGATGTTGGAGAACGTTCCACCGACAGAAAAAACCACCGAGTATGCCACCGCGTTTTTGCCACTTTTGATACTCGCGAATGGATTTGAGTAGCTGGCGGCTGGGGTCCCACCACTGGCGGCAGGCTTCGCGGCTCCAATCAGGCTCTGTGGCAGAAATCGCCGGCTCTGTTGGTGATTCAAGCGCTTCAATCATGGTCTTGGGATTTTTTGGAGCTGAGAATTTTGGCGGGGATGCCTACGGCTGTTTTTCCTGGGGGAATGTCTGATAGCACCACGGCGTTGGCTCCGATGTTCACGTCATCACCAATGGTAATATTGCCAAAAAGTTTGGCTCCAGCCCCCACGTTGACACGCTTACCCAATTTAGGGGCATCAAACGGACGATCCAGGTAACGATTTCCCATCGTCACTCCTTGGCGGATAATACAATCGTCGCCGATAATACAATCCCCATGAATCACAATACAACTCTGGTGTTCGATAACCACGCGGCGACCAAGCTGAGCACTATAAGGCAGTTCAATCCCATAGCCGTTGCGGATTTTGCGAAATAATGCCCGGTAGAGGATGCTAAGGGGTGCTCTGAGGAATATCGGTTTAATTTTCATTCTCCAGACACCGAAGCGATAAACGGCTACGGCTCGAAATCCTGGCTTAGTCCAATCCTTGCCATGAGCAATCCAGTCTTCTTTGAGCTGTTGCCACAAACCCAGTTCTGTGGTTTCCTCTTCCTTCACACTGGATGTAATCTCTGGTTGTGCGACCATAATTTACCTCGGCGGCGGCGTATATTTTCTTTCAGGAGAATTTAAGACTTGCCTATCCCGGCTGTGTTTTGGAGCAGTTGAGGAGGCTGCTCTCTACCCTTGAGAAACACACTGTTTTGCAGGATATCACTTAAGAAATGAGGGGGATCGGAATCGGGTTTGCCTTGAATCACCCGGCGCAACCTCCATAACGCAAACCCTACCATCAAGGCAGCATCCGCTCCGGCGGTGTACAGCCAACCATGATTTTTGAGAAAGTACCGTTCTCTGGAATCAAACCAATACTGGGGTAGGCGCTTCGGGGGGCGTTTGGTATCGGTTACCCCAGAGGCTTGACCTACCAGATGAACAACGTGACTTTCTGGGACGTACCAGCAAATCCATCCGGCTCTTTTCGCTTGCAGGCAAAAGTCCATTTCTTCGTAGTACATGAAGTAGTCTTCATC
This sequence comes from Nostocaceae cyanobacterium, assembly GCA_035298905.1. Classification (GTDB taxonomy): domain Bacteria; phylum Cyanobacteriota; class Cyanobacteriia; order Cyanobacteriales; family Nostocaceae; genus DATGXB01. The sequence goes on along the minus strand of DATGXQ010000004.1, from coordinate 4,165 downwards.
CATCAAGCCAGCTTCTTCAAATACTTCACGGCGGATGATCATGCTTGCTCCTGCCACCCAGTCGGTTTGACAGGCTTCGTCCGAAACCGGAGGTGCAACAATCCAGTTGGTCAATATCTTCGAGACTACGCCCAGCCGCAAGCCAAACTCTAGTTCACTAAATATTGAATGAAACCGAAATGCTGAGCGTTGCGGGGTGCCATCCGGATCTTCCAGACGGCTACCGGCAATTCCGACTTTGGGGTGTTCATCCATGAAATTGACGAGTGCCTGTAAAGCACCGGGGCGAACAATGGTGTCGGGGTTGAGTAACAGGATGTAAGGAGGTGGATTGGGTGATTCCAGTGCAGTACGAATGGCGGCGTTGTTGCCGTAGGCAAATCCGCCATTCCGTTCTAAAGGCTGAAAAGACGCCCAGTCTCCCCAGCCTTCGGTTTTGATCGCGGTTTGAATTTTCTCAACGGAATCATCGCCAGATGCGTTGTCCGTAATCACTACGCGGGTGAGAGGGAGTTCACGCACTTCACTAACTAGGGAGTGCAAGCAGTCAATTGTTAGGCTAGGGGTTCGGTAGTTAACGATGACGATGAGTAAACGCGTTGGGCTATCAAGCTGAGTGGAGTCAGACATAGGTCGTTCTCTCTAAAAGTTTCAAATTTAGGCAAGAGGGGAGATAAATCCAATAATGACAGATGAGACGAGAAGGTTTTTCTGGGTTCTGCTCTCAGGTTATTGGACAAGGGGCAAGAATTTCATGAGCAATCAGCAGGAAACATTAATTGAGTAAAGAAAATTATTGCTCTGCTTTCAATTGCATCAATTGGCTCTAAATTATTGAGCTTCTTGTAATACTTCTCGTTCAATTCGGTCGATGATTTCTACATCCCTGGTTGCGTCGAACTTGCGAGCAAATAATTTAGGAGACTTAACCAGTCTTTCAAAATCACATTTTTCAAAAACGCGAGGACGAGTTGGGTTGGGATTTTCAAAATCTATAAAGAACAAATTGTCATTAACGATTCTTTCTTTCAGCGGAGAATTTAACAGGATGGTCTGAAAAAACATTTCATCAGGTCCATCCACATATCTGAAGTAATTAACAAATGATTGATTTTTTTTGACAAAATCATAAATATATTCTACACAGTCTTTAGGGAAACACCAATAGGCAGACCCCCTATAAGGCGTAAAGCCTTCTGGAAATTTGCGCTTAAAGGGAAACAAGGGCATAATTTTTGACCAGAAGAACTCTAAGATTTTGTACCACGCCTTGTTGGTATTACAGTATCTGTTATGAGAAGTAAGGTTGAGGGAACCAAAAAATAAAAAACGCAATTTCCATAAACGAACATGCCAGTAATTAATGTTATCCGCACTTCGGGTCGGCCAAAGACCATCAGTGATTACTGTATTGTCCATGTAATCTAGGAAAATTTTTCCTTGGTTCTCTTGGAAAAATTGTTCGATGTAACGTTTAGATTTAATTGAGTAATCCTGGCCAGTACCAAAGATGAGATAGTCAAAATCAATCTGGCTTTCAATGATTTCTTGGATGCCTTGAATGGTGGCTTGAGTATGTCCAAAATCGAACATGTAAATCACGTTTCGTTTGATAAAATGCACATTGGGTAAATGACTGAATGCTTTGACAAATTGGTCGTAAGTTTTATTATCCGTCATTTTGTTAATGTGAATAAAAAATACCGTGTTTTCGGTATTACGCGACTCAATTAGACGGAGAAGTTGTTCTGGATAACGATGGGCTAAAATTAGATAAGCGAGTTTCATAGTTCACAGAAGATTGAGAGAAATAAGGGTTGACAAAAGGGTTCCTGTATAGGGATTGGAATTGCTGAAAAAGAGAGTTTTAATCCTAGACATTAATGGCTTATATTTTTAGATAACCTTACACAATTTAATAAAATCCTCTTGTTTTCGGCTTGAAAACGGAGATACTCTACACCAAGCCGTTCAAAATCTCGATGTGTTTGGCGAGACAAGGGAGGACCCATGCGAGGTGTCACGGCAAAGATGGGAGACTCTCGCAACTGCCCTCCCCAACGGCGCAGACTCTCGATCATTCGTACAGTCTGATTTTCCAGCAATCCGGATTCAACGCAGCAGACAAAGGTAATCGGATGGGGCACTGTTATCGTCTCCTAAAAGAAGAATTGGGGTTGGGCAAACAGCGATCGCAATTTCACACCTGCTAACCGTTATTGAGAGTTCTTGCATTTGAGGATGTTTCCCTCTAAATTCCTACAAGAACCGACTTGAGTACAGCACCCCAGCTTCGCGAAATGTCATAAAATTGTTCTTGTAATGTTAGGCAACTCCGTTGCTTTTCGTCGTAGAAGCTGCGGTTATCACACAACTTGAGCAAGGCGTTACCGTATTCTTGGATGTCATCGGGAGGAACTTCCACAACAGCTTCCTTTACGTAGGATAGTGCTGGGCAAACCGCTGAAGTAACGACTGGACGTCCTGATAAAACGCCCTCTACCACAACCTGATTGAAGCCTTCAACAAAGTCGGTTTTTGTCGGTACAATCACAACATGCGCCCGGTTAAACATCTCCCGCATTTGGGATTTGTTACAGTGACCATGGCAGACAAACTGAGAATCGACACCCGCTTGCTTTGCAGCATTCCGTAATTCCTCCAACGCCGAACCGGTACCGCAAACATTAAAAGAAATATCTTGTCTCCCCTCGTGGGCAAAACGTTTCGCAATTTCTAGAAGATCGAAAACGCCTTTGTTGGACTCAATTCGTCCTGCAAACAGCACCCGAAATGATGAACGATTTTCATCGGGTTGGCTAACTTCTGCAAATTCAGTTCGACGGTAAGTAGGGAGAAATAAAACAAGGGGCAAATGCTGAGAACCCGTAAGTTCAACTAATTGTTCAGAAATCTCGTCTGAAGCCGTTAAAATAGCCGTACATTGATTGGTAAACAAATTACGGGCGAGGTTGAAAAACCATTTCTCGGCTGTACTTGGGGAGGTGTACTTAGGCCAAAGGACGCAGTGTAAAGAGGGGATGACTCGCACTCCCATTCCAGAGAGTAAAGACAAAAGAAACCAGTGCGTACTTCCATCCGCCACCACTACTGCGTTGATTCGTGAACGGATAGCGGAGACAATCAAACCCAACCCATACCACAACTGACCCAAATGATAGAGCAAACCTGAAGAAAAGCGAAACGGAATCGGGCGATGTTCGAGGGTAAACTGCTCATCACGCAAAAACTTCTTTTCCCCGCTTGAGGAAATCACATAACCTTGTGCATCCAAAGCACGACAAACATCATAGAACTGACTGGAATAAGTAATTGAAACTTGAGATGGATCGTCTCGTTCGGCAACCCAATGATGATAGGTTTCAATCACATCTCCAGGCCCAGCCGCATATAAGATTCGCAGTGTTTTAGACATGAATTTAGACCTTTAATTTTTAGATTTTTTCGCCTTGTTCAGTAATATCAAAATTTATTAAAAAAGGTTTAGAACTAAGGATTTGATCATAATCAACTATCAAAACTAAGCTTTGGTTTTAAGTAGGCGAGGGCTTGGCGAGAATAGCGTACTTTGTTGAAGAAACCGAAGGGTCGCGCAGATTGTAAAAATTTCCCAGAATTACTGACTTACTCCCCTATCAAGAAATGCTAACTTGCCTCCAATTTGTTGATTTGACTCGGAGAGTTTAGGAATGCATTTTTGCTAGTTTGACTTTGAGCTGAGTTTTTGGCACAACCTTTCCACCAACAAGGATTTTTATCAATGAATTCGATCAAGGCATTGTATTTCGGTGAACCGTTTTGACTCACATATTCCAACGCTCCCCAACTGCCATATTTACTTGGCACACTTATATCACTAAAGTGGTTGAATAGGGTTCCTCCTGCTTGCTTCCAATTGTTGAGTAATTCGAGATACACTTTAGACATTTCTGGATGACGGTTAATCGCAATCAAGAATTCGGTTAATGAGTCATTGTTTTGGGCTTCTCCTATGCCGACAATATGAGAGCCTGCTTCATACGTTACTAACTTCAAATTCTTTTTTCCGGCAACGCTGACATGATAGTCAAAGAGACTTTTAATGTTGGCAACAGAATCATCGGTTTTGAAGACACTCCCAGTCCTAATCTGTTCAAAGGCTTTG
>DATGXQ010000003.1:0-3667 GCA_035298905.1 Nostocaceae cyanobacterium | reverse complement strand
GATGGACTACTAAAACTATTATTGTTAATATTCCCACCTAATTTTGCTTGTGTCCAGAGACTTAATGTTACTTGACCGCTATTAGAACGGGTGGGGTCAGTGGTAACAAAATCAAAACTACCCCAGTTAGTTTTTCCACCTATTTTATCCCAGCTATTTGCTTGCATTGCTTGTTCTAACTTTGACCATTGAAAGCGTCCATCAGGAAATAAGACTTTTCCTCTTTCTGGCCAAGCAATACCTACTAATAAAGTTTTTGCTATGGGTTTTGGTGAGTCATAAAATGGGTTATTATTGTTAATTGATTTGAAGCGATCGCTCAATTCTGCTACAATCTCTCCATTAGCCGGAATTAGCACTGCTGGCGTAAAATCATTCTTCTGGTCAACATATTTGTTCACCATATCTTGAGAACCTTGGAATTTCAGTTCTAATTTAATATTTGGGTTTTCCTGCTCAAATTTCGCCTCTAATTTTTCTAAAGGTTCTTGCAGTTCTGTACCACTAACAATCACTACAGTTTGCTGTAGCCCTGGTATGGGAACATAGGTTAAAGCCAGAGAAGCAACAATAATACCAGTGGAAGTAATAATTTTTTGTTGGCGTTTAGCTTGTGGTTTTTTCATAAATTCCTCAACAAAATTAAGAGAAAGTTTTTTTATGATTGATCAATACTTAATTGTCAATCATCTCATCTAAAAATTTACATTCTTACCTTTACTGGAATCTGATATTTTTATTTCCATTTGTATTTTGTTGCTTCCATTGCAGGAATTCTCCAACAACTTGAAACATCTGATTTACTTCGTTATTGGGACAGTTTAAAGTCAACTTTTCCCCAGATTCAAGGATAAGACGGAGATGATACTCATCACCATCACTATCTTTGATATACTCAGTTTCTAGATAAGATTTACCTGAAAGTGCATACTCAGATTTATTCTGAAGTTTAAATATGAACTGTTTAGTAAGTATTAATTTATTGCACTTTCGATCAAAAACCCACATCTCTACTAATGGACAAGAAAAGAAACTAAACGTTATCGTCAGAACCGATATAATCAAAATACCGTACCAAAAAATAAAAAATATGAGCATATAATTAACTCCTTCTGGCACGTTATTTTCTTGTGTTAATTGAAAACTTCTTTGGGTAGGATTAGTAAGAAAAGAATTTATTTTTTGAGCAAGTGGGCTAATCTCTGATTGATATAATCTAGAATAGCCAAAGTTAAATTTTTCAGTCTTAGATATCAATTGCAGCTGATAAACTTGATAATTTTCCTCTTGATCAGAGTGGGTAATTATTTCAACTCCCGTTAAATTTATAGAGGATATTTCTTTATTTTGATTAATAACTTTAATTGTCTCTTGTACTTGACAATTTACCTGGATTGGTTCAGAGCGTGTGCATTTAAGTGTCTGCTGGCGTGGTAAGAACGAGGAGATAAAAGAAAGGGGAAATATGAAAAATGGTATTAAGAAAACAGAAAGTAAGGTATATCCCAGAATATTTGATAAAGCCTTATCTTGTCTGATGACAAGATGATCAGAATTTTGTTGAATCTTCAGCATATTTTTGGTAAGTAAAATATCATCATCAAGGAAGTATCAATTGGGAAATAGCACCTGTTATCTACTGGGAAATATCTCTGTTATATGTCTGGAAATTGTCTTTATTTTTGCAGCAGCAAATCCAGATTTTCTTCTAAACTAACTAACTCTTCACTAATTAATTGTAGTTGTTGAATTTGCTCAGAATCAGTTAAATCAGCTGCATGTAATTGAGTCTGTAATTTTTGCAAAACTCCAGCAGAATCTTGAATTAAAGTCGAAATATTGATAATTCTCGCTAGGCGTGTATCTTCACCTTCTTTTGCTAGTTGAATATTACGTTTTAGACTATTAGCGAGTTGATTTAAGTGCTGTTTTGCAATTCCTGAACTACCAACAAGTTTTTGATTTACTTCTGTTAGTTGCTGTTTTAATTCATCAACAGAAAGTAGAGAAGTGCTATTCTTTAAACTTTTGGCTAAATAGTCAATTTTAGCCGGTAATTCTGCTGATTTTTCGCTACTCATTTGGATTGATGCTAAAAGCTCCACCTGGAAGGTATCATTTAGCAGTTTTCTTGCTTCTAAAATTAAGTCATTGGATTTATTTGCTAAAGCTAAAGCAGAGGCTTTTACTGTGTTAATTTCTCGTTCTAATTTGGGGTCATCTAATTCTAAATACTGTGGTTCGCGTGATTTAAAAAAACTTGCTCCAGCTAAGGAAATTACCGCCGCTACAGGTAGCATCACCGGACTGGGTAATTGTACCAGCCGCACACCTATAAAAAGAGTAATTCCCCCTGCTAATACTGCTACTGGATAATGAAGCGGGTTGGCAATTTTCATATTTAACTCCAGTTGAAAATTCACTCTTAAAATTCTACTTGTAAATCTGCCATTACCTTATCAATAGTTTCTGGATCTCCCTTAGCATAATACCCGCCATTTAATTCAGCAATTTTCTTTAACACATCAGGATTAAATTCACCTTCTTTACCATAACCAACTGTAAAAAAACCAATCCTTTGGTCTGAATTAAAACTGCTTTTTTTCAATTCTGCTGATAATTGATTTAAGTTGGTTTTTGATCCAGAATCTTCACCATCAGTTAAGATTAAAACGGCGTTAATTCCATCTTTGCGGAGATTTTTTTGTAGCCAGTTACGAGCATATAAAGCAGAATCATACAATGCAGTACCACCCTCTGCTTGTAGTCCACTAATAAATTGCAAACCACGCTCTTTTCCTTGGGGTGTACCATCAACTAATACTGGTGGACGAATTAATGAGTCAAAATCAATTAAGGCAATTTTTTCTTTTGGCCCCAAGTTGTTAATGTAGTTTTGTAAAGTGCTTTGAACTGCGGGGAGTTTATTACCTGACATAGAGCCGGAAGAATCAACTACTACCACCACCAAAGACGGTTTTTTGGCTGCTTCCTGCCAAGATTTTAACATTGCTTCAACAACTGCTGGCTGTGGTGGTCGCAGTGAGTCATACTGAGCTTGGGGGTTAACGCCAAATTCTGGTGTAAACTTAGCCCCTAATGGGACTCCTGGTGTCCCAGGACGTAAACCTAAATCTGTAGCAATTTTTTGAGTTTGGGGCGATCGCCAATAAGTGATAAACTTGTCTGCGGCGGCTTTTTCATCGGCACTTACCCAAGGCGCGTTAGGTAAAATTGCCCGCATATTAGAGGTAAATGTAGCTTTGGGGTAAATTGCTTCATAACGTTGTTGTCCCGGTTGCAGTCCAGAGTTAGCGACAATTACACTAGACTCATAAACTGAACCTACTGAAGCCCAAAACGTCCCATTTTTTACCATTGCTTGCGCTAAAGAATTGGTAGAAACCCCATAACGAGTAATTTTACTTTGAATTTGCTGAATTTGCGGTTGGAACTTCTGCACATCCCCCACCGCTAACTGTTCTGGACGTTTACCAGAAACACTAGCAAATTGCGCTACCAAAGTTTGCAACCCAGAATTAGAACGAGTGGGTGCAGTATGTACATAATTAACGGTAATTGGTGGGGATGACGGGTCAATATCTCGATGAGTTTTAGCAGTTACTAAAGCTTTGTAAGGGTCAGCTACTTTTCTTAATCCCGCCCC
>DATGXQ010000002.1:0-5117 GCA_035298905.1 Nostocaceae cyanobacterium | reverse complement strand
GGGAAGCAGGGGAGGCAGGGGAGGCAGGGGAGGAAAGATTTAAGATGATATTTGCTCCCACCCATTCAATACCTTTGCCAATTTACGAGGTTTGAACACCTGTAGAAGTAGCGTGAATACGTCCAAGAGTTGTCAGCTTGGCAAAAATCTGGGCTAATAAAATAGGTTCTGGTGGTTCTGGAAGCATTTTTAGTATTTCACGCACATATTGACAGCCATGATAGTAAGCCTTGAGGTCAATAATCCCAGAGTCGGGGTTATCTTGACGAAACTGAGCTAAAAGATAATAAGATAAATTGACCATAAAGAATGAGAGATTAACAGCATTAGTGACAGCAGTTTGACCCAAATTCATAAAATCTTCTAGTCCCCAAAACTGCTTGGCATCACGAAAATTAAATTCAATTTGAAACCGGAGTTGGTAGTAGTTAATCAGTTTCTCATAAGATAAATTTAAGTCACTAGAAAACAGAATTACATGAGTGCGAGCCTGGGTGATGAGATTAGTTTTAACTAAAATCACTACATTTAAAGGTTGGGAAAACTCTTTGTGCAATAAAGTAGCCTGATAAATATCAGTTTGGATATTGTCTTCAATACTACTAGCACGTAGATATTCGTTTGGAAGATGGCGATAGTCTATCTTATCTCCCTTCGGGTTCAGCAGTCCCCTGCGGCGGGAAACCCGTCTTCAGGGCTGCTTCACCGTATTTACGACGGCAAAGAGAACTAGGGTCAGGATTGTGGTAAGGGATATATAATGCTGAATCATGACGTAGTTTGGAAATAATGTGCCAGTTAACAGAACCAGCCATCTGCAAAGCATTATTGTTACCAAAATGACCATCTAACACTAAGTAAGTGAGGGGAATAGAGCCAACTAGTAAATTGAATAATCCATTAATCATCTTCTGAATTCGCAATAATTCAGGGCTAAACATCACCTCAGTTTTATTTTTGTTCTTACTACCTTTTGGCCGTCCGCGCCCACGTTTTTCTTTTGGTTTTATTTCTGGGGTTGACGATACACTACTTTTTTCTGGTTTACTCTTGATTACCTGTTCTATCTGAATGGGAAATGAGTGCTTTTGTTTGATACTCCTAAAGATAATGCAAAGAAAGATAATCCTGATATTGGTTGGTTCGCCAGACTGGAAAAGAACTTATCTAATCCATGAGTTTTTTTGCCTGATTTACTAACTACTACTTCGTCTCCTGCTAATAAATACTCATCTTCTGGACAAAACAAATGTCGTCGAAAAAATAGCCAGAGTATTGTTGCCCACGGGATGACTGTATGAAAGAATCTAAATACTGTTCGATAACTACCACCTGTATCTGTCCAACGGGATATTCCCAACATAGTGACTCGCCCATTCATTGCTAACATTGCCATGATAATTTGGGTCATTTGCTGCATTGTTGTCACTTTTATTTGTGGTAGTAGGCATTGTAACAGTGCTATGATGTCGTACATGGGCTGTTTGTAGTTTTTGAGTTTTCGTTGTGGAAGACATTACTCTACTACATTAGCCCTCCTTCTTCATACTCTTATTTTGGCGAAGGTATTGTAAATACTCCGGTTTTTGTAGCTATAGATACCCAAGATTTGTGCCAAAGTGTCAATTTTACTCAAACATCGCTGAAATCTATATATATCAAGAGTTTCAGGCTATCTTGCCCCTGGTGACAGCTTCGCTATATCTGCGCCAGAAGCCTTGATTTATCGTTTAGCTGAGGGGTCTTACCCCCTATTCGCCAGCTGTATCCTTAAAAGGTCGAAACTCCGAGCTTTAGGGTCGAAATGTCGAGCTTAAAGCATGAAAGTTGATGTTCTGAACACGAAACGTCAAGCTTGGAACTTGAGCAAAGCAGCTACAACCCTTGTGAGTTGGGTGTAATACAGTCCTGCTTTTACCCTGTAGGACGCAGCGACAAACACCTTAACCTTTCTGCACTGGTAACAGTAAAGTGTTTTCTATTTCCTCGCGCACCGACCGGGTAAGATGACATTCTTTGAGACAATCGACTAGCAAATAATTAGCATCATAATATTGTTGTAACAGTTTCTTTTGGTTTTCGTTAAATTGCCAATCATGGCCAATATTGCGATATTGCATCATCACTGCTCTGAGTTGTTCAGTCCAATTTCGACCGTCTATTTCTACCCACTGTTCTAAATTATCCCAGTTTTCTTCATCTGTATTTGGTAGCTGTTCTTCTAGCTCTTGCAACTTCTGTTGTAATTTGGGGTATTCGTCCAAGGATAAAGAGAGAAAATATAAGATAGATATCTGGGTGCTTAGTAAGCTACTGGATATCGAACTTCTGGATCTGTAACCTCTGAATGCGGAGAGGTATCTGTAAAGGGAACGATCAAGATCCAACAAAGCGGAGCGTTTTAAGTCAAAACCTAACAAGCGATCGGTAGAGCGGTCGAGATCAAGAGAGATAGAGAGATTGAGACTAAGGAATAGGTCACACTCAAGATAAAAAGCTCGAACAGCAGCAGGTTTATAAAACACTTTTACAGAACTAGATTTTTGCTCCAGCCATTTAAGAAAATGCTGAAATTTTTCATCATTGGCTAAAAGTTGATCAATCTTGTGTTTCATCAACAACACCAAATCATCAGCCTCTTTTAACATTCCTCCAGTTAACAAAAAAACCTCTCTCCAACGTGGTTCTGTAATATGTTCAACTAACTTTTCTAACTCCTGCTTTTGATTTCGACTGGTATAAATATTTCTAGCTGTGAAATATTCATGAAAAGTCAAATGAGAAAAAGAGTAAATATTTCTAGCTCTTTCTACAAATAATCCATGCTGTGATTCAATAGATTTTAAAACCGCTCTACTATCTACTAGCAGTGCTTCCGGGTCAGTTTGTGCATCAGGTAAATTTTGAAGATAATTACTAATATATTCCTCAAGTTGCCTTTGTTTAAAAAAGTAATTTCCTTCCTGAAAAGTTGTAAAAGCAATTTCACTTAGTAAATCTTCTTTACGCTTAGTAGGCAATTTTCTATAAACTTGATCACGTTCAATACTGCGTGTACCGTCCCATTTTCTCAGTAGAATCTCTAAACCTTGTTCATAAAGGTCAGCACGATTTTCAGGAAAGTCTACAGATTCAGAAAACAGCCAGCATAAAAATGTGAGACGTAAAGGATTAGTCGCTAATTCTTTAATGCGTTGATTTTCTTCTATTTTTTCAATAAATGTTTCAGCTTTAGCAGCATCTTTAATTTTAAACCACTTAGTTACAAACTCTTTAATCTGATCATCATCAAAATCTGCCATTTCAATATCTGTAAAATGTTCAAAAACATATTGCTTGGCAGCTATGCGACAAGTAATTATAAAAAGACTAGCATCATAATCTTTAATAAATTTGCGAATCTCCCTGACAACTCGTTTATCATCTTCTTGTTTCACCTCATCTAAACCATCTAGTAAAACTATCGCTCGACCTTGCTGTAAATTTTTTTTAATACTTTCTCGTTCAGAAATATCATTAATGGAATATTCACTATAAATATACTTTAATAAATTAGTTTTCTTTTCCGCTTCCGCAAAAGATTTGAGTGTGATAAAAATAGGTAAACGATTGGCTAAAAACTTTCCTGAATCACATTGAATAGCAATCCGTTTTAAAAAAGTTGTCTTTCCTGCTCCTGGTTTCCCGAATATCATTAATTTTGAGTATCTTTCAACTGCTGCTAAACCTGGAATCCTTTCTTCTATTCCAGTATTTAAAGAAAAACGCTCCAAATCTTCTATTTTACATTCTGCTAAAATTTTCTCTATATTTTTAGGTCGTCTACTGGTAATCTTCTCTAAAATATTCACATCAGTATAAATGTCATCTAAACCGATTTCTTGAGTCATGTCTAAAACTTTCATAGTGCCACAATTTTTTCTAATATAGGCACTCACTTTTTTACGCATCTGCTCGACTAAAGCATCAATATCAATTTGGCTTTCTTGTGCTATCTCTAGTTTTGGTGTTTCATGATTTGGTAATTCTGGAGAATTTTTTAATCCTGCTATTTCTTCCCAATCAATTTTAAGTTCCTTACATATATCTTGAAATTTAACAACTTTAATTTTTTCACCTTTGAAAAATTTCTGAATTGTACTCCTTCCTACACAGCCAGTTAGTTTTTTGGATAAATTTAATTCTTCTCCATAGCACCATTTTTTTAATGCTTCTTCTGCTATTTTCAATCCTTCAGGTGTAGCGCATATCATTTGTTTGTTTGTGTTCATAATTTTGATTATGTATTTTGAGTTGAAGAATGAAAGTAAACTAAATCTGATTAAGTAAAGAACATTAATTTAATTTTTGTAGGTTGGGTTGAACGTAGTGAAACCCAACATTAACCCTAAGATAACAAGAGATGTTGTTGGGTTTCGTTCCTCAACCCAACCTACTAAATCTTATGGCTTGAACGTAGTGAAACCCAACATTAACCCTAAGATAACAAGAGATGCTGTTGGGTTTCGTTCCTCAACCCAACCTACTAAATGTTAATTGAATGGTTCAGGTAATCATAAAATAAGCATGAAACAATCACAGAATAATCACAGAAAAACCTTGTAGCAATCAGGTTTTGAGAAATTAGAAGGGATGCTAGAGGAGTAGAGTTAAGTTGTCGGAAACCAAGATGAAAGGTAAACTCGTTACCAACCAAACCCATAAGCAAACACCACCCGTTACTGTCCCCCTTTATACAGATGCCCAAATTAAATATAACATCGCTATGGAACGTTTACGCCAAGCACGTTACAGCTTTAATCTGGCTTTGTTCGCTGCTGCTGCTTCTGTCTGTGTGAGTTTGGTTGGCGCTGGGTTGATGCTATCGGGTGCTGTACCACAGGGAACTATTACGGCTGCGGTGGGAATGGTGGCTAGTGTGGGTTGTACTCAATTAGCGAAGGATGCTAATGATAGATTAGATAAGTAGAAATAAAGGACATGGCAGTGCCCATAGGTGTCAACTTAACAAAAAATGGGCGGTTAGAAACCGCGTCTACACAAACAAGACGCGTAGCGGCTTCCCGTAGGGAAGGCCACCTGCGTGGGTTTGAAAACCTTGATTTTTCATTAGTCCG
>DATGXQ010000001.1:0-1790 GCA_035298905.1 Nostocaceae cyanobacterium | reverse complement strand
GATTGGGGATTGGGGATTGGGGATTGGGGATTGGGGATTGGGTAAACTTTTATTCTTTTCTCCCCATCTCCCCATCTCCCCATCTCCCCATCTCCGCGTCTCCGTTCTTTGCGTCTTTTAATTCCTTCTCTTTTAGCCATTTTTCCAGTAAATCGGGACGGCGTGAGCTGGTGCGCTCAATTTGTTGCTGATAGCGCCAGCGAGCAATTTCCGCGTGATTGCCACTAAGTAAGACTTCTGGAACTTGCCAACCACGAAAATTAGCAGGACGTGTGTATTGGGGATAATCCAATAAACCTTCCTCAAAACTTTCTGATTTGAGTGATTCTACTTTACCCACAGTACCGGGTAATAGACGTACCACACCGTTAAGCAAAGCCATAGCGGGAATTTCTCCACCGGTCAGAATAAAATCACCCAAAGATACCTCACGGGTAACTAAATTTAGCACCCTTTCATCGACCCCTTCATAGTGTCCACAAATCACCACTAATTGGTCGTAATTGGTGGCCAACTCCCGCAGTAGGGGTTGATTGATAGTTTGACCTTGGGGACTCATTAAAATTACCTCACGTCGGGGGAGAATTGGCAGAGATTCCACTGCCGCAAAAATCGGTTCTGGCTTCATCAGCATCCCAACACCACCACCATAGGGTTCATCATCTACTTTGTGGTGCTTATCAGTGGTAAAGTCTCTGGGATTAATCAGATGCACCAGGGCAATCTGTTTAGCTAGGGCCTTACCCAATAGACCAGAACTCAGGACTGAGGTAAAACAATCAGGAAAAAGCGTAACTATATCAAAACGCACAGTAATTCGTATTCAAGGACACTAATCTAAAAGTTGAATATCTGGCAAACACAAGCAGCTAAGGAAAGGTAAAATTAGAGTTAAAGTTGACCAATAGTATCTAAAAGTACCAGAATTCTTTGTTTCTTGGTCAAGCCAGAAGTTTTTCTAATTACTTAATTTATGTTTAAATATTGTCACAACTAAATTTAAATTATTATCCAACCAAAGTTAACAACTTCCAGGATGCATCAAGCCAGCCTCAGAAATAAGAGTGTCAAGACCTGCTCGCCCCTAAGTCCAGAATCCTAAGCACATTTTGTCAGTCTGGAAAAGTGGATAGGTGAAAAACAAGGCTCTGGCTATGAGGAACAGCAACGGACACATGTAGGCTGAGGCATTGTGTGCGTTAAGCCAGAAGTGAGAGCAATCCCAACTTCTCAGAAAGTGTCCTCACAAACAAGCAAAGGGCGAAAACCAACAGGCTGCTAACCTTGTTCAGTTCACCTGAAGTTGTTGACAGGAGAAACACAATGCCGCAATTAAAAGCTAAATCGCTGGAAATGAGGACACCCCAAGCAACTAAAACCGCCGTTCTAGTTATCGGAGGCGCAGAAGACAAGGTTCACGGACGCGAAATTCTGCGAACTTTTTTTGTTCGTGCTGGTGCAGATAAGGCGTATATTACAATAATTCCATCAGCCTCACGCGAACCTGCCATTATCGGTGGTCGGTACATCCGCATTTTTGAAGAAATGGGTGCCCAAAAGGTTGAGATTCTAGACATTCGAGAACGAGAACAATGCGATGACTCCCAGACGAAAGCATCCCTGGAAGCCTGTACTGGGGTATTTTTGACAGGAGGAGACCAGTTGCGCCTGTGCGGCGTTCTATCAGACACGCCAGCGATGGAAATAATCCGGCAGCGAGTGAAGGCGGGGCAGTTGACCCTAGCAGGCACTAGCGCAGGGGCGGCAGTAATGGGGCATCATATGATAGC